>NZ_PYSV01000004.1 GCF_003028415.1 Deinococcus arcticus
ATTGAAGGCGAGATGGGCGACTCGCTGCCCGGTCTGCAGGCCCGGCTGATGAGCCAGGCGCTGCGCAAGCTGACGGCGATTCTGAGCAAGACCGGCACGGCCGCGATTTTCATCAACCAGGTGCGCGAGAAGATCGGCGTGATGTACGGCAACCCGGAGACGACGACGGGGGGCCGGGCGCTGAAGTTCTATTCCTCGGTGCGCCTGGACGTGCGCAAGATCGGGCAGCCGATCAAGGTGGGCAACGACGCCGTGGCGAACACGGTGAAGGTCAAGACGGTGAAGAACAAGGTGGCCCCGCCCTTTAAGGAAGTCGAACTGACCCTCATGTACGGCAAGGGCTTCGACCAGCTCAGTGACCTCGTGGGACTGGCCAGCGACATGGAGATCATCAAGAAGGCGGGCTCGTTCTACTCCTACGGTGACGAGCGCATTGGCCAGGGCAAGGAAAAGGCGATTGCCTACATCGCCGAGCGCCCGGAGATGGAGCAGGAAATCCGCACCCGGGTGCTAGGGGCCATCAAGGACGGCCGCGATCCGCTGGCCGCCGTGCCCAGCGTGGCGGAATAACCGCAGCCCGCAAGACGTGCGCCGGGGCCCCAGTGGCCCCGGCGCTCTTAAGTGGATGATCGTCCTACCGCAGCTGCCACAGCGATACGGTGTCGGCCGGAGCCACGCTCAGGCGGCGGCGCAGGTCCTCGCCGCTGTAGTCGTCATCCTGCTGAAGCAGCGACCAGCCCGGCGCCAGATTCAGGTCCACCGTGAGCACCTCGGTCAGGCCCGCTTCGGGCACGCAGCGCGACTCGCCGCGCACGGTCACGGCCCCGGGCACATACACCAGCCGGTAGTCGCGGACCTGGGCGGCGGTGTCTGGCCCGTCACCCAGCACATTGACCTCACTGTTCAGGCGCGGGGCCGAGCCCCACAGATGCTCACCCACCACGCTGCCCAGGCTGGGAAACTGCGTGCCTGCCGGCGCCACCAGCAGTTCGGGCACGGGAAAGACGGTGGCCGCCGGCCAGCTGAACACGATCTGGCCCTCGTATCTGGCGCAGTCGGCCGGGTTCACGGGCAGCAGCCACTCGTTCAGGGGAACCAGGCGACCGGCCAGCTGCGCTGGGTCCGGCAGCGGCAGGCTCAGGCGACCCGCCGCGTCCACGCTGCCGCGCGCCAGCAGCACCTGCCGGTCATCGCCCGCCGAGAATGGGGCCAGCAGCCCCACCGAACGGGCGCCCTCTGACCAGCCCGGCACCTGGGCGCGCAGGGTAGGCGGGCCCTCCTGCCCCTGAGCCCCGGCCCCCAGCAGCGCCACCCACAGCAGCCCACGCAGGCGTTTCATGCCCCGACTGTACCAGGGCACCCACAGCAAAGGAGCCTGAGCACGAACGGTCCAGGCTCTCTTGCTGTTTTCCGTGGCGCGCGGTGTTACTTGCCGCCGCCCACCCCAATCCCGATGCCGGTGCCCACGCCGATGTTCACGCCCACACCCACGCTGGCGGCGCCCCCACTGCTTCCTGCCGAACCGGAGGCCCCGGCGCTGCCGCTGGCCGCACCCTCACCCTGCACCGAGACACTGGCCGGCACAGACACCAGCACCCGCGCCAGAGCGTCCTGGCCCGCCCCCGTGCGCACGGTCAGGCGGCCGAAGTCCAGCTGGCCCCGGGCGTCGGCGCTGGCCTGGGCCGCCAGCTCAAAGGCACGCTGGGCGCCGCCCGCTGTGGTCACCACGGCGCGGGTGGCCTGGGTCAGCTCGCCCTGGGCCTGCCACACGCCACCGGCGCTCAGCGTGCCGACCACCTGCCCCTGGGCATTCAGCAGGGTCACGGTGCGGCCAGCCAGGGCGGCAGCGGCCGCCGCGCGCGCACTGGCCTGCGCCTGGGCATCGGCCCGCACCGCCTGGGAGAGGCTGAGGGCCCGGCCACCGCTGGTCACGGCCAGGGTTTCGGCGCTCACGCGGCCCTGCGCGGCGGCGTTGCCCGCCAGTTGGTACGTGGCCGAGGCGCCGCTGCGCAGCGTCACACGCGCCTGCGCAGCGGCCCGGCTGGCGCCCTGAAACACGAAGGTCCCCGTGGCATCGGCGGTGGCGACCACGCGGCCCTGGGCATCCAGCAGCGCGGCGCCCGCAATCTGGGCGTCGGCCTGGGCGGCGGCGCTGGCCTGGGCACTGGTCTGGGAAGTCACGGTGCCGGTGGCGGCGTGGGCGGCGGTGCCCAGCAGCAGGGCGGTCAGGGTCAGACGGGAGAGGAAGTGGGTCATGGTGGGTCCTTTCCGGCGAGCGTGGCTCAGCCGATGGGAGGAACTATAAAAAGCCTTTCTGATAGATTTATGATGGCTACTTTTGAATAGAAAACAGGTACAGTTTTATAGACACGCCGTAAAAGAGTGTCGTTCCAGCAGCCCTCTGCAGCTGCGCGGGGGTAGTGGACCATAGCCCACTCAAAAAAACCGCAAAGAGGCTCGCCGGGGCCAGCCTCCCCCATTTCGCCTATGCCACGCTGCACCTTTCGGCGGATGCCCAGCCCGGCGCGGACCGGCCACACTGAACCCAAGCAAAGGACCGGGGTTTCCGCACGGGAGACATCGACAACCCGGCCCCAAGCAAACGCCCCCGCCCGAGTGAAGGCGGGGGCGTTTTTCCATCAGGCTTAGCGGCGCAGCACCGCCCAGAGGCCGGGCAGCAGCGTGGCAGCCAGCAGCAGTTTCAGGGTGTCGCCCAGGAGGAACGGGGTCAGGCCGGCAGTCAGCAGCGCCTGCTCTTCCAGGCCGGTGAGGGCGCCCAGCACGGGCAGGCCGAACAGGTAAATCACCACGTTGCCCGCCAGCATGGCCAGGGCGGTGCCCAGAAACCGGCGGTCCAGCGCAAAGCGTTCCACCAGAAAGCCCACCAGCGCGGCGGCGAAGGGAAAGCCAATCAGGTAGCCCAGGCTGGCGCGCAGGCCGGTGCCCGCCGGGTTCAGGAAACCGCTGCTGCCGCCGGCATAGACGGGCAGACCAGCGGCGCCCGCCGCCACGTACAGGGCCAGCGCCGCGAACGCGCGCTTCCAGCCCAGCGCCGCGCCCACCAGCAGCACGCCCAGCGTTTGCAGGGTCAGGGGCACCGGCTGCAGGGGAATAGACCCCTGGGCCAGCACCGCCACGAAGGCCGCGCCGCCCACGATCAGGGCGAGGTCGCGGGCGCGGCTGTGAGCGGGCAGCAGGGTACGGGACAGGGTGGGGTGCAGAACAGTCATGGAATATCTCCTGGAGGTGAGGGGCGAAAGGGGAAGGTCAGGGGGTGGCGGGCCCCGGCGGGCCGCTCAGCTGGCCAATCAGCTGCACGTCACCGGCGCTGACGGTGTGCAGGCCACCCGGGGTCTGCACCAGCAGGCTGCCGCGTGCGTCCAGGTCGGTGGCCACGCCCTCCAGCGGCCCGGCCGGGGTTTGCACCCGCACCGGGCGCCCCAGCGTGAGGTTGGCCGCCCGCCATGCCCGCAGCACCTCGTCGGGTGGGGCCGACAGCCACGTGTGCAGTTCGCGCAGCACCGCGCCCAGCACCCCGGCGCGGGTGAGGTCCGGGGCGAACTCGCGCAGGTGGGCCGCGCCGTCCGGGGCCGCCGAGACATTCAGGCCAATGCCCAGCACCGCGCGCCGGGCTTCCTCGCCGCGCAGATCGGCTTCCAGCAGAATGCCGGCCAGTTTGCGGCCGTCCCCGGTCAGCAGGTCGTTGGGCCATTTCAGACCGCCAACCCCGGCCGCGCGCTGCACCGCCACCCCCGCCGCCAGCGGCAGCAGGCCCAGTTCCGGCAGGGTCAGCGGCGCGCCCCCTGGCCCCTGGCGCAGCAGCACCGAGAACGCAAGCGTGCCGTGCATGGTGGCCCAGGCACGTCCCCGGCGGCCCCGGCCCTGGGTCTGGCGCTCGGCCACCACGGCGGCGCCGTGCGGAGCTGGCGCGTGGGGGTCGTCGGCCCAGGCGCGCACCTCGTCCTGGGTGCTGCCCACGGTGCCCAGGTAGCGCAGCGCCGCGCCCATGGGGGTGGGCCGCGCCACGAACTGCGGGGCAGGGGTGCCGGGGCTCAGGGCGTAGCCGGCGCGGCCAATCTGCACCGGCACCCCCTCGTCCTGCAGGCGGCGGGCCAGGGTGTTGACAGTCACGCGCCCCACCCCCAGGCGCGCGCCCAGGGCGTCGCCGGTCTGGGGCTGGGGGGTCAGGAGGGGCAGGAGGCGCTCAGGCATGGCCGTTCAGGGTTTTACGCGTCCGGCTGAACGAAAGCAATGAACCGGGTGCAGAGTTGTGGGCGCCCGTGGACGCGGCGGGGGCGGCAGACGCGCGTCCCTGGCCCCTGGGGGCGGGTTTGATAAACTGAACCCCATGACGATGGTGCGCCAGACCAAACAGCGCCTGGCCGTTCTGGAGGTGCTGCGAGAAGCCCGGTCGCACCCCGACGCCGCCTGGATTCACGCGCAGGTGCGCCAGCAGCTGCCCAGCGTGAGCCTGGGTACCGTGTACCGCACCCTGGACGCCCTGGTGCGCGACGGCGCGGTGGTGACCCTGGAGCGCGCCGGGCAGGCCACCCGCTACGACTACAAGCACGAGGGCGCCGCCCACCACCACGCGGTCTGCCGGGGCTGCGGGGCCATTTTCGATGTGGCCGCCGGGGACCTGCCGGCGCTGCCGGCCTCGGCGCTGCCGGCTGGCTTTCAGGTCACTGACATTCGCCTGGAATTCATGGGCGTGTGCCCCGACTGCCAGCGCCCCTGAGCCGGACCTTGGCCCTCTGGCCCGCAAACGCGGTTCAGGGTCGAGTAGCCTGACCCGGCGGCGGCTCAGAGTGGCGGCTCAGAGTGAGGCGGAGAAACACGGCCCTCCGGGCCCAGAGACAGTACATCGGCTCTTGCCCGGTATTGCTGGCGGAATAGAGCAGGCTGGATCAATCTGCTCCCCCGCACCCGGGCCCGGCGCGCTGCGGGACGTGCGGCCAGCCGGGCGGCGCTACGCTGCGCCCATGAGCGTGCCGCCCCCTGCTGCCTCCCCCGGCGAACCCCCCGCCTTTCCCACCTACCGGCTGCAGACCTTTGCGCCGGCCTTTGCGCTGGGCTGGGGGCTGGGCGCCGCCCTGACCTTCGGCGTGCGGGCCCTGGGGGGCGAACTGCTGGGCGGGCCCTGCTCGGGCCGCACGCTGCTGGCGCTGCTGCCCGCGCTGCTGCTGGGGCCCGGCGGCCTGGCCTTTACGGCGGCCCACTGGCGGCGCCCGGCCCGGGCCGCGCTGGGGCTGGGGCTGGTGGTGGCCTCGCTGCTGCCGGCGCTGTTCGTGGGGGCGCAGGACATTGCGGGCCTGCGCCGCAGCGGCTGCGCGGGGGGATACGTGGTGCTGGCCCAGGCACGCGCCGGCCAGCCGGCCGAGAGCATTCGCACGCTGAGCGTGCCCGCCGGCCAGACCCGGGTGCTTCAGGCGCGCATTGGCGGCTTCACGCCCCAGAGCCACCCGGGCCCCTTCACGGTGGAAGGGGCCAGCCCGGTGCCGGGTGTGCGCGTGGCCGTGCCCCGCACGCCCGTGCGGGTGGGCGACTCCTTCACCGTCACGGTGCAGGTGGACCCCCGCACCCCGGTCAACTCCTACACGCTGGGTGTGCGCGCCGTGACCCGGCAGGGCGAGCGGCCCGTGGAAGCCGCGGGCACCCTGGAACTGAATGTGCGCCCGGCGACTCCCTGATCCGGACTGCCGTCCATTTCCGTCACCTCCGGGAAGGAGCCGGATGTTCCCCGCCTTCGGCGCTGTTTCAGCCCAATCCCCGGAAATCCGCACTCTTTCCTGCTCCCTCCGGTCGGAACAATTCCGGAACGTGTTCCGGAATTGTTCGGAATCCGGATGAGGGCAAATGTAAGCCGCTCTCTAGATGAAGCCGCACAACAGGAGAACTATGAAGTTGCTCACACTCACGTGGAGGACAGATCGCCAGGCGTGGCGTTGCCGTGTGGGCATTCAGGAGGGGTTGCGATGTCCGAGCATGATCTCGACCGCCCACTTTCCGACGCGCTCTTAACACCTGAGCCCGACCCCCAGCCAGCCGAGCAGCGCCGCAACTTCCTGCGCCGCGCCGGCCTGATGACCGGGGCCGCCGTGGTCGGCGGGGCGCTGGGGCCCACGGCGCTGGCCCAGCCGGTGCTGCGGGCCACCCCCATTCTGCTGGACAAGGCCGCCGTTCAGACCCGCCTGAGTGGCCTGAACAGTATCCAGGGCCAGTCGCAGCGCCTGGCCGAGAGCGCCATGCTGCTGCGCGGCCTGGAACTCGTGCGCACCTTCAACCCCGACGCCGCTGCCAGCTTTGATCTGAGCTTCGGCCTGAGGTGGTAGGGCAAGAACCTGCGTCGTTCATCCTGAAGGCCACGGCCCACTGCAACCTGAACTGCCCCTACTGCTACATGTTCAACCTGCGGGACCGCTCGTTCGCTGGGCGCCCGCGGGTGATGCCCACAGGCGTTGTGGAGGCTGCCGCCCGGCGCATTGCCGCGCAGGTGCGGCGGCTGGGCCGGCAGACCGCCAGCGTGACCTTTCACGGCGGCGAGCCGCTGCTGGCCGGCCAGGACTGGTTCCGGGACGCGGTGGCCGTCCTGCGGGAGGCGGCGCCGGAAGTGGCGTTCGAGTTCACAGTGCAGAGCAACGGCGTGCTGCTGACCCGCGACTGGCTGGACTTGTTTGCCGACCTGGGGGTGGTGGTGGCCCTGAGCCTGGACGGCCTGCCCGAGGCGCACAACCGCACCCGGGTGGATCACGCCGGGCGCGGCACCTACGACGCCACCCGCCGCGCCATCGAGCGCCTGAATGCCCACCCGGCGCGCGAGCGGCTGTTTGGCGGCGTGCTGTGCGTGATTGACCCGGCAGTGTCCGGGACCGCCACCTACCACCACCTGCGCGGACTGGGCGTGGACCGCATGGACTTCCTGCTGCCGCTGGACCACAACTGGGACGCCCCGCCGCCCCAGCCCGGCGCCTACGCGGCGTATCTGGTGCCCATCTTTGATGCGTGGTGGGCGGAAAATAACCCGAACGTGCTGGTGCGGATGTTTTTCGACATCATGAAACTGCTGCTGGGCGCGCGCCAGCATATTGATTCGCTGGGCGGCGCACCCGTGAATATTGCCGTGGTGGAAACCGACGGCAGCCTTGAACCGCTGGACGCCCTGCGCGCCTGCCGCGACGGCCTGACCCTGACGGGCCTGAACGTGCTGGAACACGAGTTGTGGGCCCTGCAGGGGGTGCCTGTGTATCAGGCGGCGGTGGCGGGGCAGCGCGGCCTGGACGCCCTGATGTGCGGGGCATGCGCGCTGCGCGAGGTCTGCGGCGGCGGCTACCTGCCCAACCGCTACAGCGCCGCCACTGGCTTTGCCAACCCCAGCGTGTACTGCCTGGACCTGCAGCGTCTCATTCTGCACATTGCCGCGCAGGTGGACCGGGCCCTGCCGCCTCAGCCGGGGGCACCTGCTGCCTGGGCATAGGGCCGCCACCAACCATGGGGGCGCCCCCGGCAAGGGAACAGCGCCCCCTTGATCGGCTCTACCGATTCGGGGGGCGCTGGAAGGAGAAACAGAGAGGGAAGCCGGCCCTCTGTTCAGGCGCGGGGCAGGAACGACAGGTGGCCCTCGAACAGCCGCATCCGCAGCTTGTGGGGGCTTTTCTCGGTCAGGGTGCCCTGCATCAGACCGTAGGGGGTGGAAATCTGAACCATGCACTGCCCCCGGTTCTCGGCACATGCCCGCACCAGGGCGTCCAGGTCCGAGACCAGCGTGCCCTTGGCCAGCTTCTGGGGGTCCGCAATGATGGTGAGCCGTTTGTTGGCCGCAACGGTATACTGGCCCTGAAGCGTAAGCATCCTGTCATCGTATTCTTTTCCAGCTGTTGCAATTGCAAGGCGTGAACGTTGACCGCGCTGCCCTCCAGGCCCGCGCCGCATTGCCCCCTGCGGCAGGCGCGGCGGCCGCATCTGCCCATCATGAAGGTGTGGCACCATAGGGAGGTTGGAGTTCCTTTGCGGGCTCAGACGGGTTTCGTCTGTTTCGTGTCCAGTCCGGACCAGAACCAGGCTGCACACGCCACGCCCGAAACCCGTGTTTTTCCTCCTCGCCCTACTCGGCTGGACTGGTTGAGCAAACCAGTTCACCGGAGTGCCTACTTCAACCCAGAGAGGGGCTATGACCTATTTGAATCTTTCCTGGATGCCCGGCACCACAGACCGCGTGCGCTTCACCACGGCGGGACAGACCTACACGGTGTTTCTGCGTGATATCGAGCAGGAAACGGTGCACAGCGCCGGCAGCCTGTACCTGAAAGGCACCGTGAAGCTGCCCGTCAGTGCCGACCACCACGCCCAGCTGATGGGCTCGCTGGCCCTGAACATGACCCCCGAGCGCGCCCGGTAAGCCACCCCCAAGCAGTGTCTCCGCGCGCCCTGGGCCCCCATGCCCAGCGGCGCGCTGGCCTTGTCAGGAAGCGCTGGCCGGGGGCCAGAGAGGGGACTTTGTCCGCCCCGTCCGGCCCCCCAGCTTGGCGGCGCTTGAGATTCAGCCGGGCACCCTCCCCTGCGCCGCTGGGCAGCGGCCTGGAGCTGCACCGCTTTACAGGGGCTCCGGTCCACACCCCAGGCGCCCAGCCTTCTGCCCCAGCATCCAGCCTCTTTTTTCGTGGTGCTGGCGCGATTCTGCCTGTTCCCAGCCTGCCACGTGTCCCGGTCACGGCATGCCACAATCGGCCTATGGCTGTGCCCCTGCCCGAGCTTCTGACGACCATCTCGGCCACGTTTCTGACCATGCTGGTCGTGATGGACCCGGTGGGTCTGGCGCCTATCTTCATTGGCCTGGCTGGCAACCGGCCCAGCTTCGAGCGCCGCCGGGTGGCCATCAAGGCGTGCGTGGTGGCGGGCATCATCATTCTGGCGTTTGGGCTGTTTGGGCGCGAACTCCTGGAACACCTGGGCATCAGCCTGGGGGCCTTCCGCATTGCCGGGGGCATCCTGCTGTTTCTGATTGCGCTGGACATGGTGTTTGCCCGGCCCAGCGGCAGCAAGGAAACGGCCGAGGAAGAACAGGAGGCGCACGAACGCCAGGACATCAGCGTCTTTCCGCTGGCCATTCCGCTGATTGCCGGACCCGGCACCCTGGCCAGCATCATGATTCTGGCGGCCGATGCCCACGGCTCGCCGCTGCTGCTGTCGGCGGTGTTTCTGGTCACGGCGGGTGTGCTGCTGCTGTGTTACCTGGCCCTGCGCCTGTCGGGGCAGATTGCCCGCGTGATCGGCCTGACCGGCGTGCATGTGGTCACGCGCGTGCTGGGCGTGTTGCTGGGGGCGCTGGCCGTGCAGTACGTGGCCGACGGCACCCTGGATCTGCTGCGCACCGGCCTGAAAGCGGGCGGCGCCCTGCCGGGGCTGACCTGAACGGCGCTGGCCCAGGGAGGGCGGCCAGTCCCTGGTGCGGGCAGCGCGCCCTCTGATCGGTAGGCCATTGCCCCCAGCCCCCTTCAGGGGCCACTAAGCGTCTGTGCGCAACATTTGCCTGAAGACGCCGCTTTAGAATGCCGGGCATGATCTCCAGAAAGGACGTGCAGCCCGAGCCCCGCCGACCCACCGTAGCGGCTGACCTGAACGCGCCCCGCGTGCTGGTCCTGAACGCGTCCTATGAACCGCTGCATGTCACGAGTGCCAAGCGGGCCATCACGCTCATTCAGTACGGCGTGGCGGAAATTCTGGAGAACAGTGAGGACGTGGTGCGCTCGCCCAGCACGGTCATGAGCGTGCCCAGCGTGATTCGCCTGCGGCGCTACGTGCGCCGGCCCCGCGTGCATCCGGTGCCCTTTAACCGGCGCAACGTGCTGCGGCGCGACACCTTTACCTGCCAGTACTGCGGCGCCCCCGATGAACTGACCCTGGACCACGTGCTGCCCCGCTCGCGTGGCGGGCGCCACACCTGGGACAACGTGGTGACCGCCTGCCGCACCTGCAACCAGCGCAAGGGCAACCGCACCCCCGAAGAGGCCGCCATGCCCCTGCGCACCCGCCCCCGCGCCCCCAGCTTCGGGGTGTATGCCCACGGGCAGTTTGCCCACTGGCAGCCGCAGTGGACCCGGTATCTGGGGGGGTGAAGGGGCACGGGCTATGGGCCATGAGCCATGGGGCAAGTGCTGGCCCTGTGGCTCTTTGCTTTGGGGCTGGATTGAGGGGGCATTCCATCCTCACCGTCCAGACCTCAGGGCTCAGGGCTCAAAGCTCATAGCCCCTTCCCCCCTCTACACTGCGGCCATGAACCGCGAGCAGGCTTACGCCCTGATGGTGCAGCACACGCCCTCGGCCTCGCTGCAGCGCCACATGCTGAATGTGGAGGCCGCCATGCGCGCCTATGCCCGCCACTGGGGCGAAGATGAAGAGCTGTACGCCGTGACGGGCCTGCTGCACGACTTTGACTATGAAGCCCATCCGGACGAGCACCCGGCCTGGGGCGTGGCTCACCTGCGCGCGCACCGACACGCCGCCCGAGGTGCTGGACGCCATCATGGGGCACGCGGCCTTCACCGGCACGCCGCGCACCAGCCAGCTGGCGAAAACGCTCTTCGCTGTGGATGAACTGACCGGACTGGTGCAGGCCGCCGCCCTGATTCGCCCGGACCGGGACGTGCGCGGCGTGGAGCTGCCTAGCCTGAAAAAGCGTTTCAGGAACCGCGCCTTTGCCGCTGGGGTCAACCGTGAGGAGGTGGAGCAGGGGGCCAGCGAACTGGGCGTGCCGCTGGAGGAGCACATGGCGAGGGTGCTCAAGGCGCTACAGGAACTGGCCCCCGCCGGGGCCAATTCATAAGGTCACCTGAGCATGGGGTCAAGATCAGCTTTGGGCAGGGCTGCGTAACAGCGCTCACAATGCAGGGGTCTAGAGGCCCGGCTGATTGTGCATGCTGGCTGCGGGCCCACCAAAGGAGATCCCCATGAACAAGACCCTGCTGACCCTGGCCCTGCTGTTTGCCGCCCCCACCGCTCTGGCCGCCGCGCCCCAGCCCACCCTGATTCAGGTGCAGGACACCAGCACCGACTCCACCGACGGCGCCGCCGAGCAGGCTGGCGAGGCTGTGGACACGGCCGCTGCTGAAACTGGTGAAGCAGTGGAGGATGCCGCCGCCGCCACCGGTGACGCCGTGAACGACGCCGCCCAGGCCACTGGCGAAGCGGTAAACGACGCTGGCGAAGCCGTGAACAATGCCGTGGACCCCAACGGCGACGGCGTGGTGGACAGCAACAACGACGGCGTGGCCGACACCCGCCAGTTCCCCTGGGGCCTGCTGGGTCTGCTGGGTCTGGCTGGTCTGCTGGGGCGCAACCGCCACACCACCACCACGACCTACACCACGGGCACGGGCACCACGACCGGCCACACCAACGACCGCCGCTAAACACCTCTAACCGCAAGGGCCCCGGCAGACGAACTGCCGGGGCCCTGTGCTGGCGCGCTACAAGAGGCGGCCGGTCCCGCCCCCACCCGGCACCAGAACCGGGGTGGGGGTTTCACGCCTGAAGGGACCTGTTGCCGTGCTCAGCCTGAATCGTTGGCCACCCCGGTCCTGGCGAAATTGGCCCTCAGCCCTTGGTCAGAATGCGCACGCTGATGATCTTGTCGGCCACGGCGCCCTCCACGGGCGTTTCGGAGCCGCTGCTGGTGTCGCTGGTGCGGGTCAGCTTCGGCAGCACGTCGTCTCCGGTGACCACCTTGCCGAAAATGGTGTGCTTGCCGTTCAGGCCCTCGGTGGGCGCAAAGGTAATGAAGAACTGGCTGCCGTTGGTGGCCGGGCCGCTGTTGGCCATGGCCAGAATCCCGGCCGAGTCGAAGGTCAGGCGGGTGCGGAACTCGTCGGCAAACTGGTAGCCGGGACCGCCGGTGCCCCACTCGGCCTTCTTGGCCTCGTCCACGCTTTTGGGGTCGCCGGACTGCGCCATGAACTCGTTAATCACGCGGTGAAAGCGAATGCCGTCGAAGTAGTGGTGGCGCGCCAGAAACACGAAGTTGTTGACGGTGACCGGGGTTTCCTGCTCGTACAGGTCGGCCAGCATCTGGCCCCGGTTGGTGTCAATCAGGGCGTAGTAGTCCTTGCCCTCTTCCAGGCTCAGTTCCGGCTCGGCCTTGAACTCGCGCACAGGCGCCTTGCTGAGTTCGGCCACGGCGGTGTAGCCCGCCGGCACCGGACCGGGAGCGGTCACCGCTTCGGTGGCGGTTTCGGCCGCGTTGGTGTCGGTCTCGGCCGGGGTCTCCGTCTCGGCCGGGGTCTCCGTCTCAGCCGGTGCCGTGTCTGGCTTGGTTTCGGTCTCGGTGGTGGTTTCCGTGGTTGTGGTGGTCGCCTCTTCCTTGGGCTGGCAGGCAGTCAGGGCAAGCAGGGCAGTCAGGATCAGGGCAGCGTGTTTCATGGTCTGCCCCAGTGTAGCGGGCACTGCCCGCGCCGGGCGTCCACCTCTGGGCGCAGCGGGCGGGCCATGCTCTAGACTACGCAGTTGATGATTGTGACCATTGACGGCGTGGCCGCCAGCGGCAAGTCCAGCGTGTCGGCCGGTGTGGCCCAGGCGCTGGGGGTGCCTTACATCAGCAGCGGCCTGCTGTACCGCGCCGCAACCCTGCTGGGTCTGGAAGCCGGCGTGGACCTGGGCCAGGAGGGCGCGGTTCTGGGCTGCCTGAACCCGCCGCCGCGCCTGGAACCGCTGGCTGCGGGCAACCGGGTGTGGCAGGCGGGGCGCGACCTGACCCCGGACCTGCACTCCACCCGCGTGGACCGGGGCGTGAGCGTGGTGGCCGCCCGCCCCGAGGTGCGCGCCTGGGTGGACGCCCAGCTGCGCGCCCTGCCCGCGCCCCTGGTGGCCGAGGGCCGGGACATGGGCACGGCCGTGTTTCCGCACGCGGGGGCCAAGTTCTACCTGACCGCCAGCCCCCGCGTGCGTGCCCAGCGCCGCGCCCATGAGCGCCCCGAGGAAGTGGACGCCATAGAGGCGGCCCTGATTGAGCGCGACCGCCTGGACACCACCCAGAGCGCTCCGGCCCCGGATGCCCACGTGATTGACACCGGCGCCCTGAGCCTGCAGGGCGTGATTGACGCGGTGCTGGCGCGGCTGCCGGCCCGGTGACAGCCGCGCCCACACGACTCATGGCCTGAGCCGCTAGCCTGAAGCCCATGCGCGCCGCTTCTGTACTTCCCTTGCTGGCCCTGGGCCTGCTGCCCCTGACCGCCTGCCGCCCGCAGGAGGTCCGTCCCCCCGAAGCCTACGCGCTGAGCGGCACCATTGCCGGCGACTGGGGCCAGAGCCCCCGCCTGCGGCTGGCGCTGGTGGGCACCGGGGTGCCGGTGGCGGTGACCAACACCAGCACCATTGACCAGAACATCGTCTCGACCGGGGTGAACAGCTGGGCCTACGGCTTTGACCTGCCCACCATCCCCTCGGTGGCGGGCGTGTATCAGGTGATTGTGTTCGACGACAGCAATAACAATGCCCGGTTTGACGCCGGAGAAGCCTTTGCCCGCAACCGGCAGTGGCTGGTGTTCAGCCCGCTGGACGCCAACCTGGACGCCATCAGCATCCCCGAGTACCTGGGCGGCGCCGAGGTACTGCCGGCCATGTCGGTCAAGCGCGGCTGGAACCTGTACGACAAGACGCAGCCTCTGGGCAGCGGCAACCCCAGCCACTTCGAGAAGCTGAGCACCTACGTCCTGAGCCGTTAAGACGCGCCCAAGACAAACCGTTGGCGGCCACGCAGTGTGGGGCCGCCCGCTTCTTTAGCCTCTGACCATGACGCGGCGCACCTGCCCCCCGGAGGCTCCATGCGGCGCCTGATCCTGGGCGCGGCGCTGGCCCTGGGCCTGGGCGCGGGATATGTGGCGCTGACCCAGCCAGAAAGGCCGGGGCGCCCCGAGCGCTCAGGAGGGCAGCTCCAGGCGGCTCCTGAGGCGTCCCCGCCCCGCCGCACGACCCCCGACGACGCGGCCCTGCGCGCCGCCGCCGCGCAGCCGATCAGCATTCCGGCGCTGCGGGCCCGCCGCTACCCGGGCAGCGCCCTGACGGTGCGCCGCACCCTGGCGCCGGGCGCCAATTACACCCGGCAGGTGGTGAGCTACCAGTCCGAGGGACTGAGGATTAACGCCCTGCTGACGGTGCCGCGCGGCACGCCGCCGCCGGGGGGCTGGCCCGCCATCGTGTTCAACCACGGGTACATTCCGCCCGATGAATACCGCACCACCGAGCGCTATGTGGCCTACCAGGACGCCTTTGCCCGCGCAGGCTTCGTGACCCTGAAAAGTGACTACCGGGGTCACGGGGACAGTGAAGGCGAGGCGCTGGGCGGCTATACCGACCCCGGCTACACCGTGGACGTGCTGAACGCGGCGGCCAGCCTGAAACAGGACCCCCGCGTGAACCGGCGGCGCCTGGGGCTGTGGGGGCATTCCATGGGCGGACAACTCTCGCTGCGCGCCCTGCTGGTGGACCGGGAGCTGAAAGCGGCCTCGCTGTGGGCGGGTGTGGTGGCAGGCTACGACCTTCTGAGCACCGACTGGAACCCACCCGGCGGCAAACGGCGCACCCTGGACCCCCTGAACCGCCGCTACCTGCGCCTCTTGAGCCCGAATGCGTACCTGAAAGACCTGCGGGGCCGTCCCCTGCAACTGCACCACGGCACCGCCGACAAGGACGTGCCATACAGCTTTCAGAAAGCGCTGGCCGACGACCTGCGCGCCGCCGGGCAGCCGGTCGAGGCCTACCGCTACGAGGGCGATAACCACAACCTCAGCGGCAACCTGGGCGTGGCCCTGCAGCGCAGCGTGGCCTTTTTCAAGCGCCACCTGTAGCGGCGCGGCTTACTGCGCGCTGCGCCACGCCTTGGGCAGCAGGGACAGGGCCTCGCGGGGACGGCGCAGCACTGTC
Organism: Deinococcus arcticus; assembly: GCF_003028415.1. NCBI lineage: Bacteria > Thermotogati > Deinococcota > Deinococci > Deinococcales > Deinococcaceae > Deinococcus > Deinococcus arcticus. The sequence continues at coordinate 14,911 of NZ_PYSV01000004.1, forward strand.
AGACCCAGCAAAATCAGCCACAGGGCAAGCACCCATTCATAGAGACCGAACATGAACAGCAGCAGGAGCGCGCCGTTGAAAGGATGGTTTATTGCTGCCCAGCACCGCGCCAACACCGCCGCTGAACGCGCGGGCCGCTGACTGATCAACCAGTGTCCTGTCAAATTGATCGCCGTAGATAGGGTCAGCAGAGCTGGAACCAGTGGCGCAAAGGGAAATTCTGGCATGAGGGGACTGGGATGACCGGGCCAGCCGCAGATCAGATACGTTCCAATAGCCACCCAGACCGGAAGCTGTGCCCAGTCCCGCCACCGCACAGGCCCCTGAGGTCGCCGCTCCGGGTCAGCCAGCAGCCGCTTCAGTTCAGCGTCGCGCTCCATCCAGGCGAGGTCGGCACGGGTGAAGTGCGTGTGCTCCAGCGCGGCGATGACGGTGGCGGGCTCACCCAGTTCGCGCAGGGCGGTCTGCGCGGGGGCCGGGTCACCCAGCCGGGTCAGGGCGTCCACGGCCTGCTCGTGGTGCCCCCGGAACTCGGCCCGCAGGCGCCACGCCGTATCGGCGGGAAAGGGCGCGGTGACCTCCTCCAGCCAGCTCTCAAAGGTTGCCTGTGCCGTCATGGTCTGCCCTCCTTACCGCGCTCCGGCAAGCGCCTTGCGCCGCAGGGGCCACAGGGTTTGCCACTCCCGGCGCGCGGTCAGCCAGAAGCCCACCCCTGTGCCCAGCAGGACCGCCCAGAGGGTGTCCTGCCCGGACAGGCTCAGGGCCTGAAATCCAATGAGCACGGCGGGCACAAAGCCCAGACGCACCAGGGCCCGCAGCACGCGGGCGCTGCGGGCCGGAAAGCGGCGGGGCAGCCACCGCTCCAGCACCGCCACAGTCAGTATCAGGGCGCATAGGGCGCCGTACACCCCCCACGCGACCGGGCGCTCCAGCCACAGTAACGCCAGCGGCGCCCCCAGCAGCGTGGCCACGCCCAGACCCAGGGAAACTGGGGAAGAGGGCTCTGCGCGGCGCCAGAAGCGGCAGGCCAGCAGGGTCTCGTCCTCGGCCTGGGTGTAATGCTGCCGTTCCAGCGCGCGGCGCACCTCGCGCACCCAGCCCAGATCGGCCAGGGCGGCGCCCAGGGGGTCGGGGTGGCCCTGATCCGCCAGGGCCTCGGCGGCAGCAAGGGCGTGCCCGCCCAGTTCGGCCCGTAAGCGGGCGGCAGTGTCCGCGGGAAAGGGGGCCGTCACGGCGTCCAGGTACTCGGTCAGCGGCCCGGGCATGCTGCTCATGGGCGCGCCCCCTGCTGTTCCAGCGCCAGCGTGCGGTAAAGTTTGCGGCTCCTGAACCTGACCTCGGCGCCCCAGCACACCCACACGAGGGGGAAACCAAGCACCAGCCACAGCGGAGGCTCGCCGGTCCAGCCGCCGGTCAGCCACCCCAACCAGAAGCTGAGGTTCACCGCCCACAAGCCGCCCTGGACCCTCAGGAGGGCCCGCAGTTCAGGGGCAAGGCGGCGGGTCCAGATGGTCAAGCCCCCCAGCACCAGGCCCGCAACCAGAACGCCGGTCAGCCCAGGGCCCACCTGATCATTGCCCCCGGCCCACAGCAGCAGGAGCAGCGTGCCGTACCCGGCCAGCAACCAGGACCCCAAGAAATGAATCCTTGAGGGCCGCAAACCGTCGAGATCGTGCGCTGTCAGGTACAGCCGCCCCAGCGCCTGCCGCGCCTCTTCCGGCGTGCCCAGCACCGCCTGCACGTCACCCTCGCCCACGCCCGCGTCCTGCACATGGGCTGTGTATTCCGCCCGCATACGCGCCTGCACCCCCGGCGTCAGGCCCGCTGTGGCGAGCGCCAGCCACGCCTCCAGCCTCACGACGACCCCCCCAGCACCGCCTGCACGGCACTGACCTGCTGCTGCCACGCCTTGCGGCTGCGGGCGAGTACCCGGCGCCCGCTCTCAGTCAGGCGGTACTCGCGGCGCACGCGCCCGGCGACCTCGTGTTCCTCGCTCTGGATCAGGCCCTCGGCTTCCAGGGCGTGCAGGGCGGGGTACAGGGTGCCCTCGCGGGCGGTCAGCAGGCCCTCGCTGCGGCTTTTGATGGCCTGGGCGATGGCGTAGCCGTGTTCCGGCTGCCGTTCCAGCACCGCCAGGATCAGCATGCGCAGCTGCTCACGGGTGTTCATGCCCGCAGCATACCTCTGCTTTCTATGTATCTCAAGCCGAGGTATCGGGTAGCCCGTAGACCCGCCGGGCGTTGGCGTCTGTGGCACGCTCCAGGTCGGCCGGGTCCAGGCCGCGCAGGGCCGCAATGAATTCCAGGGTGTAGCGCACGTAGCCGGGGCGATTGGGCTTGCCGCGCTTGGGCACCGGGGCCAGAAAGGGGGCGTCGGTTTCCAGCAGCATCTGGGAGAGGGGCAGCTCGCGGGCCGCCGCGTGAATCTCGGCGGCATTCTTGTAGGTGGTGTTGCCTGCAAAGCCGAAAAAGGTGTGCTCGCCCCGCTCCAGGCCAAAGCGCAGCAGCCCCGGGTGCCCGCTGAAGCAGTGCAGGATCACCGGCACCCCGGGCCACGCGCGCAGCACGTCCATCACGCCCTGCTGGGCGCGGTCCTGCCCGGCCTTGTCGCGGGTATGAATCACCAGCGGCTTGCCCATGCGCGCGGCGAGGTCCAGCTGCCACTCAAAGGCGGCGAGCTGCGCGGGCCGCTGCGTGTCGTCCCAGTAGTCGTCCAGTCCACTTTCACCAATGCCCACCACGCGCGGGTGCGTGCTCAGGGCTTCCAGTTCGGCCCGGGCCCCTGGGCTGTCCTGGGCGGCGTCGGTGGGGTGCAGGCCCACGGTGGCGTAGACATCGGGAAATTGCTCGGCCAGGGCCACGGCGTTGCGGGCGTGTTCGGGGCTCGCGCCAATGCAGACCATGGCGCTCAGGCCCAGTTCCCCGCGCGCGCTGGCCGGATCGTCCAGATAGTCCAGGTGGGTGTGCGTGTCGATCATCGCCCCGCAGGCTACCCCTGTGCGGCCCAGGCGGCGCGTCCAGACGCCTCCCATCTGGCCCCCACCACTCTCATGAGAGGCCCGCGCTAGAGTGCGTGCCGTGCAGAAAACTGGCCTCTACGCCCTGGCGGGCATCACCCTCTTTGCGCTGGTCTTTGCGTTCGTGCCCACCGGGCGCAGCGAGGCCGGCACCGGCGTGACCCTCAGCGGGGTGGAACTGCGCCTGTACCCCTCGCGCGACCCGGACGCCGTGTGGCGCTTCAAGGCCACGCAGGTGGCCAGCGAGCCGCTGCAAAGCCGCACGGTGCTCAGCGGCCTGTCGGGGGGCCAGCGCGTGGTCAAGGAGAAAGACGCGCGCAACCGCTACACCGGCCGCACCGTGCTGGACGCCCGCCTGAGCGCCCCGGACCTGACGATTGACGGCCAGGACAATATGACCACCCGTCAGGCCCGCATCACGCTGGTGAAGGAATGTGCAGACATTGATCTGACCGGGCATGACCAGACCCCAGTGCGCATTGAGGGGGGCCGGGGCTTCTACGCACCAGTGGCCAAGGTGCGCTCTCCTTTCCTCAACGGCGATTACCAGAAGTTGCAGATGAGCTTTGATTTCAACATTGAAGACGTGGACGACAAGAACTCTGTCACCTTTTCCTACCTTGACACCACCGAGCGCTGCGTGAACGGCCAGCGCGTGAAAGCCTGAAAGGAGTTTCCATGAAAAAGACTGCCTCCCTCCTGACCCTGCTGGCCGTGGCCGCCCCGGTGCTGGCCCAGACGGGCGATGCCAACAAGCGCCTGATCACCATTCAGGGTGGCCCGCGCGGCGACGTGCGCAACGGCCCCCTCACCTTTACTGGCAGCCCGGTCAAGGCCAAGGTCAGCACCCTGAATATTGAAGCCAGCCAGGCCGTGATGGCCGCCCCCAAAGGCATTCCCCTGATTGAAGCCAAGGGCAAGCGCACCGCCACCTTTACCGGCAACGTGAAGGTGACCCGTGGCCGCCTGACTGCCACCGGCAACGGCCTGAACTACGACGAGAGCACCGGCCAGGGCGTGCTGGACGGCAACGCCAGCGCCACCTTTGTCCCCGAGAAGAAGGAAGACGGCGACACCGTGACCATCAAGGCGCCGAAAATGAGCCTGGACGTGGACAACAACGTCTCTACCAGCACGGGCGGCGTGACGCTCTCCACCGGCACCCAGAGCGGCCGGGCCGACAAACTGGTGTTTGATGAGGACCGTGAAATTGCCCAGCTGACCGGCAGCCCCAGCCTCACCCGCGCGGCCAGGGGCAACCAGAAGGAACTGGTGATCACCGGGCAGGAAGTGCGCGCCCTGACCAAGACCAAGACCCTGTACGTGCGCGGCGGCGTGAAACTGGTGCAGGGCACCACCACCACCACGGGCGACGCCGTGTACTACGACGACCGGAAGAACGTGGCCTACGTGGTGGGCAACGCGGTGAGTGTGGACAGCAAGAGCAAGGCCACCGTCAAGGCCCCCGCCAGCGGCTACCTGGAACAGCGCACCGACCTCGCCCGCGTGCGCGCCCTGAACGCGGCCTACAAGATTCCCACGGAACAGTTCAAGCTGAGCAGCGAAAAGTAACTTCAGTCGCTCCCCTGCCCCCCCGGCCCCTACGCGCCGGGGGGGCTTTGTGCAGCCTGGGGCCACCCGGAATGCGGCGCTGGCCCGCATGGTCTCATGTGCCAGGAGCTAGACTGGCCCCAATGAGCAAAGCAGGCTGGACATGGACAGGGCGGGCCACGCTGGCGCTGCTGCTGGGACTGGGCGCCGGGATGGTGTGGGCGCAGCAGGCGCCGCCCCCGCCCGCACCCACGCCTCCTGCTCAGTCCAGCCCGTCACCGCAACTGCCCCCGGAAGACCTGGCCCCCCCGGCGGCCGGGGCCGAGCAGTCCAGTCTGGAACTCGTGCGCCGCAGCGAGAAAGACGGCAAGGAACGGCGCATCCTGATTGTCAAGACCGGCACCCGGGACGACACGGGCGTGTTCGCCCTGTGCACGCCCACCGAGAACGAACCTGAAGACGCCCCCACGCTGGCGGTGTTCAGTGAAACCGACACCGGCGGCGTGCGCCTGACCATTGACAAGAACGTGATTCAGGTGCCGCTGGCCGTGGTCACGCAGCTGCCGCCCAAGGACGAGCAGGAGGGCAGCGACGGCCGGGTGGAAGCCAGCGCCGGTACCGCCCGCTTTCTGGAAGACGCCCCGCCCGGCAAGACCGACCGCCTGAGCCGCTGCGGCGTAGAGGCCACGCCGAAACCCGCGCCCAGCACCGTGCTGGTCACCCAGGGCCGCACCGAACTGCGGGGCCAGACCCTGGTGTACGACAGCGCCGACGGGATTGCCCGCATTGACGGCCCCATCACCTTCAAGCGCAGCAGCGACAAGGACCCCCTGAGCGGCCAGAGTGAGCGCATTGAGGTGAGTGTGGACGAGGAAAAGACCACGCTGGTGGGCAACGTGGTGCTCAATTCTGACGGGGGGCGGATCAGCCGGGCCGCGCGGGTAGAGTACGACGACACGCAGAACGTGGCGCGGCTGTACGGCACGCCAGAACAGCCCGCCGAGAGCGTCAAGGGCCAGGATGTGCTGCGCGCCGGCACCATCCTGTACGACCTGGACCGCAACGAGGTGCGCGCCGTGAAGGCCGAGGGCGGCACCATCACCGGCGAGTTTGTGGATGGAGAGCCGGCCGAGGGGGGGACGCCCGCACCGGGCGCGGCCCCAGTCACGCCCCCCGGCGCCCGCTGAGCCTGCCCAGAGCTACGGCTGCGGCTCGGCGTTCAGGGCGGCGGCGGCCTCGCGCAGAATGCCGGCGCTACGGCCCAGGGCGGCGCGCTCCTCTTCGGTCAGGGCGGGGACAATGGTGTCCAGCACGCCCGCGCGGCCCAGCACACGCGGCAGGCTGAGACTGGTGCCGAATTCGGGCGTGGGCGCGCTGACGGTCAGCACCGCGCGGCGGTCGTCCAGAATGCGCTCGGCAATGCGGGCCAGCGCCGCGCCGATGCCGTAGTAGGTGGCGCGCTTGCCCGCGATGATCTGCCCGGCCGCCCCGCGCGTGTCGGCCTCAATCTGGGCGCGGATCTCCGGGGTCCAGGGCAGGCCGCGCGCCGCCATGAACTCGGCCACCGGCAGCCCCGCCACCGCCGCGGTGCTCCAGGCCACCACCGCGCTGTCGCCGTGCTCGCCCAGCACGTAGCCGTGGACGTGCGTGGCGTCCACCCCGGCGCGCGCCGCCACCAGATGCCGGAAGCGCGCGCTGTCCAGCACGGTCCCCGAGCCAATCACCGGCTGCCCGGGGGCCAGTTCGGCGCTCAGGCCAGTCAGCACGTCCACCGGGTTGGTGGCGATCAGCAGGGTCGCGCCCGGGGCGGCGGCCGTGACCTGCCCCATCAGGTCGCGGAAGATGGCGGCGTTCTTCTGCAGCAGGTCCAGGCGGGATTCGCCGGGCTTCTGGTTGGCCCCCGCCGCCACGATCACCACCGCGCTACCACGCAGCTCATCCGGATCGCCGCTGGTCACGCGGGCCCCGTGGCTCACGGGCGCCGCGTGGGCCACGTCCTGCGCCTCGGCGCGGGCCCGCTCGCCGTCCACATCGGTCAGCACGATTTCGCTGCACGAGCCGCGCAGGGTCAGGGCGTAGGCGGCAGTCGCGCCCACCAGTCCGGCGCCCACGATCCCCACCTTCATGCCGCGCCCCCGCGCACCGTCAGCACCGGCACGGCGCTGCGCGAGACGATCTTCTCGGCGGTGCTGCCCACGAAGAAATGCTCCAGTGCGCTCTGGGCGTGGGTGCCCACCACAATCAGGTCGGCGCCCCAGCGGCGGGCACTGTCCAGCAGCCCGGTCACGGGGTCGCCCACCAGCACCGCCAGCTCCTCGCCTTCCTGCACCAGGGCCTGCAGCCGCTGGGCATCGGCGGCCTCCATGGTGTGCAGCAGGGCCGGGTCGGTCAGCGAGGGCACCACGCCGCCCATCAGATCGGGGGCGGCTGTCACGCGGGCGTCGGTTACGTGAACCAGCAGGCGCTGCGCCGCCGGAAAGTGGCGGCGCGCCAGCCGCAGGGCTGCCTGTGAGGACGCCGAGAAATCCACCCCCACCAGAATCCGCCCGAAGCCGTCTGCAGAGCCAGGAAGGGAACCGTCAGGACGCTGCGTCATACCCTGACCGTACACCGCCCCCCCACCCGTCCGGCGCGAAAGTGAAGGGGCCGTAAAGTGCGTGTGCCCAGGGCCCGCCCCTACACTGCCCTATGAACCTTCAGAGTTTCGGGGCGGCGCAGACGGTCACGGGCAGCATGCACCTGCTGACGCTGGACGGGCGGCAGGTGCTGATTGACTGCGGGCTCTTTCAGGGCGGCGACGAGATGGAGGCGCGCAACCGCGAAGAGTTTTCCTTCGATGTGGCCGGGCTGGACGCCGTGATTCTGACCCACGCCCACCTGGACCATGTGGGCCGCCTGCCGCTGCTGGTGCAGCGCGGTTACCGGGGCCCGGTGTACTGCACGGCGCCCACCGCCGCCCTGGCCGAGACGGTGCTGCTGGACTCGGCCCGGTTGCAGGTAGACGGTTACCGCCACGACCTCCGCCGCGCCCGCCGCCAGGGTCACCCCGACGACACCGTGCCCCCGCCCCTGTACGAGGAAGCGGACGTGCACCGCGCCCTGGCGCTGCTGCGCCCCAGCCTGAGCTTTGGCGAGCCGCAGCGTATTGCCGGTGTGCGCGTGACCCCGCACCGCGCCGGGCACATCCTGGGCAGCGCCTACCTGCTGCTGGAAGGCCGAGAGGGCCGCCTGATCATGAGCGGCGACCTGGGCAACCGCGAAAGCGGCCTGCAGCCCGACTTCACGCTGCCCCCCCAGGCCGACGCCGTGGTCCTGGAATCCACCTACGCCAACCGCACCCACCGCGCGTGGCCCGAAACCCTGGCGGAATTCAGCGCGGCCCTGCGCGACAGCGTGCGCCAGGGCGGCAAGATTCTGATTCCCAGCTTTGCCATTGAGCGCACCCAGACTATCCTGCACACCCTCAAAACCCTGATGGACAGCGGCGAGGTGCCGCGCATGCCGGTGTTTCTGGATTCGCCCATGGCGGCGCGCGCCACGCACGAATACTTTGAATACGGCGACGAGCTGATTCCCGAGGTCCGGGACGCCCTGCAGTCGGGCGAGGACCCCTTCCGGCCCAACACCCTGCATGTGGTCAACACCAGCGCCGAATCCCAGCGCATCAACCGCTACGACGGCCCGGCGATCATTCTGGCGGGCAACGGCATGATGACGGGCGGGCGCATTCAGCACCACCTCAAGCACCACCTGTGGAAGCCCGGCACCAGCCTGATCATCGTGTCCTACCAGTCGCCGGGCAGCCTGGGCGGGCGCATTGTGGCGGGCGCCGATACCGTGCGTCTGATGGGCGAGGAGGTCGCGGTGCGCGCCCAGGTGCACACCATCGGCGGCTTTTCCGCCCACGCCGATCAGGACGATCTGCTGGCCTTCCTGGCGCCCATGGGTCAGCCGCACGTGTGGCTGGTCCACGGCGAGGACGAGGTGATGGCCGCTTTCTTGCCGGTGCTGGCCGCGCAGGGCCTGAAAGGCGACATCGTGCCGGACCGGAACAATGTGGACCTGCTGGGCGCGGGGTTTCCGGGCGGTACCCCGCCGGGCTTTACCGCCACCCCGGCCCCGGCAGGCGGCGTGGTGGCCGGCGGCGAGTAGGCCCGACCAAGAGCGTCAGGGTGGCTTTAGGCGCGGCCCTCTCCTGTGCGGCAGTGGCCGGGCGCCCTAGGCTTCCGGGGCCGGGACTTCCGGCGGCTGGCCCAGCAGGTCCGGCTGGGCCTGCAACCGCACAAACAGCGCGGCGATCACCGGGTCAAACTGGCGGCCCGCCTGCGCCTGCACCTCCTGAAGGGCCGCCTCGGGGGCCCAGGCGGCCTTGTACACGCGGTGACTGGTCAGGGCGTCGTAGGCGTCCACCACACTGAACACCCGGGCCACCAGCGGAATCTGGTTGCCAGCCAGACCGTCGGGGTAGCCGCTGCCGTCCCAGCGCTCGTGGTGGTGGCGAACGACTGCCCGGGCCAGCGGGTGCAGGGTGGCGACGCTGCGGGTGAGGGCCGCGCCCACATCGGCGTGGCTCTGCATGACGGCCCGCTCGGCCATGTCCAGCGGCCCCGGCTTGAGCAGAATGCGGTCGGGCACCGCCAGCTTGCCAATATCGTGCAGGTAAGCGCCCTGGCGCAGGCCCTCCAGCTCCTCGGCACCCAGGCCCAGCGCTGCGCCCAGCCGCAGCGCCTGCTGCACCACGCGGCGGGTGTGGCCGGCCGTCTCGAAATCCCGCAGTTCCAGGGCCAGGCCCAGGGTCAGCAGGGCGCCTTCCTGGGTGGCTTCCAGCGCGGCGAGGTGCGCGCGGCGTTCCATGGCCTGCCCGACCAGCTCGGCGGCCCGGTCCAGCAGCGGGCGCGCGGCCGGGGGCCGGGGGCCTGCCCGCCCCCACAGCAGACAGGCGTGGCCCACCACGCGGCCGTCCTGCTGCACCGGGGCCGTCATCAGGGCCTGCACGCCTGCCGCGTCCAGCGCGGGGGCACCTGCGTGGCTGGCGGGCGCACGGTCGCCCGCCAGGGCCGCCAGGAGGGCCGCCTGCAGCTCGGCTGAGGCCGGGCCGCCGTCGGTCACCAGTGCCTCGCCGTCCAGGCCCACCAGGGCAGCCACATCCGCGCCCAGAAAGGTGCGGCACTCCGCCAGACTGCGCCGCGCCACCTGCGCCGGGTCCGTCAGGGCGGCGCTGAGGTGCGACAGGTCACTGAGCTTCTGGAATTCCTCGGCGCGCCGCCGCAGGGCTTCTACTCCCTCCAGCCGCTCCAGGGTCGTGGCGCCGATGGCGGCAATTCCGCCCAGCAGCCCCGCGTCCAGCTCGGTAAAGGGCGGGCGCGCCCGGGTGGCCAGCAGCGCCCCCAGTGGCTGGCCACCCGAGCGCCACAGCGGCGCGGCCATCACGGCGGGCCCGCTGGGCGCCGGGCCCTCGGCCCCGGGGGGCGGCCAGCGCACCACGGTCCGGGTCTGCAGCGCCTGCCGGGCCAGGGCGGGCGCCGGGTCCTGCCCGTCCGGCGCGCCCTGGGGCGCCTGCTGCGGCACCTCCCCGGCAGGCCACAGCGTGACCTCGGCGGTGCCCAGCAGGGCAGCAGCCTGCTGCGCCAGCACCGCTTCCGCCTGCGCGGGGTGGGTCACTTCACGCAGCGCCGCCGTCACGCTCAGCAGCCCCTCCAGTTCGCGGCGGCGGGCCGCTTCCTGGGCCTGCCGGCGCCGCGCGGCCAGCAGCGCCGCAATCTGGGTGGCAAACGCCTCGGCAATATCGGCGCTGCGGCCCGAGAACGCCGCCGGGTTCTGCAGGTTGTCCAGGTTCAGGTAGGCCACCACCTGCCCGCCCTGCACCACCGGCACGCACACATTGGCCTGAATGTGGGTCAGTTCGCCGTGGGTCTCGAACGCCGGGCGCGCGCGCGTCCATTCCTCGTTGGCGGCGGCGGCCTGCAGGCGCTGGCGAATCTCGGAGCGGGTCAGCAGCCGCGCGCGGCTGGCCTGCGGCGCACTGGCGCTGCCGTACCACACGTGCGCCGCAGCCGCCGGCTGCTGCACGCCCACCAGGGCGCTGGAATAGCCCACCTGGGCCTGCAGCACAAACGTCTCGCCGTCGCGCAGGGACAGCGAGCCGCTTTCGGCGCCGGGCACCGCCGCCACGGCGGCTTCCAGCAGCGGCGCCCAGACGTTGTGCCCGGCGCGCTCATCGTGGGCCAGCAGCGCCAGCGTGGCCCGCAGCGCCCCAAAGGTCACCTCGCCTGCCAGTTCCAGGGCCCGGTCATCGGGCGGCGCGCCGGTCAGGCTGCCCAGACCCTGTTCGGCCCGGCGCGCGGCCTTTTCATGCAGCATGCGCTGGTCGGCCAGCCGGACCAGGGTGCTGGGGGTGCCGGCCTCGGCCGGGGCACGGGCCAGCCCCACGGCGCAGCTCAGTTCGGCAAAGCCCTGGGCCTGCACAGCGCGTTCGGCGGCCCGCACGCACTCGCGCAGCGGCCCAGGATCCAGGTCCAGTCCCATCAGGGCGAATTCATCGCCTCCCAGGCGGTAGACGGTGGCGCCCGGACAGCTGGCCTGCAGCGCACCCCCCAGCGCGCGCAGCAGCGCGTCGCCGGCGTCGTGGCCGTGCACGTCGTTCCAGGCCTTGAAGGCGTTCACGTCCAGCAGCAGCAGCGTCACCTCGCTGCCCGGGCTCACCTGGGCCAGGGCGATATCCAGATCGGCGTCAAAGGCCCGGCGGTTGTGCAGGCCCGTCACCGGGTCTTCCAGCGCCAGCCGCGCCAGGGTCTGGGTGCGCAGGTCCACCTGCCCCGCCAGGGCCGCGCTGGCGTCCTGCAGGGCCTGGGCCCGGTGGCGCCGGTCGGTGAGGTCGCGGCCCAGGCTCACCACTCCGTCCACAGCGCCGTGCGGGGCCGTCACCGGCCACGTCACCAGCTCGAAGGTACGCGCCCGCACCACCCGCTCGGTCAGCTCGGGCACGCCAGTGTGCATCACGCGTTCTTCCAGGGCGCGCAGGTGGCGGTCAGCCTGGGCGCCAAACAGCGCTTCATCCGTCTGCCCCAGCATCAGGGTGGGCGCGCACCCCAGCATGGCCCCGGCCGCCGGGTTCACCAGCACGTAGCGCCCCGCCCGGTCCTTCACATACGCCGCGTCCGAGGTGTGCTCGCTGATGGTCTGCAGCGCCGGAGTGGTCGTCACCGGCTGCGCGCGGCCCAGTTCATGGACCAGCAGGGCGCCCAGGTCGTTCAGGGCCGCCTGGGTCTCCTCGCTCAGGCCGGGCGGGGGCCCAGAACGCGGCTGGGGGTCCGCGCCGTACAGCACCGCCAGGGGCTGGCCGTCGCCGCCGCACAGCAGCAGCCCGGCAAAGAAGCGCGGGGCCTGCGCGCGCAGCGCGGCGGGCGGGTCCAGGTTGGGGCCCGGGTACAGCACGGGGCCCTGGGCCGGGGTCAGCCACGTTTGCAGGCACAGCCAGGCCAGGAGCGTGTCCGGCGCGGCCCCGGCGGCGTCCAGACGCGGCGCCCACAGCGCGGCGGCCGGTACCCCCAGCAGCCGGGCGGTCAGGGCCAGCAGGCGCCGGAAGGCGGCGGCGTCGGCATGGGGGGGCAGCTTGAACGCGCTGGGTTCCTGCGACATGACCCTCCAGAAGGCGGTTTCCTGTGATGCCCGGCCCAGGGACCAGCAGCGGACGTCAATCCAGCAGTGATCCGTCCAGCAATGGGCGGTCCTGCGGGGGCCCTGGGGTGCTGCCAGAGTATGTGAAAACGGCCCTGCTGTGGGGTGTGGCGCGCGCCGCCCCCCACCGGGCGGGCCCCAGGACCAGTGCCGCCGGGGCCCGGTCCGCCTTTCACCCCTCATGCCCAGCCGCTAAGCTGTGGGGGCCCATGACACGCGCTTTCCTGCTGGCCTCCTCTGCCCTTCTGGCCCTGACCGCCTGCGGTTCCAAGACCATTGACGGCGTGCAGACCTTCAAGTACGACGGCGGCGACCACCGCACCGGCTCGCTGATCTACGCCGAGACCCCCCCAGTAGGCGGCGCCCACAACGCCAGCTGGCAGAACTGCGGGGTGTACGAGCGCCCCCTGTACAACGAACACGCCGTGCACAGCCTGGAACACGGCGCGGTGTGGATCACTTACCGCCCCGATCTGGACAAGGCCCAGGTGGACCAGCTCAAGAAGTTGGTGGAGGGCCGCACCTATACCCTGCTCAGCCCGTACGAGGGCCTGGACAAGCCGGTGGCTGCCAGTGCCTGGGGCGCCCAGCTGAAGGTGGACTCGGCGGGCGACGAGCGCTTAAAGGCGTTCCTGGACAAGTACGAGCAGGGCGTTACGGCCCCGGAACGCGGCGCCTCGTGTAGCGGGGCCTACGGCGAAACGCAGTAAAGGGCCGTGGGCTCTGGGCCATGAGCCCTGGGGCCCACCCCCCAGAGCCCACGGCCCATGACCAGAAGGAAAGCCCCCCGGCGCAAAACCGGGGGGCTTTCCCTTCTCTCGTTACGCGCCGGGCTGGGTCGCGCCCTTGCTCATGGGAACGGGCATATTCGGCTCGTCGGCCTCGGGCCTGGGCAGCAGCAGCAGGTCCAGCACCTGCCCCACGCGCTCGAAGGTGTGAATCCGCAGGTCGCCGCGAATGCTGTCGGGCACCTCCTGCAGGTGGGGCTCGTTGTCCTTGGGAATAATCACTTCGCGGATGCCGCCCTGGTGGGCCGCCAGCAGCTTCTCCTTGACGCCGCCAATGGGCAGCACCCGGCCGCGCAGGCTGATCTCGCCGGTCATGGCCACGTCCAGGCGCACCGGGCGCCCGGTGATGGCGCTGATCACGGCCGTGGCAATCGTGATGCCCGCGCTGGGGCCGTCTTTCGGCGTGGCGCCGTCGGGGAAGTGCACGTGCAGGTCCAGGGTCTTGTGGAACTCGGGGTCGGCGCCGTACTCGGCGGCGTGGGCGCGCAGGTAGGCAATGGCCGCCGCCACGCTTTCCTTCATCACGTCGCCCAGACTGCCGGTCATGACAATCTTGCCGGTCCCGGGGGTCGCCAGGGCTTCTACCATCAGCATGGTGCCGCCCACGCTGGTCCAGGCCAGGCCCTGCGCCACGCCCACCTGGGGCTCTTTTTCCATCTTGTCGGGGCGGTGCACAGGCACCCCCAGGTAATCCGGCACCTGCGCGGCGTCAATAACCTTCACGCCCTCCCAGGCTTTTTCCAGCAGCTCGCGGGCGGCCTTGCGCGCCAGCTTGCTCACCTGCCGGTCCAGGTTGCGCACGCCGCTCTCGGCGGTGTACTCCTCCACAATGCGGTTCAGAGCCGCGTCGGTGATGTCCAGCTTGCCGGTCAGGCCGTGGCTCTTCACCTGCCGGGGCACGCGGTAGCGCTTGGCGATCTCCACCTTCTCGGGCTGGGTGTAGCCGGGAATCTGAATGATTTCCATGCGGTCCAGCAGGGGCCGGGGAATGGTCTGCAGGCTGTTGGCCGTCGTGATGAACATGACCTGCGAGAGGTCGTAGGGCACTTCCAGGTAGTGGTCCTGGAAGGTGTGGTTCTGCTCGGGGTCCAGCACTTCCAGCATGGCGCTTGAGGGGTCGCCGCGCCAGTCGCTGCTCATCTTGTCAATCTCGTCGAGCAGAATGACCGGGTTGGTCACGCCCGCGTTTTTCATGGCCTGGATGATGCGCCCGGGCATGCTGCCGATGTAGGTGCGGCGGTGGCCGCGAATCTCGGCCTCGTCACGCACGCCGCCCAGGGCCATGCGCACGAACTTGCGGTTCAGGCTGCGGGCGATGCTCTTGCCCAGGCTGGTCTTGCCCACCCCGGGGGGGCCCACCAGCACCAGAATTGGCGCGCGCAGCTCGGCGTCGTCGGTGCGTTCCTCGGCGCTGCGCTCCTTGCGCTCCGCTTCGGTCTCACCGGGCTTGTGGGTCAGCTGACGCACGGCCAGGAACTCCAGAATGCGGTCCTTGACGTCCCCCAGGGCGTAGTGGTCGGCGTCCAGAATCTCGCGCGTGCGGCTGATGTCGAGGATTTCCTCGTCGCGCTTGTTCCAGGGCACGTCAATGAGCCAGTCAATGTAGTTGCGCACGACGGTGCTTTCGGGGCTGCCACCCGGGGTACGCTCCAGGCGCTGGAGTTCCTTAAGGGCCTTTTCCTTGACGCTGTCGGGCATGCCCGCGCCTTCAATCTTCTCGCGCAGGGCCTCGACCTCGGCGGGGCCGTCCTCGCCGCCGCCCAGTTCCTTGCCGATGGCCTTCATCTGCTCGCGCAGGTAGTACTCGCGCTGGTTGGCGTCCATCTGCTCTTTAACGCGCCCGGCAATTTTCTTGTCCATGTTGAAGCGCTCGGTGTCGCGCGACAACAGCTTCAGCACGCCTTCCAGGCGGGGGCGCAGCTCCACGGCCGCCAGAATCTCCTGCTTTTCCTCGGGCGTCCAGGTGGCGTGGTGGGTCACCTGATCGGCCAGGGCGCCCGCGTCGGTCAGGGCCTTGATGCCTTCAAGCTGGTAGTTGTCCAGGCGCAGGTTCTTGTTCTGGCGCTGGTACTCTTCAAAAGCACTCTTGACCTCGCCGGCCAGCACGGCGGCTTCGCGGCTGGGGTCGGCGGCTGCAGGCTGGGTCTCGGCGCGCACGCGCATATAGGCTGAAGGCACCTCGTCCAGCACGGCGGCCCGTTCCTGGGCTTCCACCAGCACCTGATAGGTGTTGTCGGGCATACGCACAACCTGCTTGATGACGGCCAGCACGCCCATCTCGTACAGCTCGGCGCGGGTGGGGTCATCGGTGCGGGCATCTCTCTGGGTCAGCAGCAGCACGCGGCGGTCACTGGCCTGGGCCTCGTCCACCGCGCGCTTGCTCTTGGGGCGCCCCACGTCCACGTTCATGGTGACGCCGGGCAGAATCACGATGTTTCTCAGGGCGACGACGGGTAGTTCCCAGATCATGCTTGCTCCTTGGGTCGCGCTGCGCTGGGCCGCGCGTGAATGGGTCAGTGTATCGCAGGGGTGAAAAAGGGAAATACCCCCGCACGGTGTCCCCAGAGTCTAGGGACGGGTGCGGAGGCTTGCTGTAAGCTCTGTTGCGTTTAAGCAGACTTCTTGAGTCCCTTAGACTCAAGGAGGGTCATGGGGTCATCTATGTGGCCGGCGTCGAAGCGCAGTTCGCGCAGGCCCTCCACGGGCAGCTCGAACAGCAGATCAGTCATGGCTTTTTCCAGCACGGCGCGCAGGCCACGTGCCCCGGTCTTACGCTCGCGGGCACGGCGGGCCACCTCGCGCAGGGCCTCTTCCGTGAAGCTCAGGTCCACGTCCTGAAAGCCGAACAGGGCCTGGTACTGCGAGACAATGGCGCCCTGCGGCTCGGTCAGGATGCGCACCAGCGCCTCCTCGTCAAGGTCCTGGAGTTGCACGACCAGCGGCAGGCGGCCCACGAACTCGGGAATCAGGCCGAACTTCACGAGGTCCTCGGGCAGGAAGCGCAACTCGGCCTTCTCGTCGCCCTTGTGCTCGGCGCCAAAGCCCACGGCGCGCACGTTGGTGCGGCTGCGGCCAATGTCGGCAATGCCGTCAAAGGCGCCGCCCACGATAAACAGGATGTTTTTCGTGTTCACCTGCACCAGTTCCTGCTGTGGGTGCTTGCGGCCCCCCTGCGGCGGCACCTGGGCCACGGTGCCCTCAATGATCTTCAGCAGGGCCTGCTGCACGCCCTCGCCAGAGACGTCGCGCGTAATCGAGGTGCCCTCGGATTTGCGGGCAATCTTGTCAATCTCGTCGATGTAAATGATTCCGCGCTCGGCGGCGGCCACGTCGTACTCGGCGGCCTGCAGCAGGCGCACGATCACGTTTTCCACGTCGTCACCCACATACCCGGCCTCGGTCAGGGTGGTGGCGTCCGCAATCGCAAAGGGCACTTCCAGCATCTCCGCGAGGCTGGACGCCAGCAGCGTCTTGCCGGTGCCGGTGGGGCCAATGAGCAGGATGTTGCTCTTTTGCAGGTTCACGTCGGGGTGGGCGAGGCGCTGGTAGTGGCTGACCACGGCCACGGCCAGGGCCTTTTTGGCCTCGTCCTGCCCGATCACGAATTCATCGAGATACGCCTTGATTTCCCTGGGCGTGGGCAGTTCGGTGAGGTTGAAGTCTCCGCCAGACTTCTTGTTCTGCTTGACCAGTTCGTGGGCCCGCTCGGTGCACTCGTTGCAAATAAACGCCGCGCGCCCCGGCGCCTCGATCAGCTGGGCAATCTGCGGATGTTGGCGCCCGCAGAACGAGCAGCGGTCTCCTCCCGTCTTGGTCATTGCACGCCTCCCAGTTCCCGCGTGTTCTCGATCACAGTGTCAATCAGGCCGTATTTCTGCGCTTCTTCGGGCGACATGAAGTAGTCGCGCTCCATGTCGCGCATCAGCTTGTCGTGCGGCAGGTCGGTGTGCTTGTGGTAAATGCTGACCAGCTTGTCGCGCAGGTGCAGCACCTCCTTGGCCTGCACTTCCAGGTCCGGCGTGTTGCCCCGGAAGCCCGCCGACCCCTGATGAATCATGATGCGGCTGTTGGGCAGGGCCATGCGCTTGCCCTTATCGCCCGCCATCAGCAGCACGCTGCCCATGCTCATGGCGATGCCCACGCAGATGGTGCTCACCGGCGCTTTGATGTAGCGCATGGTGTCGTAGATGGCCAGGCCCGCGTAGACCTCGCCGCCGGGGCAGTTGATGTACATCTGAATTTCCTGCTCGGGGTTCTGCGAGTCCAGCAGCAGCAGCTGCGCCACGATGGTGTTCGCCATCTGGGACTCGATTGGCGTGCCCACGAAAATAATCCGGTCCTTGAGGAGGCGCGAGTAGATGTCGTACATCCGCTCGCCGCGCCCGGTCTGCTCGATCACGTAGGGAATCACGCTCATGGGGGCGATTATCGCACGGGCGACAAAACGTAAAGTGTCAGTGTGGGCAGTAGGGGTGAAACAGAGCCGGAGGAGATGGACGCCAGAGACAGGCTGCTCTCCTTGCTGGCGGCGCAGGCAGAGGGGTGGGGGTTTACAGAGGAAAAAGAGGGTGGCTGGGGGCCAACCTTTCAGCGCAAAGTGGCGTACGGCATCCAGTCGCTTGAATACGCTGTGCAGCAGCGCCAGAACGGCTGCCTTGTGAGCGTCACGGGCCGCATGGCCTTCCAAGTGGTTCATGGTGGTGAGCCCATAGAGCTGGCTTTTCGCAGCGTATCCAGCCGCTTGGGCGGGCCTGGACCGGACAGATGGCCTCTGTCCACAAAGGCCACAGAGACCAAAGTTCACCGCATTGCCGCAGAGATAGAGGCGAGCTGCACCCAGGTTCTGCTCCCTTTCCTGAATCGAGTTTCGACCCCGCAAGGCCTCCTGACGTTTATGGCAGAGGAATACGAGCCTCTAATGCTCGTCTCTCCAAGCCTCTTTCTGCCTTTCCGTCGCGCGGCGCTGGTGTGTCAAACCCTGCTGCCTCCCTATGAAGCAGCCGCCGCGCTGGCGCAGCTTTGCGCCGCCGAGCACACGTTCCGCGCCCGCTGGGAGGCGCGCGGCACCTGAATCCTTCGCCCCGGCTTTCGCAAGGGTTTATCTGCGGGGCCCCGCCTGAAGCGGCGCAGTACGCTAAGGCCCTCAGTTCATTCCCAGGAGGTCACCCATGCACACAGACGACACCGCCAAGCGTTCCGAGGTCACCGAAGTGACCGAGACCCGCGACCCCATGACCGGCACCGAAACCCACCACGAGCGCCACGAGGTGCGGCAGGAAGAACACGTCGAGCCGGTGCAGCCTGCAGTCACCCAGACCACCACGACCACGGTGGTCGAGGATTAAAACAGGCAGGTAATCTAGCTTCGCCGCGAAGGCCGACTGGAACATGTGAACCCAGTCGGCCTGCACCCTGTGGCCATTAACCCACGCTTTTTCGCAGCCGGTTCCAGGTAACCCGGACTGGATGCTGGGCATCCTGTGTTCCCCAAACCCACAGGGTCACCGTCACCAGCAGCGCCAGCGCTAACCCCACCGCGCCGGCCCGCAGCCAAGTGGTGGGGTCCGTGTCGAGTGCTTGCGGCGCCACGCCCAGAGCCAAGGCGTAGGGCCTAAGCTCCTCCACGCCTGCCAGCTGTGCCGGACCATAGTGCAACTCTACCCCCAGCACTAGGGCCTGTCCCTGTTCACTCCAGCGGTTGAGCAGCAGCGGCAACACCGCCAGCAGACTGGCCCCCGCAGCGGGCACAAAGCGTGACAGGCCCATGGCCAGGGTGGCGGTGAGGCTGAATTTCAGCAAGCAGAGGACCGAAGCCTGCGCGAGAAACATCCAGAAGGTGTCCCGGCTCATCCAGACGGTAGGGGTGGCGGCGAAGAGCCCCTGCATCAGGAAGGCCAGTCCTACCAAGGCAGCGATAAACCCCAGTAAAAAGCCCAGGCGCCCGGCAATCACGGCGCGCGGGTTCAGTGGACGGTGTTGCAAGAAAGCCGCCTGTTCGCGGACAGATGCCCCCAGCCAGCTGACCAGCAGGGCCAGCGGCAGCTCCAACAGGAACATATCCAGCGCCGAGGTGAAGGTCCCGGAGAGGAGCCGAACCTCCGGCGCGCGCCCCGTGGCCTCGAAGCCGCTGAAAAAGCCGCTTTGCCGGGCATACGAAAAGCACAGCGTACCTGTGACCACGGCGAGGCCCAGCCACAGGCGCCGCCGGGTATACCACTCAAACCACAGCACGCACGCCCTCCTCCACGACCGCGCCGTACAGCCGCGTGAGCGTACCTGCTTGCACCTGCAGGTCCACGGGCTGCTCCGCAGCCAGGGCATCCAGAATCTCGTCGGTCCGCTCGTAGTGCGACACCCGCAGCACGCGCCCAATGATCTCCACCTCAGCCTGGGGAAACTGCAGCCTGATCCACTGGGCCGTCACCAGCGGCACCTGGGCATCATAGATGGCCTGCACGGTGGCGTAGCGCCGCAGCAGGTCGTGCATGGTCCCCGATAGAGCAAGATGCCCGGCGTGCATAAAGGCCACCGTGTCGGCCAGAGCTTCCACTTCTGACAGAACGTGAGAGGTGAACAGGACCGTGCCCCCATCGGCGGCGTACGCGGCGACCAGCGACAGCAGGACCTCACGGTGGTGATGGTCCAGTCCGTTGGTGGGCTCATCCAGCAGGAGCAAACGCGGCTGGGAAGCGAACGCATACGCCAGCGCCAGCCCCACGCGCTGACCGGTGGACAGGTGCCGGGAAACGCGGTTCAGGGGCAGATCAAACAGTTCGGCAACCCGCTGGGCGGTGCTGCTGGCCCAGCGCGGCTCAAACCGCGATCCCACCTGAAAATGCTGCGCCGCTGTCAGCCCGTCCAGCAGCAGGCCCCCGGTCGGCACCAGGCTGACCGCTGCCCGGACATCCTGTGGAACGCGCGCAGGTACCAGCCCCAGGACCTCCAAGTGGCCTTCATCGGGGCACAGCAGACCCAGCAGTGTCCGCAGGAAAGAGCTTTTGCCCGCGCCGTTAGGCCCCAGCAGCGCACAGATACTGCCGCTGTCCAGAGTCAGGCTACAGCGGTCCAGCAGCCGGTGGCCGCCGCGCCTGACTGTCAGGCTCTGGGCGTGAACCACAGGGGCGCCGTTCATCGCGTGGCCACCAGGTGCGCGGCGTCCAGGCACCGCTGCAACTCGGGGAGAGGAATGCCAGCCCGCAGTAGTCGAGCCGCAAGAGCCTGGAACTCGCTGAGCAGTTCTGGCCGCAGCGCTTCAGGGGTGGGCGAGGGCCCCCGAACAACAGTGCCCGCACCAGCCCGCGCCTGCACCATCTGGTCGTCCTGCAACGCCGCGTAAGCCCGGACGATGGTGGCCGGCGCCACCCGCAGGGCCGCGCTCAGTTCCCGGACAGTAGGCAGCGGCTCGCCCGGGGCCAACACCCCTAGGTCAATCAGACGCCTGAGCCGGGCCGCCAGCTGGACATGGAGCGGAAGAACACTGTGCGGAGTCAGTTCCAGCATCAGCAACAGATCTGAGGGTGAATGTGTCATTGTTCTAGCACAATAAAAACATGGGTGGCAGGTGTCAAACAGGTTTAACCGAGCCTGTCCGGCAAGTGGTTGACATGGGCCAGGAACCGACCTCCCCTGGGGTAGCGCTGGGAAGACCGGGGCCACATCGGGCCACTCTCTTCAAACATCACAACAAGGGCCAGCCCGGATGCCGCCCAGGCTGGCCCTCTCCCGGCTCACCTCAATCCACGATCAGCGGAATCAGCACCGGGTTGCGGCCGGTCACCTTGCGCACGAAGCGCCGCACCGCGCCGTACATGTCGTCACGCACGTCTTCCAGGCGTTTCTTCTCGCGCATGCCCTGGTCCACGGCGTCCAGGGCCACCTTGCGAATCTGGCCGTCCAGTTCACGGTTGGCGCGCACAAAGCCGCGCGAGACGATTTCCACGTGGGGCGTGGGGTGCAGCACCGCCGTCATGATCAGGATGCCTTCCTGGCTCATGTTCACGCGGTCCAGCAGCACGTCGTCGCCAATGTCGCCCACGCCCAGGCCGTCCACGTACACGGCGCCGGCCGGCACCGTGCCCGTCACCTTGAAGTCGTCCTGGCTCAGGCGCACCACGTCGCCGTTCTTGGCGATCAGGGTGCGCTTGGGGGGCCGGGGCAGGGTCTGGGCCAGCCGGGCGTGGTTGATCTGGTGGCGGGGCTCGCCGTGCCAGGGCAGAAAGAATTTGGGCCGCGCAAGGTTCAGCACGGTGGCCAGTTCTTCCTGAGAAGCGTGCCCGGAGGCGTGCACCTTGTGGGCAGGCGGGTAATACACGTCCACGCCAATCTCGTACAGGCGGTTAATGACGAGGTTCACCGCTTCCTCGTTGCCGGGAATGGGGTTGCTGCTCAGAATCACCGAGTCGCCGCGCTTCAGGGCAATCTTGGCGTGGTTGCCAAAGGCCAGCCGGGGCAGCACGCTCATGGGCTGGCCCTGCGAGCCGGTGCAGATGTACAGCACCTGCTGGTCCTGCAGGGTGCCCACCTCGTCGTTGGTCAGGAACGGCTCGGGCAGTTCCATGTAGCCCACGCTCTGGGCCACCTGCGCGTACTTGAGGATGCTGCGGCCCTCCAGCACCACGCGGCGGCCCAGGCGGTGGGCAATCTGCACGATGTTCTGCATGCGGTGCACGTTCGACGCAAAGGTGGAGAGAAACACCCGGCCCTTGCAGCTGGCAATCAGCTGTTCGAGGTTGCGCGCCACCTCGGCCTCGCTGGCGCTGCGGCCTGGGCGCTCGGCGTTCGTGGAGTCGCTGATCAGCAGCAGCACGCCGTCCTTGCCCGCCTGCTCAATGCGCGCCAGATCGCTGGGGCGGCCGTCGCTGGGTTCCTCGTCCAGCTTGAAGTCGCCGGTGTGCAGCACCACGCCTGCCGGGGTGGTCAGGATGTACCCGGCGTTGTCGGGAATGGAGTGGGTCATGCGCAGGAACTCCACCTGAAAGTGGGTGCCAATGCGGACCACGTCGCCCATCTGCACCTCGCGCAGGTCGGTGTCCACGTCGCGGATGCCGAACTCGCTGAGCTTCTCGCGCACCAGGCCCAGGGTCAGCCCGGCGCCGTACACCGGCACCTTGGGCAGGCGGGGCAGGATGTACGGCAGGCCGCCAATGTGGTCCTCGTGGCCGTGGGTCAGAATCCAGCCCCGGATCAACTCGGCGTGCTGCTGCAGGTAATCAATGCGCGGAATAATCAGGTCAATGCCCATCTGGTGGCTGTCGGGAAAGGCCAGACCAGCGTCCACCACCATGATCTCGTCGCCGTAGCGGTAGGCGGTAATGTTCTTGCCGATCTCGCCCATGCCGCCCAGCGGAATCACTTCAAGGTGGGGGGCCTGGGGCGCCGAGCCCTCGGGGCGGGCCTTGCTGGGGTTGCTCATAAAGACTCCGTATGCCAGCGCCTGAAGCCGGAACCGTGGTGCAGGCGGGTTGTGAGAGAAGGCGGGGCCGAACGTCACGCGGCCAGAGGGAGGATGGATTGTGTCGCTCGGGGTCAGCCTGCGGGGCAGGGTGGGTCCAAGACGCGGTATGCCCAACCTAGCACACCCCCCGGCCGGGGGGGCAGGGCGGCCCCCCGCGCGGCCGGGCGCGGCAGGCACGTGAAGACGCGCTTCATGAAGCGGTATCATCGGGGGCGTGAGCACGCAACGCATTCTTGTCATCGAGGACGATCTGGATATCGCCAACGTCCTGCGCATGGACCTGACGGACGCCGGCTTCGAAGTGGACCACGCCGACAGCGCCATGAACGGCCTGATCAAGGCCCGCGAGGACCAGCCCACCCTGATTCTGCTGGACCTGGGGCTGCCCGACTTCGACGGCGGCGACGTGGTGCAGCGGCTGCGCAAGAACAGCGCCGTGCCCATCATTGTCTTGACCGCCCGCGACACCGTGGAAGAGAAGGTGCGCCTGCTGGGCCTGGGCGCCGACGATTACCTGATCAAGCCCTTTCACCCCGACGAACTGCTGGCGCGCGTGAAGGTGCAGCTGCGCCAGCGCACCACCGAGAGCCTGACTATGGGTGACCTGACCCTGGACCCGCAAAAGCGCCTGGTGACCTACAAGGGCGACGAACTGAGATTGTCCCCCAAGGAATTTGACATTCTGGCGCTGCTGATTCGCCAGCCCGGGCGCGTGTACTCGCGCCAGGAAATCGGCCAGGACATCTGGCAGGGCCGCCTGCCCGAGGGCAGCAACGTGGTGGACGTCCACATGGCCAACCTGCGCGCCAAGCTGCGCGATCTGGACGGCTACGGCCTGCTGCGCACCGTGCGCGGCGTGGGCTACGCCCTGCGCGGCTGAGCAGGACTGCTCCCTTGAGCGCCGTACAGGGTGAAGCCTTTGCGGGTCTGGACGCGGCGGCCCTGCTGGCCGCCCTGCCCGACCCGGTGGCGCTGCTGCGCCCCGACGGCACCGTGACCCTGAACGCGGCGGCCCACGAGCGTATTGCCCGCGTTTCACCCGGCGGCGACTGGAACGCACTGTTCGATGACGCCAGTGTCCAGGCGGTGCGCGGCGCCGCGCAGCAGGCCCTGGCTGGCCAGAGCGCGCAGGTCACGGCGCGGCTGCTGGACACGGTGGCCCCGGCCCTGGTCACGGCGGCCCCGGCGGGCGGCGGTGCGCTGCTGCACCTGCACGCGGCGCGCGACCCGCTGGAGGTGGCGCTGGAACTGATGGACAGCCTGCGCCTGGGCATGGCGGTACAGGCCCCGGACGGCCGCATTCTGCACGCCAACCGCGCCGCCGAGGCGATTCTGGGCCTCAGCCAGGACCAGTTGCGGGGGCGCGCCTCGGTGGACCCGCGCTGGCAGGCCATTCACCCGGACGGCTCACCCTTTCCCGGCGAGCAGCACCCGGCCATGCAGGCCCTGGCCACGGGCGAGCCCCAGCACCACGTCCCCATGGGCATCTTTCATCCGCACAGCGAGTCGTGGCGGTGGCTGGACGTGTCGGCCATTCCGCGCCTGGCCCCGGGGCGCACGCAGCCCAAGCAGGTCACGGCCGTGTTTACCGACGTGACTGAACTGCGCGCGGCCCAGAGCGCTCTGGGCCGCAGTGAGCAGCGCTTTCGCTCGCTGGTACAGGCCACGGCGCAGGTGGTCTGGACCGCCCGCCCGGACGGCGCCTTCATGCCGCCGCAGCCCGACTGGGAAGCCTTTACCGGCCAGACCCCCGAGCAGTACAGCCCGGACGGCTGGGTGCTGGCCCTGCACCCCGAGGACCGCGCCCACGCCCAGGCGGCGTGGCAGCGGGCCACCCGCGAACACACCGGCTACCGCACCGAGTACCGGGTGCGCCGCGCCGACGGGCAGTACGTGGCCATGGAAGCGCGCGGCGTGCCGGTGCGCGGCGAACAGGGCGAGATTCTGGAGTGGGTGGGCACCAACACCGATGTGACCGAGCTACACGCCGCGCGGCAATCGCTGCTGGACGCCAACGCCGCCCTGGAAGCGCGGGTGCAGGCCCGCACCGCCGAACTGGCCGAGGTCACGCGCTTTTCCACATTGCTGCTGACTGCGGCGGGCGAGGGCATTTTCGGCCTGGACGCGGCGGGCGTGACCACCTTCGCCAACCCGGCGGCGGCGCGAATGCTGGGCTACAGCGTGGAGCACATGATCGGGCAAAAACAGCATGCTCTGGTGCACCACCACCACGAGGACGGGCGCCCCTACCTGCTGGCCGAGTGCCCCATTCACCAGACCCTGGTGGACGGCGTGGCCCGGCGCAGAGAGCGCGACGTGATGTGGCACGCGTCCGGGCGCGCGGTGCCGGTGGGCTACGTGGTGACCCCCACCCACACCGCCGGGGGCGAGGTGAGCGGCGCGGTGGTGATGGTGCAGGACATCACCGAGCGCGAGCAGGCGCGGGCACAGCTGCACGAGATGATCGAGAATCTGGAGCGCTCCAACCAGGATCTGGAACAGTTTGCCTACGTGGCCAGCCACGACCTGCAAGAACCGCTGCGCACCATTGGCAGCTACACCGAGTTGCTGGCCCGGCGCTACGCAGGGCAACTGGACGACCGCGCCGGGCAGTACCTGCAGTTTACCCAGGCGGCCGTGGAGCGCATGCGCAGCCTGATTCAGGACCTGCTGACCTTCGCCCGCACCGGGCGGCAGGACGCACCCCCCGTTCCGGTGGCCCTGAACGACCTGATGCAGGCCACGGCGGCGAACCTGCAGGGCAGCTTGCAGGGCGGCGGCACCCTCAGCTGGGACACACCCCACCGGGTGCTGGGCCAGGGCTCCTTGCTGACCCAGCTGCTGACCAACCTGGTGGGCAACGGCCTGAAATTTCATGCGCCGGGCGAGGCCCCCCGGGTGCACGTGTCGTCGGCGCAGGCGGGCGCGTTTGTGCACCTGCAGGTGCGCGACCACGGCATTGGCATCGCGCCGGACCACCACGCGCGGGTCTTCGAGATTTTTCAGCGCCTGCACCACCGCGACACCTTTGCGGGCAACGGCATGGGCCTGGCCATCTGCCGTAAGATTGCGGAGCACCACGGCGGGCGCATCTGGGTCGAATCTGTGCCTGGACAGGGCAGTACGTTTCATGTGCTTCTGCCGGGGGGCCCCACACCATGACCGCCATACCTGCGCCCATTGAAATTCTGCTGGTTGAAGACAACGAGCCCGATGTGCTGCTGACCCTGGAAGCCTTTGAGGATTCCCGGGTGCCCAACCGCATGCATGTGGCGCGCGACGGCGTGGAGGCCCTGCGCTTCCTGCGCCGCGAGGGCGAGCACGCCCAGGCCCCGCGCCCCGACGTGATTCTGATGGACATCAACATGCCGCGCAAAACGGGGCTGGAGGTGCTGGAAGAACTCAAGGCCGACCCCGAACTGCGCAGCATTCCGGTGGTGATGCTGACCACCAGCCAGGCCGACGACGACGTGCGCTCCTCCTACGAGCGGCACGCCAGCGGTTACGTGGTCAAGCCGGTGGGCTTCGAGAACTTTCTGGGGGCCATGCGCGCCTTTGAAGCCTTCTGGCTCACCTTCGTGCGCTTTCCACCACGCGCCTAGGGAACAAAGCAGGGACCCCAGTCACGCCTGTGCCGGGGCTCCTGTTGTTTGATACGGATTCCGTTCATTTCTGGAACATCTAAGTACCTCGCTGTTGATCTTTAGATCAACCGAGCGGAGCGAGAGGCGAAAAAAGTGCTTCGCCCCGGGCATGGAAACGTTTCTGCGCCCTTCTGAACCGTTGGAATGGGAGGGGCAAAGCACTTAGGAAAGAACTGGATGTTCCCCGCCTTCTCAGAAATCCATACCTTTGCCTCATCCCTACGGTCGAAAACATTCCGTCATGCGGTACGGAATGTTTTGAAACCCGTATGATTTCAGGTCTTGACTTCACGCTTGAGGGTGCAGTTGCCACCCACCAGGCGCCCGTCGCTCCCGCTCAGCTTGGCAAACACAGCGTCCAGCTCGTCTCTGGCCCCAGACACACTGATGCCTGCGTATTCCCGGATGCTGGCGTCATAAGGCTGCCGAACAATGCACACCAGCAGTCGCAACGGATCGCGGAGATCCTGCACCTCGAAGTGGCGTGTGCTTTCGGTGTAAAAGATCAGCGAGCTCCCGCTACGGTATACCCACTTGCGGGTCGTGTTGAGATAGTCGGGCTTGGTGGGGACCACCACCTCGCCCTCCATCTTGTTCCTGTTCTGGTCAAAGCCGGTGATGGTCCAGCGCTCACCTTCGACCAGCGGACCTTTCAGGTCGGTAGAGGTTGAAGTGGAGGCCGCTGGGGCACAGGCGGCAAGGAACAAGGCAGGCAGCAGAAACAGGGCACGCATACGGCCGCCCAGCCTAGCGCATGGATGAAGAAAGGGTAAGGAGGTTTGTCAGCCCCCTTGCGAGCCAAGTGCCTCGCCCCTCCCATTCCAACGGTTCAGAAGAGTGCCGAAACGTCTGCATTTCCGGTTCGACCCTCTCTGTTCGCTTCTCGCCTTGCTCGGTTGATCTCAACATCAACAGCGAGCGACTGATACGGACTCCGATGGAATCGTTGGCAGACACGATTCCATTCGAGCGGACTCGGAGAGCGGCTGCGCAGAGCGAGGGAGAGAAACACGTCCCTCCGGGCGTGGCGTGAGCAAATCGGTTCTCTTCCGGATTTCGGGCATTACAGACGGAATCCGGATTAGAGCTCCAGGTCAACAGGCGTGCGCTTGCTCGCCGGAATGGCGCTCAGCAGCACCTCGTACTTGCCAGTGACAAACACCTTGTAGCCGTGTTTCTGCAGGCCGCGCCGGGCGTTGGTGACGTCGGCGGCCAGCAGGCTCAGGTCGGGGCGGGCGTAGTTGCGCATGCGGGCGCCGTAGCTGAGGGTGCCGTCGCGGTAACGGGCATTGGGAAAGCCCAGAATCAGCCCGCCGCCCGGGGTCAGGTGGTTGCGGCGCAGCCGGGACAGCAGCACGTCCTGCACCACCCCCGGGCTTTGCAACAGGCTCAGGGCCAGCACCAGATCGAAGCGGCCCAGGCTGGGCGGCAGGGCACCCACGTCCAGGGCATGAAACTGCGCGCCCGGGTGGCGGGCCTGCGCCGCCGCCAGTGCCTCGCGGTTGAGGTCCACGCCCACCACGGTGAGCGCTCGCCCGGGAAAAGCCAGCTCCAGGGCGTCCAGCTCGCGGCCCGCATTGACCCCCAGTGCCAGCACGCGCCCGCCCGGCGGGGGGTCCACCCGGCGCAGGGCCTCCACGAAGGTGGCCAGGAACACCGGGTCTTCCAGCTTGTCCACGCGGCCCCAGGGGCTGTCTGGGCCGTAACCCCCAGCGTCGGGGTCGGGCGTGGGGGCCCAGGCGCGCAGGGTCACGTGCACTCGCCCGGGGCCCGCCGGCTGGGGGGTGAGCAGATGCGCCCCCAGCAGATCGGCCAGATCGGCCCAGACCGCCCAGGGACGGTGGCGGCCATGTGGGGTGGCCTCGCCCGCGTACAGGCCCGGCCCCAGGTGGGGGTCCGGCACGGTGAACTGCACCTCGCCGCGCCCGCGCAGACACTGGCGCACCGCCGGGAAGACGACACTCATGGGCTCATCGGTGAAGTGCAGGGCATCAGGAACGGTCAAGGCCCCGTCAGCATAGACGGGGCCCGGGACACAAGGGGAGTGGTTCAGCCCTGCAGGGCGGTGGCCAGCTGGCGCAGGCCGTCCTGATCGGCTTCCGGGGCGTCGGCGGCCAGGGACTCGGTGGCGGCCCCCAGATCGGGCAGGAGGGCGGCGGCGCCTTCCAGATCACCGCTTTCCAGCGCCGACTTCAGGCTGGCCAGATGCTCGACCACGATTTCGGCGCCGGGAACGCCCTCCAGGGTCTCGTGCCACGCTGTGACGTTCTGAACGGCCGCGCTGGCGGGCACGCCCTGAAGACCGCCCGACAGGGCCTGAAGGGTCTGCTGCAACTGCTGGTTCATGGCAACACCTCCTGAAAAAGCGGGCAGGGAACGCGGACCGCTGAGCCGGCGCCTGGGCGCATGCCGAGCGGCTTCGTTGCCTCTGTCCTGCCTGCGCAGCAAACCACACCGCCGCCCGTGCCGAGTGTAGGCGCGCACGCTTCATGAAGCGCGGAACGATGGCCCGTTTTCGCGCCCCCAGCCGCTTCTTTGCAGCACTTCTGACGGTGTTGGTCTGGGGATCACGCTGACCTGACCGCATGTCCACCTCCTGGCCCCATACGGGCGCCGAGCTTGAAGCGCGGCTGACCGAAGTGTTCCTGCGCGCCGCCGACCCCGGGCCCGCCCAGGCGCGGCTGGCCCTGCGTTTTGTCCATACAGGGCCGGACGCCTACGTGCTGGTGGACGGGCGCAGCGGCCAGACCCAGGTGCGCAGCGGCGCGGTGGCCCGCCAGGGCGACGCCGACCTGACCTTTGTCCTCAGTGGCCCGCAGGCCCACGCCTTCTGGCGCGGCGACCTGAACCCGGTGGCCGCCATGACAGCCGGCGCGCTGCGCATAGAAGGCCCGCTGCTGCGCGCCCTGGCCCTGGCCCCCGGGTTGAAGCTGGTGCAGGCGGCGTACCGGGAGGCGACAGCAGGCCCTTAAGGACGTTGCCCCTCACGTTACGACTTTTCAGGAGAGCGCCGAAAAGTCTCCACTTCCGGTGCAACGTCCATTTTTCGAGACTCGCTCTGCGGCGCAGCTGTTCCAGCCCGCTCGGCTGATGGGGGGATCAACAGCGAGCGACTTAGTACCCCCGGTGCTTGACCAAGGCGCCCTGACTTTCCAGCCACCCGGTCACCGCGCCCACCGCCGCTTTTACACCCGGGGTGATAATGGGCCCGCCAAACTTGGCCAGCCGCACCAGATGGGTACCGTCCTCGCGCGCGGTGATGCCCACCAGCACCTCCTGGGTCAGTTCGCCTTCCACCACATGCGCCAGGGCCACCCAGCCGTCACGCCGCAGGGCCTGGTACAGCTCCAGCAACACCACGGTCCATTCGGCGCCGCGCCCCTGCGGGCTGCGCTGGGTCACTTTCTCGAAGGTCTGGGGCTCAAAGGTGGCGGGCAGGGTCAGCACAGCGTGGGGCACGGGGGTCTCCGGGGTGGGCGAATCGGGGTAGGCAGCGGTGTCGCCGTGGGGCACCGGCGCGTGGGCCAGCGGCACGAAGCGGGCGTGGTTCACGCCCAGGCCCAGGTCGCGCCATTTGAGGGCGTACTTGGTTTCCAGTGCGGCGGGGGGCGGCGGGCCCAGCTCCACGCGCATCACGCCGCTGGCCTCGGCCTCAGTACAGGCGAAGGCAAAATACTCGTCGTGGTCGGTGGTCAGCAGCAGCGCGCCGCCGGGCTTCAGGCGACTGGCAGCCAGACGAAAGAAGGGCGCGCGCAGCAGCCGGTGGTCGGTGTGCCCGGCCTTGGGCCAGGGGTCGGGGAAGTTCACCACGATCAGATCCAGGCCCGCGTGCGGCACCACTTCTCGCACCAGCACGTCGGCCGGCAGCTTGGTCAGGATGGCGTTGCCCAGCCCCGCCTCCTTTAAGCGGCGGTGGGCCTTGAGCAGCGACACCCCCGAAAGTTCCACGCCCAGGTAATTGGGCGGCTGCGGGAAGGTGCGCGCAAAGTGCGGCCAGAAGCGCCCGTCGCCAAAGCCCACCTCCAGCACCCAGGGCCGCTCCGGGGTGTCGGGGTACAGGCGCGCGGCCCGCTCGGGAAACTGGAAATCCGAGAGGCGGAAGATCATGCGCGCTCCTCCAGCAGTTCGGCGGCCAGCCGCGCGGCGCCTTGCAGCACGCTGGCGTAGGTGTGCTCGCCCGGGGTGCACTGGCCCAGCATCTGCACCCGTTCAAAGCGGCCTACCCGGAAGCCGTTCAGTTCGCCGGGCGCGGGCACCAGAAAGCGCACGTCGTAGGGGGGCTCCACGCCCTCACCCTCGGCGCGGCGCTCC
Source organism: Deinococcus arcticus (assembly GCF_003028415.1). Classification (NCBI taxonomy): domain Bacteria; kingdom Thermotogati; phylum Deinococcota; class Deinococci; order Deinococcales; family Deinococcaceae; genus Deinococcus; species Deinococcus arcticus. Next base: position 45,352 of record NZ_PYSV01000004.1, read on the forward strand.
TGGCCAACCAGCCACACACCGCTGCGGGCCAGATCATCGGCCAGGAAGTCGTAGGCCACCTCCGAGAGGCGCCCGGCTTCCTCCATGGTCTCCCCCACCAGCAGCCGGCCCTTCAGGAACGCCCCCACCGCCAGCACCGCGCGCCGGGCACGCAGACTGGGCCCCTCCCAGGTGGAGAGCAAGACCTCGCTTTCGTCCTCGTCCAGGGCGGTCACGGTGCTCTGCAGCAGGTGAATGCCGGCGGTTTCCTCAATGCGCGCTTTGAGCAGGCGGTGAAAGGTCCAGCCGTCGGTGCCCTGCGCCATGCCCACGCGGACCTCTTCAAACAGACTGCCCGCCGGAAAGGTGACGCCCTGCGTGCCCGGCTGGTACAGGTTGCCCAGGTGGTCCAGGGCCTGCGACACCAGCAGGACATCCTGCCCGGCGCGCGCCAGCCGCCACGCGAGTTCCGTGCCCGCCAGGCCGGCACCCACCACGGCCACGTCGTACAGGTGCCCGGGTTGCGGGCGGCTTCGGGGAGAGGCGGGGCCAAACATGGGGGTCAGTGTAGGGGAAGGCAGGTGGTGGGACGTGGGTTGTGGGAACAGATGGGGGTAGAAGGTGGGCAGCGTCGGTGGTCTGTGGGCCCCTTCTGCAAGCAGCTCTTCGAGCCAGCCCCTGCTGTGCAAGACCCTCTGTGCTGAGCAGCTCTCCGAGTCTCACGGGGGAGAGGACCGAAACATCACCCCATCTGTTGAAAAGGAGAACCTTCCGGGCCGCACCAAGCCTTCCTGCCCCATTCCCGCCCGGGTCCAGACGAAGCCGTCGAACGTGGCCCCACCCGTTCGGGGGCGGCCCCTCTGCGGGGCAGCTCTGCGAGGCACTCATCTTGGTTTGGTGACATAGGCTCACTTGCTCCTTGGCGCGCAGCGCGCGGGCGTACGAAGATGGGCGGAGGCGGACCAAGGCGTACGACGCGGGGCGAAGGAAGGCCGCCCTATCGCCTCATACGGATTCCGTCCATTTCCGTAACATCCGGGACAGCGCCGGATGTTCCCCGCCTTCGGCGCTGTTCCAGCCCAATTCCCGGAACTCCGTCTCTTTTCCCTCTCCCTCTGGTCGAAAAAATTCCGTAACATGTTACGGAATTTTTCGGAACACGTATCAGTCAACGTTTGCCAGCGCAGCGCCGCTCCACCCGCTCCCAGGTGCCAGGCACGCCCGTCAAACCAGCGGCAACGCGCCGGGCGGCCTGCGCGGCGAAGTCGTCTCCCTCTGCGGCGCAGCTCTGCGAGTCTGGGGGAGGGGGCTGGGGCAGGCCACCAGAAAGCGTCATCCAAGACCCCCCGCCCACCCTCTACCCTACCCCCATGCCCCTCAACACCGGCTACGCCTACCGAACCCAGGTCCACTGCCCCTGGCCCGGCGTGCTGGCGTTCCTCAGCCACGACTACCGCCACTCCACCCCCGCCACCTGGGCCGCGCGCCTGCAACAGGGCGAGCTGGAGGTGGACGGCGTGCGACTGACCCACGACCAGCCCCTGCGCCCCGGCCAGACCGTCACCTGGCACCGCCCCCCCTGGCAGGAAGAGGCCGCGCCCCTGCACTACGCCACGGTGCACGAAGATGAAGCCCTGCTGGCGGTGCACAAACCCCCTGGTCTGCCCACCCTGCCCGGCGGCGGCTTTCTGGCCCACACCCTGCTGACGCTGGTGCAGCGGGACTATCCCGGCGCCCACCCCCTGCACCGCCTGGGGCGCGGCACCTCGGGGCTGGTGCTGTTTGCCCGCACGGGGGCGGCGGGCTCGGCGCTGGCGCGGGCGTGGCGCGAACACGAGGTGCGCAAGGTGTACCGCGCGCTGGCCCAGGGCGAGGCCGCGCAGGACACCTCCACCATCACGACGCCCATCGGCCCGGTGCCCCACCCCCGGCTGGGCACGGTGCACGCGGCCTCGCCGGGGGGCAAGGCGGCCCTCAGCCACGCGCAGGTGGTCCGGCGCGGCGCGGCGCAGACCCTGTTTGACGTGACCATTGCCACCGGGCGGCCCCACCAGATCCGCATTCACCTCGCCAGCATCGGGCACCCGCTGGTGGGCGATCCGCTGTATGGCCCCGGGGGCACGCCGCACGCAGACCTGCCGGGCCTGCCCGGCGACCTGGGGTACTGGCTCCACGCCTGGACCCTGCGCTTTGTTCACCCCCTCAGCGGCCAGCTCCTGACCTTAGAGGCGCCGCCGCCGCCGGAACTGCGCTGAGCCCCTGGGCGTTACCGTTCGGTTTCTGCGGAATAGGTGCCGTCGGCGCGGCCCCGGAAGGTCACAGTGCCCTGGCGGTCGGTGCGGTACACCCGCGCGCCCGCCTGCCGGTACAGGTCCAGGACCTTCCTGGTGGGATGCCCGTAGGAATTGGGCGTGCCCACGCTGATCACCACGTTTTCGGGGCGCACGTTCGCCAGCCACGCGGCGCTGTCACCGTTGGCCGCCCCGTGGTGAATGCTCTTGTACACCTGAAATGGCCCCTGCAGGTCGTCGCGTTCCTGGGCCAGCCAGCCCTCGGTGGCGGGCGTTTCGCTGTCGCCGGTCATCAGGGCGCGGAACTCACCGAACTGCAGGGCAATGCCCACGCTGTTCTCGTTCTGGTCGTCACCCAGCCCGGGGGGCGGGGCCACCACGCGCAGCTTCACGCTGCCCAGATTCACCGTCTGGTTGCTGGCCTTGGTAAAGGTGGCGCCCGCCTCCTGCAGCGCCGCGACCAGCCGCTCCCAGGTCTGGGTGCTGCCGCCCAGGCCGTTGTTGATGAAAACACGCGGCTTCAGGGCCGCCGCTGGCACGAGGCCAGCGATGTGGTCGGCGTCGGCGTGGGTGGCCACCATCAGGTCCAGCCGGCTCACGTCCAGGGCTTTGAGGTGCTCGCGCATCCGCTCAGCGCTGCGGCCCCCGTCAATCAGCAGGGTCTTGCCTTCGGGGCTCTGCACCAGAATGGCGTCACCCTGGCCCACGTCCAGAAAACGGATGACCACCTCGCCGCCCACCGGGGCCGTGGTGGGCGCCCCTCCGCCCCCGGCGGCGCCGCCCCCCTCCTGCTGGCGCATCCAGCCGCAGGCGGCCAGCCCCACGGTGGCCAGCAGCACCAGCACGCCCAGCACGTCTGAAGGGGCCGGGCCCCGGGTCCGGGCGGCGCGGCCCGGGCGCTGGGATCTGGCTGCCCTGGGGCTCGCCTTTCGGCCAGCCGTGCCGGCAGGGGCCGCCGCCTTTCTGGAGGCGGGTTTCTTTGGGGCCGCTCCCTTCGCCTTGCCCCCCTGGCCCGCGCCGCTCACAGGGTCATCTCCCCGTCGTCACCCAGCGGCAGGGCCCCGCGCCCCGCTTCATTCAGGGCGTCCAGCCGGGCCTGGGCCTGGGCGCGGCGTGCGGCGATCTCGGCGGGCAGGCGCACGAGGCGGGCGCCGTCGGGGCCCTCGCGCAGGGCCAGCACGTCGCCTTCCTGCAGTCCGTCCGGCAACCCGGTCAGGGGCAGGGTCACCGTCTGGCCGTCCGGGCGCTCCAGCCGCGCCACCGGGCCGCGCGGCGTGGCTTCCAGGCCATCCACGATCCAGCGTTCGCCGGGCTGTTCTGTCTCTGCCGGATCACTCCTGCGGGTCATGTTTTCAGCGTAGCGCAGCCGGCCGGGGTTCCGGCGTGGGCCGGGGTGGATTCTGGCCAGCTGAACAGGGCCGCTCAGCCGGCCCCGTCCAGCCGGTGCGTGCGCCGCCGCTTGGCGCGGTACATGCGGGCGTCGGCCTCGCGCAGCCAGTCACTCAGGGTGGCCCCGGGCCAAACCGGGGCCAGCCCCACATTCACGCGCGGCGCTGCTGGCACCGGCCACGGCGCCGCCGCCACGCACGCCAGAAACTCGTCTACCTGCGCTTCGGCGCCGGCGCGGTCTACAGGCAGCAGCGCGGCAAACTCGTCGCCACCCAGCCGGAAGGCGCTGCTGCCCTCGCCCAGGTTGCGCAGCAGCGCCGCCAGCCCCTCCAGCACCTGATCGCCCGCCAGATGCCCATAGGTGTCGTTGAACGCCTTGAATTCCTGCACATCCAGCACCGCCAGCGTGCAGGGCTCGCCGCGGGCGGTGCGGCGCAGGGTCGCCTCCACCTGCTCGGTAAAGTGGCGGCGGTTGGCCAGCCCGGTCAGGGGATCGGTGCGCGCTTCACGTTCAATCTGCTCGTGCAGAGCAGCATTTTCCAGGGCCACGCTCAGGTGGATGCCCAGCAGTTCCAGAAATTCCAGGTCCTCGGGGCCAAAGGCGTGCAGGTCGTAACTCTGCACCGACAGCACGCCAATGTCCTCGTGGCCCACCTGCAGCGGCACGCCCATCCAGGACATGGTGTGCGGCAGATCGTGGCGGTAATGCACGCGCACCACGCCCAGCCCCTCGCGCTGCAGGTAGGCCGGCAGATCGTTCTCCAGGCGCAGCGTGCCGCCCAGCACCCGCTCCAGCAGCCCGTCGCGGCGGGGGGCCAGCACCTGTTCGGCCATGTTGTGACTTTCCAGGGTCAGGCAGTGCCAGCCGCCGCCTGGCGTGCGCCGGGCCAGCAGGGTCACGGGCATGGCAAACAGCCGCTGCACCTCCACGTGCATGGTGCGCAGCAGGTCCGGGGTGCGCGCGTGGCGGGCCAGGGCCGCCGTGACCTGCACCAGGGAGCGGTACCGGGCGATCTGCCGCTGCGCGTCGGTGGTGGAGGTGATCACCTTGGGCCCTATTGTGGCACGCAGCCCGCCCCCCCGGCGCCGCGCCCCCGGTGAACGCCCCCGGGGGCAGGGGGACATTTTCAGTCCTGATCAGCGCGTATGCTGCCGCCATGAAGTGGCTCTCTGATCCGGCGCTGGCCCCCATTGCCGAGAAGGTCGAGGCCGGGGCCCGACTGAGCTTTGACGAAGGCATGCAGCTGTTCAGAACGCGCGACCTGAACACCCTGATGCGCCTGGCCGACTGGCGCAAGCGGGCGCTGCACGGCGACAGGGTGTATTTCGTGCACTCCATGCGGCTGGAATTCACGAACATCTGCTACGTGGGCTGCACCTTCTGCGCCTTTGCCGCGCGCAAGGGCGAGGCGCGCGCCTGGGACTACAGCCCCGAACAGGTGGTCGCGCAGGTGGGCCAGCGCTACCTGCCGGGCATCACCGAACTGCACATGAGCAGCGGGCACCACCCCAACCACCCCTGGGCCTTTTACCCGCAGATGGTGCGCGGGCTGCGCGAGGCGTACCCGGAGTTGCAGGTCAAGGCGTTCACGGCCGCTGAAATCGAGCACCTCAGCAAGGTCAGCAAGAAGCCCACCCTGGAGGTGCTGCGTGAGCTGCAGGCGGCCGGGCTGGCGGCCATGCCCGGCGGCGGCGCCGAGATTTTTGCCGACCGGGTGCGCAAGCAGGTGGCAAAAAACAAGGTCAAGGCCGAGAAGTGGCTGCAGATTCACGCAGAGGCCCATTCGCTGGGCATGCGCACGAACGCCACCATGCTCTACGGGCACATTGAAACGCTGGAAGAGCGCCTGGACCACATGCACCGCCTGCGCGAGTTGCAGGACGATTCGCTGGCCCGCCACGGCGGCGGCTTTCACGCCTTTATTCCGCTGGCCTTTCAGCCACTGGGCAACACGCTGGCACAGAACCTGGGCAAGACCGATTTCACCACCGGCCTGGACGACCTGCGCAACCTCGCCGTGGCGCGCATTTACCTGGATAACTTTCCGCACATCAAGGGCTACTGGGTGATGATCGGCTCTGAGCTGACGCAGGTGAGCCTGGACTGGGGGGTGAGCGACATTGACGGCACCATTCAGGAAGAGCACATTGCCCACGCCGCCGGGGCCACCAGCCCCATGGCGCTGTCGCAGGCGGGCATGATCCGCATGATTCAGCACGCCGGGCGCGTGCCGGTGCTGCGCGACGCCTACTACCACGAACTGGCCACCTTTCCCCGCAGCGCGGAAGCGGCGGACTAGGCCATGAGCAGTGAAATGGACGCCGTTCTGGCGCTGGACGACGCCTGGAACGCTGCCTACCACCACGGCGACCCGGCGCGCATGGCCGGCGTGCTGGCCGACGACTGGCTGGCCTTTTTCCCCGACGGCACAGCCGTCTTCAAGGCCAATCTGCTGGCCAACATGAACCGCACCCCGCCCCGGGATCTGATCTTCGAGCGCCACGCCAGCCGCGTGTACGGCGACGCAGCCATTACCCGGGGCACCCTGTACGCCGGCGGCGAGCGTGTGCAGAGCTTCCTGCGCGTGTACGCCCGGCGTGAAGGCCAGTGGCAGGCGGTGAGCGTACAGGTGGTGCCGTGAGAGCAAGAGCGCGCCGGGCGCGGTGGCCAGCATGATCTACACACGCGAAAACTTGATTCAGTCTGTTCTGGATGTCCAGAGGTACTGTTCGGCGGAAGCCGGACTGGCGGACGACATGCGAGGCTTCAATCAGGCACTTGAGGCCGCTTTCGGCACCCCGCTGCGCGAGTTCTCGTCTGCCGGTTTCTTTACGGAGACCGGGCCACAAGCCCTGTTGTTCCGGCGCGGCATTGAAGCCATCCAGGCCCAGGAAAGCGGTGTGCTGGAGGAAGGGCTGCTCTACCTCAAATTGGAAGAACAGGGTGAGTCTGGCAAGCAGCTCTTACAGGCTTATCTTTCTGTGGGTGGGGCCGGGAGCGAGGTGAGGCGGAAAGCCACGGAGCTTCTTCTTCAAATCGTGGCTGCTGTGTGGCCTGCTGCACCCGTGCAGGTCACTTCCGCAGACCTCCTGCAGCACGGTTTTAACGACGAGCAGCGCCCTGACCCTCTGGATTTCTGGTGACGCCCATGACCTACCGCGCCGGCTGGATTCACTACACCAATGTGGCCCCCATTCTGGACACATTGGTGTTGCCCCCCGGGGTCACCGCCATCACGGGCGTGCCCACCGAGATGAACGCGGCGCTCCTCTCGGGGCGGGTGGATATCGCCAACATCAGCGCGGTGGAGTTCATTCGCAACGCCGACACTCTGGAAGCCCTGCCGGATTTCAGCGTGGCGGTGCTGGGGCCGGTGTATTCGGTGAACCTGTTTCACACGCGACCGCTGCATCAGCTGCGCCGCATTGCCCTGACCGCGCAGTCGGCCATGAGTGTGGCGCTGCTGGAAGTGCTGCTGCGCGAACGCGGCCTGAGCCCGGTGCTGGAACGCGCCGAGGGCGACGCCGGCACCCTGCTGGGCCAGGGCTACGACGGGGTGCTGCGCATTGGTGACAGCGCCCTGCGTGAGTGGTACGGCGTGGTGGGCCCCCTGACGGCCCGGACCACCATGACCAGCCTGCCCAACACCGGCCGGGGCATCACCGTGACGGACCTGGCCTGCGCGTGGTTTGACCTGACCGGGCACCCCTTTACCTTCGCCGTGTGGGCCTACCGCAAGGACAACCCCCCACCCCCCGAGCTGATTCAGGCCATGCGCGAGGCCCGTCGCGAGGGCATTGGGCACCTCGCCGCCGTGGCCCGCCGCCACGCCCCGCGCCTGGGCCTGCCCGAGCGCGTCATTCAGCATTACCTGTGGAACTTCCGCTACCACCTGGAAGCCCCCGACCGCCTGGGCCTGCACGAATTTGCGGCCAAGGCCGTGCCCGGCCACGCCGAACTGACCTTTGGGCCCCGGCCCGGGCCTGTGGCAGCCAGCCGGCCCTATGAGCAGACGCGCTGAGACCGGGCCGCCTGTTCAGGGGGCCCAGACCCAGCCGTCCAGACAGGTCGCCGCACCTGGGCCTGTTGAGGGGGCCTGTTGAGGGGGCCCGTCTGGACACAGTGCTCAGGGGCGGCATTGGGCTGGGGGCGCTGGGCAGCGCCGGCGTGCTGACAGAGCCGGGCACGCCGCTGGCCTGGGCAGCCCTTGGGCTGGGACTGTTGGGCGTGGGCTGGGGGGCCTGGCGTGAGGCCCACCGTCCAGTGCCGGCCCCGCGCCCTGCGCCGCCCCGGTCGCGCTGCCGGCTGCGGTTGGTCACCGCGTCGCCGCAGCTGGGCGAAGAGGTGCAGCTGCGCCTTCAGGTCCCGCCCTCCTCCTCGCTGGGGCCCCAGGAGGTGCAGCTCTGGCTGCATGTGCCCCACCACTCACCCCTGCCGCTGCGCCTCTGTGCCTGTCAGCTCACGCTGGAAAGCGCCGAGCGGTGGTACGACCTGACGGCCCGGCTACCCCGGCTGCTGCCGGCAGGACCAGTGACCCTGAGCGTGGGGCGGACCCAGTGCCGTCTGCCCAACCTGCGCCCGGCGCGCCCACTGCAGCTCAGGCGGCAGTTGGATGAAACGCAAGCCTGCGAGGCCCTTTTGAATGGGCCCGATCCCGGCTGGACGGCGGCGCAGCTCTACGGCGTGGGCGCCGGACCCTGGTCGGCGCTCAGCGATGAGGACTATCGCCGGGCCTTTCCCGTGACCGCCGGGCAGCTGGCCGCCTACGCCACTGCAACGGGCTGGACTGAGCGCCACATCAGGCGGGCCCCCTCGGGCGAACCCCTTCCCGTGATCGTGGAGACGGACGGTGGCTTCAGCCTGCTGCGCCCAGGAGGCCACAGCGAATACGAGGTTATCGGCACGGCGCCCACCCAGGAAGCCTTGGTGATGATCTATCTGCTGGGGCGCTTTCCCTGGCTGCCCCGGGCCTAAGGACGTTGCCCCTCACGTTAGGACTTTGTAGGAGAGCACCGAACAGTCTCCACGCCCGGTGCAACGTCCTTTTTTCGAGACTCGCTCTACGGCGCAGCTGTTCCAGCCCGCTCGGTTGATCGGGGGCTTGGCAGCGAGCGACTTAAGATCCCGGCGCCCACCGATTCAGACCGAATCCACCGGCCCCAGCACCACCACGGTCAGGCGCTCCAGTGGGCACTGGGCCAGCACCGCCTGCACGGCCTCCACGGTCACGGCCTCGTAGCGCGCCACCAGCTGCGCTGTGTCGGGCGTGCAGCCGGTGCCCAGGTGTTCCAGGCCCAGGGTGAACAGGCGCCCCTGCGGGGTTTCGGCGCGCAGCAGGGTGCCGACCGCCAGCTTGCGCGCGGCGCGGCGCACCGCCGGCGGGGTGATCAGGTCAGCGGCCGTCCGCAGCACCCGGCGGTAGATCGCCAGGGCCTCGGGGGCGCGCTCAGGGTCGCAGGTCAAGCCCCCTTCAAAGGTGCCTGCGTCCTGGTAGTCCAGATGGCCCAGGTCGGCGCTGTCGCACAGCCCGGTGTCCACCAGGGCCCAGTACAGGGCGCCGTTCTCGCCGCCGATCAGATCGGCCAGCACCTGCGCGGCCTCGCGCAGCGGGTGGGCGGTGCCCAGGCCGGGGCAGGCGCTGGCCACATGCACGCGGCTCAGGGCCGGGTCGGGCAGCACGCGCACGCCCTCCGGCCAGACAGGCACGGCGGGCACCAGGGGGGGGGCCGGCCGCCCGGCAGGCCAGTCCTGGAGATTCTGTTCGGCCCAGACCCGCACCTGTGCGGGGTCAAACTGCCCGGTCATCACCAGGGCCACCCGCCCGGCCCCGTAGCGCTCGCGGTGGTGGCGGGCCAGGGTGGCCGCGTTCAGGGCCCCGACGGTTTCAGGCGTGCCCAGAATCGGCGCGCCCAGCGCGTGCGGGCCCCAGTAGTCGGCGCGCAGTTCATCGGCCAGCCGGGCAGCAGGCTGGTCGGCGTACATGGCAATCTCTTCCAGAATCACGCCGCGCTCGGTCTCCACGTCGGCCGCCCGCAGGGCCGGGCGCATCAGTTCGGTCAGGGTCTCCAGCAGGGCGCCCGTCTGCTCGGGGAGGGTGGCGGCGTGGTACACGGTGGCCTCCTCGCTGGTAAAGGCGTTCACCTGCCCGCCCAGTTCGTCCAGGCGGGCGTTCAGTTCGGCGGCGCCCAGCCGCTCGCTGCCCTTGAACAGCAGGTGTTCCAGAAAGTGGCTGGCGCCCCGCTCAGCGTCAGCCTCTTCACGGCTGCCGGTCTGCACGAAGTAGCCGGCGGCCACGGTCTGGGCCTCGGGGTCGGGCTCCAGCAGCAGCAGCAGGCCGCCGGGCAGGGTGTGGCGAATCAGGGGAGACAGAGGGGAAACAGGCTCAGGCATGGGTGAGTTCCAGGGACAGGGGGGTGCCGGGGCCCAGGGTCACCACGGCGGCGCCCTGGATGGGGTGATAGTCGGCCAGAAAGGCGTTGACCTGCGCCAGCGTCAGGGCCTGCACCGCCGCGCGCAGGCCCGCCACCGCGCGCACCCCGCCAAACAGCGCCACATCGCGCGTCAGCGCGTGGGCCCGGCCGCGCAGGCTCTCGGCGCCGAACACCAGACTGGTGGCCAGCCCGGCGCGGGCGCGCTCAAATTCGGCCGGCGTCAGGCCCTGGGACAGGCGCGCCAGTTCCTCGTGAACCACGGCCAGGGTCTCGGCGGCGCGGGCGGGGGTGCTGCCGGCATACACGCTCAGGAACCCCTCGGCCCCCAGAACCACGGGCCCCGCGCTGACCGCGTAGGCCAGGCCGCGTTCCTCGCGCACGGCGTGAAACAGGCGGCTGGCGCTGCCGCCCGACAGGGCGTTCAGGGCCAGTTGCCAGGACAACCAGTCCGGGCTCTGAGGCGGAACCCCGGGGGCCAGCAGGCTCAGGTGGGTCTGCTCAGCATCCTCGTTGGGCACGTGGGCGCGGGCGCCGTGGGCAAAGGCCACTGGCACCGCGTCAGCGTGGCCGGTGCGCAGCTTGCCCAGCGTGGCCTGCACCAGGGCCAGCACGCCTTCGGGGGGCAGGTCGGCCACCACACCCAGCACGGCGCCCGCCTGGCCGTAGCGCTCCAGGTGCATGCGCAGGGCGCCGGGCGTGAGCGCCAGGAGCCCCCCCACGGTGCCGCTGACCGGGTGGGCGTAACCAGCAAACGGCGAGGCGGCCGGGCGCGGAAAGGTCACCTCGCGCGCGCGCACGGCCAGCTGATCGGCAGGGCTGTCGGCCAGACTCTCCAGGTCCTGCCGGGCCAGATCGGTCAGCACCGGCAGCTCGGCTTCCGGCAGTTCGGGGCGCATCAGCACGTCGGCGCACAGGGCCAGGGCCGCGCCCAGGTCGGCCTGCAGGCCGCTCACGCTCAGGCGGGTGGCCTCGGGGCCCACGCCGCCGCCCCGGCGCACACCCAGATCGTCAAAGGCGTCCTGCAGGGCGCGCGCGCCCCGGCCCCCGGCGCCCTTGAACAGCCACTCTTCCAGCACGCCGCCCGCGCCTTCCAGGCCCACCGGGTCGTGGGCACTGCCCACCGGCAGGCGCAGATCAAAGGCAAAACCGGGGCTGCGGCGGCGCTCAAAGGCCAGGCGCAGGCCACCCGGGAGGGTCCACAGGTGGGCAGAGGGAGGGGCCACAGGCATCCGGCCACTCTAGCGCGCCGCGTGCTGGGCGCCCCCGCCCGGCGGCACACTGCAACTTTTGCTGGTTTTACCCGGCGGCCCCGGGCGCCATGCTGGGCGGCATGCGAAGGGTGCTGTGGTGGGGGGCGGTGCTGGCGGTGCTGGCCGGCGCCCTGTGGTGGCTGTGGCCGGTGCTGGAACAGACGCGGCGGGTTTCCGCCCTGCTGGCGGCCCCGGCACCGGCGGCGCGCAGTCTGCCCAACCCGCTGCCGGGGCAGCGCTTTGAAGACACCTGGGGCGCGGCCCGCAGCGGCGGGCGCCGCCACGAGGGCATTGACATCTTTGCCGCGCGCGGCACGCCCATTCAGGCCACCACGCGCGGCCTGGTGCTGAACGTGGGGCCCAATGGCCTGGGCGGGCGCACGGTGACCGTGCTGGGCCCGGCCGGGCAGCGCCATTACTACGCCCACCTGGAACGCTATCCCAACCTGAAACGCGGCGACTGGGTGCAGCCTGGCGACGTGGTGGGCTTTGTGGGCGACAGCGGCAACGCGCGCGGCACGCCGCCTCATCTGCACTACGGCATCTACACCGCGGGGGGCGCCATCAATCCCTATCCGCTGCTGCGCCCGGAACAATAGACAGGCGATTTTCCGGCTCTGAGCCGTCTTTTTTTAGGTTAACGCCCCGTTAACGTGGGGTTTTTTACATTGAGGGCACAGGAAACGGATCGGAGGTGCTGGGGAGCGTCCCTTCCCATCCGTGACCTGAGCCGGAACGCCAAGTTGCCGTCATTCAGCGGGGGTCCGACCGGCCGGCCCTGCGCGACAGGCACCCCACCTATCACCGCTGGCCTGCACCCCAGGCCCCCACACCCCGGAGGGAAGATCATGAGGAAGATTGCACTGCTGGCCCTGGGCCTGACCGCAAGCACCGCCGCCGCCGCCAACGTGGCCGGTACCCAGACCACGCCGCTGAACATGCGCGTGCAGAACGTGTGCATCACGGGCTACACCAACCCCGAGTACAACGGCGCCGCTGGCCTGAGCCGCACCTGGAGCGCGGTCAACCTGAACACCCTGGGCGGCGGCGTGGTCAGCGCCGTGCGCAACGTCACCACCCCCGCCATCCGCGCGCTGGGCGTGGACTGTAACCACCGCACCGCCCTGACGATTGCCCCCATTGCCGACATCACCATGACCCGCGACACCAGCGGCGGCGGTCAGCCCTACAGCTTCCAGATCAAGGGCGGGGCCTGGAGCGCCACCAACCCCTGGACCATGGCGGTCACCAACGGCATCACCGGCACCATGAACCGCAACATGGGCAACGGCAACACCATGACCTACCAGTACTACGAGCGCCTCGTGACCTTCAAGCTGGGCGGCGCCGGCAGCGACCTGAACACCGCGTGGTCGGTCCCGGGCGGCAACTACACCGGCAACCTGGTGGTCAGCTTCAACTACGACGAGTAAGCATTCGGCGCCGGGCAACCTGACCCCATCCAGAGGTCAGGTTGCTTCGCCGTAGAAGGAGATGATGGCGTTGTTCAGATTGCCCGCTGCGCTGCTGCCGGCCCTGATAGGGGGCACGCTGTTTTCAGTGGCCCAGGCCACCCCCGGCTCCCCGGTTCCCCGCTGCGAGATTCGCGTGGCGGCGCTGATAGAGCCCTACCGCTTTCCGGTGGGGGCGCAGGGGCAGCTGGAGGTCACGGTGGCCTGCCCACCGGGGCGCTTTGCGGTCAGCCTGAGCACGCCTGATGGTCCCCTGCGCGGCCCGCGCGCGCCCCTGACGCTGCAGTCGGGGGCCGCCACCGCCCAGGCCCTGCTGACCGACTGGCCCGCCGACCTGAATGTGGTGGGACGGCGCACCTTTACCCTGAAAGTGCTGGTGCCGCCCGGGCAGCTGAATCTGGCCGGCGGCGACTACTCGACCCTACTTTCGGTCCGCGCCGAGGCGCTGGACCCTGCTGGAGACCTGCCATGATTCGCTTTCTGCTGTGGACGCTGCTGTGCCTGCTGGGTGTGGCCGGCGCCCAGACCTTCGCCCTGTCCCCCACCGCCTTCAACATGGACCCGGCGCGCACCAACACCGCGCAGGTGCGCATGGATAACACCGGCGACGTGCCCATGACCTTTCAGGTGGAGATCCGCAGATGGAGCACTGAAAACGGCCAGCATGTGTACAGCTCCACGCGCGACGTGGTGGTCAATCCGGCGCAGTTCACCCTGGAACCCGGCAAGAGCCAGGTGATTCGGGTGGGCCTGCTGAAAAAGGCGGGGGGCGAGGAACTGGCCTACCGCGTCTTTGTGCGGCAGGTGCCCACCGCCGAGGTGGCCACCCAGCAGAGCAGCGAGGGCAACGTGGGCCTGACCCTGCGCCAGCTGGTGCAGGTGTCCATGCCGGTGTACGTGGCCCCGGCGGGCAGCACCCCGAAAATGAGCTACAGCCTGCGCCTGCAGGGCGACAAGGTGGTGCTGGACCTGACCAACGCCGGCAACCGGCACCTGACCCTGCGTGACGTGACTGTGGTGGCCGGTGACGCGCGCCTGAGCCTGGGCAATGCCGCCGTGCTGGGCAGCAGCACCCTCACCCTGCCGCTGACGCTGGACGCCCTGCCCGGGGCCGCCGAACTGGTGTATACCGACATGAACGGCGAGGAGCGGCGTGAACCGCTGCGCCTGCCCTGAGCGCCGCCGGCCGGGCGCGGCCCTGTGGCTGGCTGCCGCGCTGGCCCTGGGCCACGCGGGCGCCCAGGCGCAGGCCGAGCCTGAACCCTGCGCCCTGCCGCAGACCTTTGTGGAGGTGGCCGTGGCGGGGCAGGCCCGGGGCGGCGCCCTGGCCCTGATCGACGGCGAGCGCGTGTGGCTCTCGCCGGGGGTGCTGCGCGAGGCGGAGGCCGGGTACGCCGACGCCCGCGTGCGCTGCGACGACCAGGACTTCGTGCGGCTGAACGCCGCGCTGGAGGTGCGTTTTGACCCGGGCGAGCTGACCCTCAGCGTGGGTGGGCGCACCGAACTGCTGCCCAACAACACCCTGGACCTGGGGCAGGTGCGCCCCCCGGAGGCCGAAGTGCTGCCCACCCTGCCCGTGACCACCCTGGGCGTGCAGGGCGAGGCGGCGCGCCGCCCCGGCGAGGCCGGTCAGCCGGCGGTGCTGACCCACAGCGCGGCCGTGCGTGCCGGCTATCAGAACGGCCGCCTCGCCCTGGGGGCCCAGCTGGGCGAAGCCGGGGGCCAGGGCCTGAGCACCGCGTGGCAGGGGCAACTCAGCGCCGCGTATCAGGTGCGCGACAACCTGTCGGTAGAGGTCGCCGCCTACGCGGTCCGGGTGGCGGGCGGCCCGGTGCGGCTGGCCGACGAACAGATCAGCGGCCTGACCGTGACCTTCGGCAGTGTGCGTGCCTACCGCCTGCCGCAGCTGGTCCTGGCCCTGCCGCTGGACGCCGAGGTGGAATTGCGCGTGCCCGGCGTGGAGGTGCCGCGCCTGAACGCGGCGGCCGGCACCCTGACCATCCGGAACCTGCCGCTGGATCTGCCGGCCGGGACGGTAGAACTGCGCATCCGCGACGCCACCGGCACGCGTTTTGAGCGCGTGACCTACACGGCCGCCGACATTCAGGTGACGGCGCAGGCCCTGGCCGTGCGGGCCCAGGCGGGGCTGCGCGGCACCCGCCCGGCTGCGCAGGCCACCGCTGTGTACGGCCTGAACGACGCGTGGAGCCTGAGTGCCGAACTGGACGCCGATACGGCCCGCCAGCAGCTCAAGGCCTCGGCGCGCTACGTGGTGACCGACCTGAACACCGGCTTTGGGGTGCAGTACGACTCGGCCACCCGCACCCGGCTGCTGCTCAGTGGCGACGCCACCTGGGCCCGGGGCGAGTGGCGCTTTGGCGCAGGCGCGGTGGTGCCGCCGCTGGACCTGCGCGCGGCCTCGGTTTCGGGGCAGGTGGGCTGGAGTGCGCGCGGCACCAGCCTGGGCCTGCGGGCGCAGGCCACCCCGGGCGCGGCGCGCGGCGAACTGGGCCTGAGCGCCAGCCGCAAATTCAGCGCCGACCTCAGCGTGGCCCTGGGCGCCGCCGTGAGCACCAACGCGGGGCAGCTGGGCTGGCGGGCCACCCTGAGCGCCACCTGGACCCCCACGCCCAGACTGGGCCTGAACGCCGCCGCCACCGCCGAGAACGGCAGCACGCTGCTGGAAACCCGGGCGGTCTATCAGCTGGCCCCCGAACACACCCTGAATGCCGGGGTGGTGGTGGGCAGCGGCGCGGCGCGCGCCGCCACAGTGGGCTACCAGTACGTGGGCCAGGGCCGCGCCGCCGCGCAGCTGTCCACCACGGGCGAGGCGCGGGTCTCGGGCAGCGTGGGGGCCGCCCTGGTGGGGGGTCAGCTGTACCTCACAGCCGCCGAAACTGGCCCCGGGGTCCTGGTGCGGACCGGCGTGGCCGGCGTGCCGCTGGTGGTGGGGGGCGTGCCGGTGGTCACCGACCGCCGGGGCGACGCCCTGGTGCTGCTGGCCAGCGGCACGCGCGTGGCGGCTGTGGCCCCGGATTTCGAGCAGTTGCCGGTCACGGTCAGCGTGCAGGAGGATGGCCGCACCCTGAGCCTGTCGCCCTACGGCGTGACCGTGCTGGACTGGACCGGCAACTTTGCGCGCTTTGCCTGGGTGCGGCTGCTGCGCCCGGACGGCACGCCGCTGAAATACGCCCGGCTGGCCCTCAAGGGCGACCCCACCACCGACGACGAGGGTTGGGCCCTGGTGCCGGAATTCAGCGCGCCGCAGACCGTGCAGGCCACCGAGGAGGACCCCGGCGCGCCGCCCTGCCAAGTTCAGCTCATTCCCGGCACCGAGACGGTCACCTGCGTGCCGATCCCTCCAGCCGCGCCCTGACCGCAGGCCACTCGGCCGCCACAATGGAATACATCACCGTGTCGCGCTGGGTGCCGTCCTGGCGCGGCATATGCTGGCGCAGCACCCCCTCGCGCACCGCCCCCAGCTCCTCAATGGCCTGCTGCGAACGGGTGTTCAGCAGGTCGGTCTTGATCTCCACACGCCGCATGCCCAGCACCTCAAAGGCGTGGGCCAGCAGCAGGCGCTTGAAGGTGCGGTTGGCCGGCGTGCGCATGTAGGCCGGGGCCAGCCACGTGCTGCCAATTTCCAGGCGTTTTTGCGCGGGGCGCATCTCCATGTAGCGGGTGGCGCCGGCATACTCGCCGTTCACCAGGGCCACGAAGGGCTGCTGGTCCCCGGCCTGCAGCGCCGCTGCGTAGTAGCGCGCCAGGGTGGGCGGCGTGACCATCTGCGCGTATTCGTGGGCGCTGGCCTGCGCCAGGGCCAGCAGCGGCGCAATGTCGCCCTCCTGCAGGGGGCGCAGGGTGTACGGGCCAGCCGAGAGGGTGAGGTCGTGCTGCATAGGGCGACTGTAATACGCCGCACTGACGGGGGCCGGCCTGGTTCACGGCGCTGCGCTGAACGGTGTGGCCTGCCGCCCCGGCCACCCACCACCTGGCGCTTCACTCTGCCGTCTTGACAGCGCTTTCAAAGAGGACTACGCTGCCGCTATCTCTCAAGGTGTTCTGCGGCAGACAGCGGTGTCTGCGCGCAAAAGGAGCAGGCTGTGCTCGAACCAGTGACCCTGGCCCAAGTGGCGCGTGAAGCGGGCGTTTCGCCCAGCACGGTGTCACGCATTCTGAACGGCACCGCCAACGTGGCGCCGGACAAACGGGTGCGGGTGGAAGCGGTGATTGCGCGGCTGAACTTCCGGCCCAACCCGCAGGCGCAGGCGCTGGCGGGGGGGCGCAGCCTCACCATCGGGGTGGTCACGCCCAGTCTGCATTCCACCTTTTACGGCGAGGCGCTGGCCGGCATTGAAGCGGCGCTGAACGACACGCCGTACCATCCCATCGTCATCAGCGGGCAGTGGCGCACCGAACGCGAGCAGGAAGCCCTGAACGTGCTGCTGGCCCGCCGGGTGGACGCCGTGATTCTGCTGGGCGGCATCGTGGACGACGAGGTGCTGCGCCCCCTGGCCCAGCGCGTGCCCATTATCGCCGTGGGCCGCGAGGTGCAGGGGCTGGGCGAAAGCTGCATCGTGCTGGACAACGCCCTGGGCATGCGCCTGATTGCGCAGCACCTGCTCTCGCTGGGGCACCGCCAGTTCGCCTACATCAGCGGGGCCGAGCGCCAGAGTGACGCCATGGCGCGCAAGGCCGCCTTTCTGAGCTGCCTGCACGAGGCGGGCCTGACGCCCCCGCCCGCGCTGATGGAGGTGGGCCACTACCTTGAAGACGGTGGGCAGGGCGCGGCCGAGCGGCTGCTGGCCACGGGCCTGCCCTTCACGGCGCTGGTGTGTGCCAACGACCAGATGGCCCTGGGCGCCCGGCTGGCGCTGTACCGCGCCGGGCGACGCGTGCCCGACGACGTGTCCCTGACCGGCTTTGACGATGTGGTGACCTCCCGCCTGATGACCCCACCCCTGACCACTGTGCGTCAGGCCATCTACGACATTGGCGTGAGTGCCGCGCACGAGGCCCTGAAGTTGCTGGACGGCCAGCCGGCGCAGCGGCACGTGTTTACCCCCGAACTGGTGGTGCGGGACTCCACTGCCCCGCCCCGGAGGCCGTCATGACGGGCCCTGCGGGTTAGCTTCCCCCTTCCCCGGCTGCGGGCCCACTGGCCCCTTCTTTCCCCTCATTCTGAAAGCGCTTTCATAACCTCTGGAGGTTTCTATGAAGAAAGGTCTCGTGTCCGCTCTCGCCGCCGCCCTGCTGCTGGGTCAGGCGAGCGCCCAGGAAAAGGTCACCCTGACGGTGGCGGTCTTTCCCAGCCTGGACAGCTCGATCAAGGCGATTTTGCCCGCGTGGCAGAAGAAATACCCCAATGTAACCATCAACATGCAGGCGCAGCAGTACGCCGACCACCACAACGCCATGACTACCGCGCTGGCCACTGGCCAGGGCCTGCCGGACGTGATGGCCATTGAGGTGGGCTACGTGGCCAAATTTGCCGAGGGGCAGGGCCTGGAGGACCTGAACAAGGCGCCCTACAACGCCGCCGCCTCCAAGAAGCTGTTCACGCCCTTTACGATTGCGCAGGCCACCAGCAGCGACGGGCGCTTTATCGCCATGCCCACCGACATTGGCCCCGGCACCTTCTTCTACCGCAAGGACGTGCTGGACAAGGCGGGCGTGAACCCGGTGAATATGCAGCGCTCCTGGGAATCCTACATTGCCGCCGGCAAGACCATCAAGGCCAA
Source organism: Deinococcus arcticus (assembly GCF_003028415.1). Classification (NCBI taxonomy): domain Bacteria; kingdom Thermotogati; phylum Deinococcota; class Deinococci; order Deinococcales; family Deinococcaceae; genus Deinococcus; species Deinococcus arcticus. Next base: position 63,906 of record NZ_PYSV01000004.1, read on the forward strand.
GACCGGCGCGTACCTCGTGAACACGGCGGCCTCGGTATACGGGATCATCATCCGCACGAACCTGAAAAGCGGCGAAGGCATTTACTTCGACAAGGCCAACAACCTGCTGGTGGGCCCGGACAATGCCCGGTTCGTGCGCGCCTTTACCCTCAGCAAGCAGATCCGGGACGCGGGGCTGGACGCCAAGGTGGGCGAGTGGACCAACGAGTGGTACGACGCCTTTAAAAAGGGCACGGTGGCCACGCAGTTTTCCGGCGCGTGGCTGCAGGGCGCCCTGCAGAACTGGATGGCCCCGGAAACCAAGGGGCTGTGGCGCGTGCAGAACCTCCCGGAGCGCTCCTTTGCCTCGTGGGGCGGCACCTTCTACGGCATTCCCAGCAAGGCCAGAAATAAGCAGTGGGCCTGGGAGTTCATCAAGTTCATGACCATGAACCAGAGTTCGCAGATCGCGGCCTTCGAGGACAACGGCGCCTTCCCGGCGCTGGTGGCGGCCCAGAAGAACAAGGTGTTCAGTGATCCGGTGGACTTCCTGGGCGGCCAGAAGGCGCGCGTGCTGTGGCGCGACGCCGCCGCCAAGACCCAGCCCATTGACGTGAACAAGTACGACTCGGTGGCAGACCAGATCGTGCAGACCGAGCTGACCAACGTGCTGGAAAAGGGCAAGGACATCAAGCAGGCCCTTTCGGACGCCCGCGCCCAGATTCTGCGCCGCGCCCGGTAAGCGCCCGCCCGGCACCTTCTCGGCCGGTGGAGGATGCAGGTGGTCTCTGTGCACCCCGTCCTCCACCGCCCTTCCCCCGCAAGGACCCCCATGTCATACCGCCTGCCCGCCCGGCCCCGCGCCCGCTTCAGTTACACCCGCTGGCAGCAGCGCTTCGCGCCCTACCTGTTTGTCAGCCCGTTTTTCATCCTGTTTCTGGTGTTCGCGCTGTTTCCGCTGCTGTTCAGCCTGTACCTGGCGTTTCATCTGTGGAGTCCCCTGGACGGCCTGGGCAACTGGAAGTTCGTGGGCTTCGAGAACTTTGCGCTGGCCCTGGGGGCCCAGGACCTGTTCTGGCAGACCCTGAAGAACACGGTGTGGATTGGCCTGCTGGCCGGCGTGCCGCAGCATCTGGTGGCGCTGCCGCTGGCCTTTGTCATTCACCAGAGCCTGCGCCGGTACCAGAGCACACTCAGCACCATCCTGTTTCTGCCGTACATCACCAACGCCGTGGCCATTGCCATCGTGTTTGCCACGCTGTATTCCGAACGGCTGGGGCTGCTGAACTACGCGCGGGGCGCCTTTGGCCTGGACCCGGTGCGCTGGCTGGGCGACCCCGGCATGGTGCCGTACTCGGTGGCGGCAGTGGTGTTCTGGCGCTACCTGGGCTGGAACGTGGTGCTGTACCTCTCGGGGCTGCAGGCCATCAGCGAGGACGTGTACGAGGCCGCCACCGTGGACGGCGCAGGACGCTGGCAGCAGTTCTGGTACATCACCCTGCCCCTGCTGCGGCCCATGATGTTCTACGCCTTCACCCTCACCATCGTGGGCAACATGCAGCTGTTCGAGGAACCATTCATGCTGCTCAATGACGGCGGCGGCAGCGGCGGCGCGGGCCTGACCACAGCCATGCACATCTTCAACACGGCCTTCCGCGACCTGGATCTGGGCTACGCCTCGGCCATGAGCTGGCTGCTGTTCCTGGCGATTTTTGCCCTGAGCATGGTGAACAACCTGCTGTTTTCACGCGGAGGTGAGCGGTGACGAGTACCCCTGTGCGCGCCGCGCCCGTGGTGGCCCGCCCCCGGCGGTCCCTGCGCGGCTGGCGCCGCCTGCCCCTGTGGCTGCTGGTGGGGCTGGTGTGTTTTGGGTCGGTGGTGCCCTTTTACCTGATGTTCGTGTGGGCCTCGCACCCGGGCTCGGAAGTGTTTGCCTTTCCGCCGCACCTGTGGTTCGGCTCGGCCCTGGACGACAACTTCCGCAGCCTGCTGCAGATCACCGACGGCAAGGCGCTGCGGCACTTCTGGAATTCGCTGTACATCGCGCTGGTGGCCACTGTTACCACCCTTTTCTTCTGCTCGCTGGCGGGCTACGCCTTTGCCATGTACCGCTTCCGGGGCCAGCGGGTGCTGTTCGCCTTCATTCTGGCGACCATGCTGATTCCGCCGCTGGTCATGGATATTCCCAGCTTTCTGGTCATGAACAACGTGCTGGGCTGGGTGGGCGAGCCGCGCGCCCTGTGGGTGCCGGGCATGGCGAACGCCTTCGGCATCTTCCTGATGCGCCAGTACATCGCCTCGGCCCTGCCGCGCGAACTGATTGAAGCCGCGCGCATCGATGGGGCCACCGAATTCGGCATCTACCGCAAGGTCGTGTTGCCCCTGATCCGGCCCATTCTGGCCACCCTGGGCGTGGTGACGTTCGTGGGCGCCTGGAACAACTTCAAGGGCGCGCTGATCATGAAGCTCAGTGAACCCGACACCCTGACCCTGCCGCTGAGTCTGCGCCGGCTGGGCGGCGGCGCCACCAACGCCAACGTGGACTGGGGCGCAATCATGATGCTTGTCGTGATCACCGTGATTCCGCTGGTGATCGTGTTTCTCGTCGCCAGCCGTCAGGTCATCAGCGGCCTGACCAGCGGGGCGGTCAAGGACTGAACTGGCCTGTGCCCGGCCCAGAAGCGGGTGACGACTTGCCGCGTTCAGCGTCCGCCTCTCTCCCTTCCGCGAACGGCTACGGATTCCGTCTGTAACGCCCACAATCCGGAACAGAACCGGATTGCCAACTCCACGCCCGGAACCCATTTTTCTCCTCCTCGCACTGCTCGGACTTTCACCTCAGGACCTCGCTGCCAAGCCCCCGATCAACCGAGCGGGCTGGAACAGCGGCGCCGCAGAGCGAGTCTCGAAAAAAGGACGTTGCACCGGGAATGGAAACGGTTCTGCGCCCTTCTGAAACGTCGTAATGGGAAAGGCGAGGCACCCAGCAGAATGCTGGATTCAATCGGAGTCCGTATGAACCGTTTTTGGAGGTCGCCTCTGCCCTCCTCTGCCCAGCGTGCGGCGGGCTCATACCGAGTGCCGCTTCATTGCAGCATCGCCAGAAAGGCACCCTCTGCGCGTGCCTCTCGCGGCAATCCGCATCTGCTCCTGCTCCCTCTGCGAAGCCGCTCTCCGAGTCCGCCCGGCTTTCATCGAGCATTCTGCTGGATTCAATCGGAGTTCGTCTCACTGGCCGTTCGCCCGCTGTGTGGTCCCCCCCTTGCCTGTGTTCTCACCCTCTTGTCTGTATTCACGGAGTTTTTGCATGAGCAACCGCACCCCTGATCCTCTTCGTTTTCCGGCCCGTTTGACCTGGGGCGTGGCCACCAGCTCGTATCAGATTGAAGGCGCTGCCCGTGAGGACGGCCGGGGCCCCAGCATCTGGGACACCTTCTGCGCTGCGCCCGGCAAGGTGCGTGGCGGCAACACCGGCGACGTGGCCTGCGATCATTACCACCGCCTGGACAAGGACCTGGACCTGATCCAGGGGCTGGGGGTCAACGCCTACCGCTTCAGTGTGGCGTGGCCCCGCATCCTGCCGGCGGGGCGCGGCGCGGTGAACCCGGCCGGGCTGGACTTCTACCACCGGCTGGTGGACGGCCTGCTGGCGCGCGGCGTCACCCCCTGGGCCACCCTGTACCACTGGGACCTGCCGCAGGCCCTGGAAGACGAGGGCGGCTGGCGGGTACGCGGCGCAGCCGAGGCTTTTGCCGAATACGCCGCCGTGGTGGCCGGCGCGCTGGGCGACCGGGTGCGGCACTTCATCACGCTCAATGAGCCGTGGTGCTCGGCGTACCTGGGCTACGGCATCGGCGTGCATGCCCCCGGGGCCACCGATCTGGCCGCCAGCTTCGCCGCCTCGCACCACCTGCTGCTGGCGCACGGCTTGGCGGTGCCGCTTATCCGCGAGCAAGCGCCGGGGGCCCAGGTGGGCATCACCCTGAACCTGCACCACACCTATCCGGCCAGCGACAGCGCCGCCGACCGCGCGGCGGCCCGGCGCGGCGACGGCTTTCAGAACCGCTGGTACCTGGACCCGCTGTACGGACGCGGCTACCCGCAGGACATGGTGGCGCTGCTGGGCGAGGCCAGTCCCCAGGCGCGCGGGCTGGTGCGGCCGGGCGATGAGGCGCTGATTGCCGCCCCCACCGACTTCCTGGGTGTGAACATGTACTCCCGCGCGGTCATGCAGGACGCCCCGGGCGAGGGCTGGCTGCACGCCCGCCAGATTCGCCCCCAGGGCAGCGAGTACACCGGCTTTGACTGGGAAGTGGCCCCGGACAGCCTGACCGACCTGCTGGTGCGGCTGGAAGAGGACTACGCGCCCGGCGCCATCTACATCACGGAGAACGGGTCCACGTACCCCGACACGGTCAGCGAGGACGGCACCGTGCATGACGCCGAGCGCACCCGGTACCTGGAAAGCCACCTGGCGGCGATGCAGGCGGCCATGACCCAGGGCGCGAAGGTGCGCGGCTACTTCGCCTGGTCGCTGATGGACAACTTCGAGTGGGCCGAAGGCTACGACAAGCGCTTTGGCATCGTGCATGTGGACTTTGGCACCCAGGCGCGCACCCTGAAACAGTCCGGGCGCTGGTACCGCGACTTCCTGGCCCGAACCCGGGAGACGGTGGGGGTATGACACCCCGGCATCCTGAGAGAGGCTCTGCTTCCAGGGCCAGCCGCAGAGGGGATGACCTGCCCTTTTATCGCCGCAGGTCGGTGGCCGTTGCTGCCTGCCGGGGGGTACGGCGGGGCCTTGCCCTGGCCCTGCTGAGCGCCGGCCTGGGTTCTGCCTCGGCAACGTGGCTGGCCCCGGCCGCCGCCGAGGCCCGGGCCCGCGCCCTGCTGCCCCGCCTGAGCCTGGAGGAGAAGATCGGGCAGGTCACCATGGCGCACATGTTCCGCTTCACCGAGGGGGGCCGCAGCGCGCCCCTGAGTGGCACCGCCGCCCAGACGTTCGGCACCCTGAAGCCCGGCAGCGTGCTGAACGGGGGCGGCGACACGCCGCAGCCCAACACGCCGCGCGGCTGGGCCGACTTTCTGAGCGCCCTGGACGCGGTGGGCCGCCAGAGCGGGCCCCAGAACATCCCGGCGGTGTTCGGGACCGACGCGGTGCATGGCGTGAACAACGTGCCCGCCGCCACGCTGTTTCCACACAACATCGGCCTGGGCGCGGCGTTCAGCCCGGCCCTGACGCGCGAGGTGGCACAGGCCACCGCCCGCGACCTGCGTGCCCTGAACGCGGCCTGGACCTTTGCGCCGGTGGCCGACGTGGGCCGCGACCCCCGCTGGGGCCGCTTCTACGAGACCTTTGGCGAGGCGCCGTGGCTGGTGGCGGACCATGTGGCGGCGGCCGTGGAGGGCCTGCAGGGCGAGGGAGTGGCCGCCACCCTGAAGCACTTTGCAGGCTACGGACTGGCCCCTCTGGGCCTGGACCGGGGCAACGCTGAACTGAGTGCGCGCACCCTGCACGAAACGGTGCTGCCCCCTTTCCAGGCCGGCATCCGCGCCGGGGCCCTGAGCGTGATGGCGAACAGCGGCAGCGTGAACGGCGTTCCGGCCCACGCCTCCAGGAGCCTGCTGACCGAGGTCCTGCGCGGGCAGCTGGGCTTTTCCGGGCTGCTGGTCAGCGACTGGAACGACATTGACCGTCTGGTGGGCACCTACCGCACCCACGCGGACCTCGTGCAAGCCACCGCCGCCAGCGTGAATGCCGGGCTGGACGTGTACATGGTGCCCAACACGGTAGAGGCGTATGCGGCGGCCCTGAAGGAAGCAGTCACCACAGGATTGGTGAGCCCGGCCCGGCTGGATGAGGCCACTGTGCGCGTGCTGACCTTTAAAGCGCGCCTGGGGCTGCTGGATGGGCCACTGGCCGGCAGCGGCTCTGTGGGAGACCACCGCGCCCTGGCGGAAAAGGCAGCGGCGGCCAGCTTCACCCTGCTGGAGAACCCACGCGGCGTGCTGCCCCTGAAAGCCGGGCGGGTGCTGGTCACCGGCCCCGCCCAGGACAGCGCCGCCATTCAGCTGGGCGGCTGGAGCGTGAACTGGCAGGGCGTAGGCCGGGGGAACGTGAAGGACGTGCCCCGGGTAAGCACCCTGGCCGTCGCGTTGAAAGCCAGTGCCCCAGCAGGTATCACGGTCAGCGCCCTGCCAGAGCACAAACGGCCGGGGCTGCTGGCCGCCGCGAAACAGGCCGATACGGTGGTGGTGGCGCTGGGTGAGCCGCCCGCCGCCGAGTGGGAAGCGAACAATCCGGGCCTGAGCCTGCCGGCCGAACAACTGGCGCTGCTGCGCGACCTGATCGGCACTGGCAAGCCCGTGGTGGCGGTCCTGATGGTCGGGCGGCCCATCGTCTTCCCCCCCGAACTGCACGCCGAACTGGCCGGACTGGTGATGGCCTACCTGCCGGGCACGGAAGGCGGCGCCGCCCTGGCCAACGCGCTGTACGGCCGCGCGGGCTTTCCCGGCCGCCTGCCCTTCACGTGGCCGGACACCGCCGCGCAGGCGGGATTGAGCGCCGACCGACCACCGGAAGGAGCGGGCAAGGCGCCGCAGCCGCTGTACCCGCTGGGCCACGGCCTGGACTACACGACCTCGGCGGCGCGGGAGGTCACGGCTGCGGCCGGGCCGGGCAGCGTGACCCTCAGTGCCGAGCTGATCAACAGCGGCGAGCGCGCCGGCACCGTGACCTTCGTGGTGCGCGCGGCGCTGCCGGCCAGTGGAGCCCTTCAGGCGGTGGCCCGGCCGGTAGCGGCGCTGCAGGCGGCCCTGAAGGCCGGCGAAACTCGGCGCGTGGCCGTGACCATTCCGAACGAGCGCCTGCACACCTGGGTGGGCGACGCCTTTGGGGCGGTGCGGCCCGAACTCCGGCCGGGCACCTACGCCTTTACCGTGGACGACAGCCGGGCCGAGCTGACCCTGCCGTAAACGGAAAGAGACGGGCGCTGATACGGACTGCCGTCCATTTCCGTACCATTCAGAAAGAACTGCATGTTCCTCCCATGCCCGGACATCCGCATTCTTTCCTGCCCTGCTACGCAGCTCTGCGCGTCCCTCCGGTCCGAACCATTCCGTCATGTGTAAAGGAATGGTTCGGACCTCGTCTGAGCCCTTCTGCGCTCAGCGCTCTTGCCCGGCCAGATGCGGCGTGAGGTTGATGCCTGTGATGAGTGCCGTGTGGCTCGTCCGGCTGAGGCGCAGGGTGGCAAATGCCGTGTCGCCAAAGGCAAACCAGCCGCCCGACATCCCCAGCAGTTCCCGCAGCAGCGAGTTGCCAAAGCCGCCGTGCGTCACCACCAGCACACGCTCACCCCCGCTCTGCCAGATCAGCTCCAGTGCCGTCAGGGCGCGGGCGCGAATGGCCGCCTGACTCTCGCCGCCGTCCGTGGTCAGGGCATCCAGGTCGTGCCGGAAGGCCGGTATGGGGTAGCGGACCAATGCCTCGTCGCGCTTCATGCCCGCCAGGGGGCCGTTGTCCCATTCACGAAGGAGGTCCGTCGGGGTCAGGGGCACGCCCAGCCCTCCTGCTACGATCTGCGCCGTTTCGTGGGCCCGCGCCAGGGTAGAGCAGTACACGCGGTCCAAGTCCGGCGGGTGCGCCTGCCAGTACGCCGCCAGTGCGTGGGCCTGCGCCTGTCCCTGTGCACTCAGCGGCGAATCGTAGCGGCCTTCGTGCACGCCTTCGTCGTCTGCACGGCTGCGGCCGTGGCGCAGCAGGATCAGGTGGAGATGGGTCACGCCCGCTTCACCCCCAGCACCACGCGCTCGCGGCGGCTCACCTCAAGTTCGGTGCAGATCAGCTGCGGGTGGCCAAAGAGGGCGTCCCGCAAAGGGTCGCCGCTGTGCAGCACTTCAGACAGACGCACCGGCGGGCTGAAATCGTCCATCACCAGCAGCCCACCGGGCTTCAGGGCCACCACCAGAAGGTTCAGCGCCTCGCCCTCGCCTTTGGCCGCAGCGCAGTCGGCAAAGATCAGGTCAAAGGGGCCACGTTCCAGCGCGCCGGCCCACTCGCCGTGCAGCACCTCGGCGCGCGGGTCGGGGGCCAGGACTGCCCAGGCGGTTTCGGCGCGCAGAGGGTCGGCTTCCACCGTCAACAGCCGGGCCGCCGCGTCCATGCCAGCCAGCAGCCATGCGGCCCCCACACCCACCCCACTGCCCAGTTCCAGCACCCGCCCGCCGGGCCGGCTGGCGGCCAGGGTGCGCAGCAGGCGGCCCACCTCCAGCGAACACGCCGCCTCAACGTGTAGCCGCGCCGCTTCCTGCTGGGCAGCGGCCACCAGTGGCGGCGTGGCCAGCGCAGCGGGCAGCTCGCCCCGCGCGGCCAGCACCTGCCGCAGTTGCACGTCGTCGGCCCAGGGCAGGGACCGGGGATTGACCCAGGCCACCGGGCGGCCCTCGGGGCTGGGGTCCAGGGCCAGCAGGCGCAGGGGCCAGCATTCAGCCAGTTCGCCATGGGCGCCGCGCAGGACGAACGGCTCACCCCTCACCTCCACCCGCGCCCCAGTTTCCTCCCAGGCTTCGCGCACGGCCGCCTGCGCCGCTGTTTCGCCCGGGTGAACCCCGCCCCCCGGCAGGGTCCAGCCCCCCCACGCCAGGCCCACCATCAGCACCCGGCCGTCTTCTCGCTCAATCCAGGCGCAGGCGCGGCCCACCCGGTCGGCCCCGGGCGAGAGGTTGGCAAACCGGGGCGCGCTCATGCCAGCACCGCCAGGGCCTCGGTCAGCGGCGCGCGGCGGTCGCGCAGGGCCAGGAGCGTGCCTGTGGTGTACAGCGCCTCGGCGACCGTCACGTCGTCGGGATGGGCCCCAGCAAAGCTCCGCAGCACTGCGCCGCGTTTGCCCGGCTGCTCCTCCACGATGGCGTGCACCATCAGCCGCAGGGCCAGACGCTGCACCGCCTGGGGGGCCCGGCCCACCCGGATGCCTTTGTTCCTCACGTAGGGGTCGTCGGTCAGCAGGCGGGTGCAGCCCCCCCAGGGATCGGGTGCGGCGTAGGCCACGGCGCGCAGGCCGCTCATGGCCATCGCCCCGGCGCACTGCGGGCAGGGCTCCACGGTGGTCAGCAGGGTCCAGCCGTGGCACTCGGGGCGCGGCGTGCCCGGCAGGTTCAGCAGCGCATTGATCTCGGCGTGCGCCAGGTCATGCCCGCTGATCACTCCATCCACCTGCCGTTCCTCGCCCAGCCGGTTGCGCCCCCGTGCCAGCACCTGCCCCCCGGTGTCCACAATCACCGCCCCAATGGGGTACGAGCCGTGCAGGTAAGCGGTCCAGGCTTCGGCAAGGGCGGCGTGCCAGCCTGCGGCGTGCGCCGTATCCGTCTCCTGCGCCCCGCGGCCCGCTTCCTGCCCCCCCTTCACAGCTCTCCCCGGTAGCGCTCGATCAGGTCGTCCATGGCTTCGCGCAGCAGGCTGGCCTCGGTGCGGCCCAGGGCGCCCGAGAGTTTGGACAGGCGTTCAAGCTGGCTCTTGGGGTAGTAGTTGCTTTTCAGCACCATCTTGCTTTCCACATAGATGCAGGCGCGCGCCCGGCCCTCACGCTTGGCGCGGATCATCGCCTCGTCGGCGGCGCGCTTCAGGTCGTCGTAGCTCGTGGCGTGGGCGGGCCGGGCCGCCAGCCCCACGCTCAGACCCAGGCTGCGGGGCCACTGCGGGTCGCGGTGAATGTGAAAGTGCCTGATCACCTCGTCAAAGAGAATCAGGGCTGTTTCGGCGGCTGTTTCGGGCAGAATCACGGCGTACTCGTCGCCGCCAATCCGGCCCACCACACTGCCGCTGGGCAGGCTGCCGGACAGCAGGCGCTCCACATTGCGCAGCACGCGGTCGCCCTCACTGTGGCCCAGGGTGTCGTTCAGGGTCTTGAAGTGGTCCAGGTCCAGCACCGCCAGGGTCAGCGGCGCGCCGCGCAGGGCGTGAAAGGCGTCTTCAAAGGCGGTGCGGCTCAGGGTAGCGGGGCGGGCAGCCATAACAAACCTCCGGGCCCAGCTGCCAGCCAGGCCGCATATCTCTGGCTTACATATATATGTTTGGTGCCATAGCTTGCAACCACATATGCAGATTCCGCGTGCTGGCGCGCCTTGAGCGCATCACGCTCAGATTCCCAGATTCGGGGATTTGACAATTTTCTTACGGGAGGACTATTCTTGCGTGCGGAACGGCAAAAACCCGCCGGGCTCTGCCGGTGGGCGTACGCCCCATACCCCATTTCACAGGAGGACACGACATGCTGAAACCTTTAGGTGACCGCGTTCTGGTTGAAATTATCGAGGAAGCCGAGCAGAAGACCGCCGGCGGCCTGTACGTCCCCGACACCGCCAAGGAAAAGAGCCAGCGTGGCCGCGTCGTGGCCGTGGGCAACGGCAAGATGCTGGACAACGGCACCCGCGTGGCGCTGGACGTCAAGGCGGGCGACACCGTGTACTTCGCCAAGTACGGCGGCACGGAAGTCAGCCTGGAAGGCAAGAACTACTCCATCCTGTCCGAGCGCGACATTCTGGCGATTGTGGAGTAAGGCCATGAGCTTTGGGCCATGAGCCATGAGGAAAGTGGCCCAAGCTCAGGCACTCTTAGAAAACGCCTTCAACCCGCACTTTATTCAAGATTCAAGGCCGACCCCATGGCTCAAAGCCCATGGCCCATGGCCCACTCCAAAGGAGCACCATCATGGCTAAACAGCTTGTGTTTGATGAATCCGCCCGCCGCAGCCTGGAACGCGGCGTCAATGCCGTCGCCAACGCCGTCAAAGTGACCCTGGGGCCCCGTGGCCGCAACGTGGTCATCGAGAAGAAGTTCGGCAGCCCCACCATCACCAAGGACGGCGTGACCGTCGCCAAGGAAATCGAGCTGGAAGACAAGCTCGAGAACATCGGCGCGCAGCTGCTGAAAGAAGTCGCCAGCAAGACCAACGACATCACGGGTGACGGCACCACCACCGCCACCGTGCTGGGTCAGGCCGTGGTGAAAGAGGGCCTGCGCAACGTGGCGGCCGGCGCCAACCCGCTGGCCCTGAAGCGCGGCATCGAAAAGGCCGTGGCCGTGGCCATCGAGGAAATCAAGGCCCTGGCCGTGCCTGTCGAGGACAGCGACGCCATCAAGAAGGTCGCCGGCATCTCGGCCAACGATGAGCAGGTCGGCCAGGAAATCGCCAGCGCGATGGACAAGGTGGGCAAAGAAGGCGTCATCACCATCGAGGAGTCCAAAGGCTTCGACACCGAAGTGGACGTCGTGGAAGGGATGCAGTTCGACAAGGGCTTTATCAACCCCTATTTCATCACCAACCCCGAGAAGATGGAAGCCGTCCTCGAAGACGCCTACATCCTGATCAACGAGAAGAAGGTCAGCAACCTCAAGGACATGCTGCCCATCCTGGAAAAGGTCGCCCAGACCGGCAAGCCCCTGCTGATCATCGCTGAAGACGTGGAAGGCGAGGCCCTGGCCACCCTGGTGGTCAACAAGCTGCGCGGCACCCTGAACATCGCCGCCGTGAAGGCCCCCGGCTTCGGTGACCGCCGCAAGGAAATGCTGCGTGACATCGCCGCCGTGACGGGCGGGGAAGTGGTCAGCGAGGACCTGGGCCACAAGCTGGAAAACGTCACCATGGACATGCTGGGCCGCGCCGCGCGCATCCGCATCACCAAGGACGAGACCACCATCGTGGACGGCAAGGGCGAGCAGAGCCAGATTGACGCGCGCGTCAACGCCATCAAGGGCGAACTGGACACCACCGACAGCGACTACGCCCGCGAGAAGCTGCAGGAGCGCCTGGCCAAGCTGGCCGGCGGCGTGGCCGTGATCCGCGTGGGCGCCGCCACCGAAACCGAGCTGAAAGAGAAGAAGCACCGCTACGAAGACGCCCTGTCCACCGCCCGCTCGGCCGTGGAAGAAGGCATCGTGGCTGGCGGCGGCACCACGCTGCTGCGCATCATCCCCGCTGTCAAGAAGGCCGCTGAAAGCCTGACCGGCGACGAGGCCACCGGCGCGCGCATCCTGATTCGCGCCCTGGAAGAGCCGGCCCGCCAGATCGCCATGAACGCCGGCGAGGAAGGCAGCGTCATCGTGAACGCCGTGATCAACTCCGACAAGCCCCGCTTCGGCTTCAACGCCGCGACGGGTGAGTACGTGGACGACATGGTGGCCGCCGGGATCGTAGACCCCGCCAAGGTGACCCGCACCGCGCTGCAGAACGCCGCCAGCATCGGCGCGCTGATCCTGACCACCGAGGCGATTGTCAGCGACAAGCCCGAGAAACCCCAGGCCCAGGGCCAGGGTGGCGGCGCCCCCGACATGGGCGGGATGGACTTCTAAAGACCAGCTCAGCCAGCGTCAACCGGGCAGAAGAGCGGAGGGGCCGTCCCCAACGCCTGAGCCACCAGACGTTGAGGGTTGATTGTTGAAGGGTGATGGTCAACCAGGGGAAGGCCGGGGCGTGATGCTCCGGCCTTCTTGCTGTGTGCTCCGGCTTCCGGTTGTTCCGCCGACAGATCGGAACAGAGCCGATGTGCCGACGCCACGCCTGGAACCCGGGTTCCTCCTGCTGGCGCTGCGAAGCCGCTCTCCGAGTCCGCTCGGATGGAATCGCTGACCACAGCGATGGGGTCGGAGTTCGTCTTACAGCATTGTTCCGACCGCAGGAGGAAGGAGCAGAAGCGGACTTCCAGGAATTGGAAGAACATCCAGTTCTTTCCTGGGTGTTACGAAAATGGACAGCAGTCCGTGTAAGGCGAGGCTGGACGAGGGCAGAAGGGCCGCGTTGAGGTCATGTCTGCCCTGTCTGCACCTCCCCCCCCGCCGGGGGGGACGCCCCCTGGGCAACGGTCACTTTTACGTCGCTTTTACGTTGACCTCTCCCAGCGCCTGGGGAAAACGCCGGGTGGGGGAGCTTCTCATCTGAACGTTAAAGTTCACCCGGTCACTTTTACGTTTTCGGGGGTATTTTTTAGCGAAGTGGTCCACCCACACGGAAAAAATACAGGTTGACTCCGCATGTGAATCTTCTTAAAGTGACCTCGTTGAGCAAGGGCATTCGCTTAAGAAAGCGTGGCAGGGGAGTGCCACAGCGGGCGTTCTTGCGAACAGGAGGAAGTTATGAAGAAAGCACTGATGACCGCCGCGGCAATGGCTCTGAGCATCGCCAGCGCCAGCACCAGCCCAAGTAGCACTGCTCTGAACTTCAAAGCCAAAGTGGTTTCCGGTTGCTCGGTGAGCATGAACAGCTCCTACGACAGCGACTCGCCGGACTACAACGGCGCCGTGAGCTCCACGCGCTCTGTGATCAGCAGCTTCCCTGTCATGCGCTGCCAGACAGGCACGGGTGTTTCCATCACATCTTCCGCTGACATTGACACGGACACCACCACAGCTACGGGAACCTTCTCTGATGGCATCATGGACTCCCCCCCCACAGCTGACGTGACGCTGAGTGGTCGCCTGAGCCTGCGCCTGAATGGCGGCACTTCCAGCGATGACAACAAAACCCTGGATGGCGACTACACCATCGTCTTTACCAAGAACAACATTGCTGGCGGGAACGGCGATACGTACCGCATGCGCGCCAGCTTCAAGCCCGATAACAACTGGTACGAAGCCATGGTGGGCGACTACGTCGGCACCGTGAACGTCACCGTCGAGTACTAAGACACTGCGAAGCGGGCGCGCCGGTCTGCCTCGGGCAGCCAGCCGCCCGCTTCTTCTTTCCGCCCCCGAGGTAACGCGATGAACCGCCTGCTGACTGTCTTGCTGTGCTGTCTGAGTACCACTGCCCTGGGCAGCGGCCGCAACGCGTGTGTGCTGCAGGCGCAGCTGCACTTGCCCACCTATTCGGCGCAGCAGGCCAGCGCGGGGCAGCTGAATATCACGGTGCTGTGCCCGGAACCCGGCGACGAGGCCCTGCTGGAGCTGGAAGGCGCAACCATGCAAGTGGCTGGCGATGATCTGCTGCTGTCTCTGCGGGGCCGGAGCGAAGCGCTGACCCTGCGGGTGCCTGGCGGCGCGCCGCTGCGCTCGGGGCTGCGTATCATGGGCACACAACACCTCTCGTTTCCGCTGCTGCTGGCCGCCGACCAGTGGGTGCCCGTGGGCGACTACGGCCTGCACCTCACGCTGCTCCTGCGCGCGGTCCGGCCCTGAAGGGCCCACCTTTTCACCTTCAAGTTCACTCCAAGGAGAACCCCGCTGTGCCCACCTCCCTTCCCTCCCGGCCGCGTGCCGCCCACCCGTGGCTGCGCGCGGCCCTGCTCTCGGTCGCCGCTCTGAGTCTGGGGGGCGCGGCGGGCGCGCAGAGCTTCGGATTCAGCCCCACCACCCTGCAAATGGACGCCACCAAGAATCTGGTGGCCGAAACCGTGATGATCAACAGCACGGCCGCCCCGGCGCGCTTTACCGTGCTGCCCCGGGTGTGGAAGGTGGAGGGCGGCAAGCTGGTGCTGCTGGAAACCCGCGACCTGATCGTGAACCCGGCCTCGTTCACGGTCAAACCCGGCGGCTCGCAGGTGATCCGCGTGGGGCTGCGCAAGAAGCCCGGCGACACCGAGCTGTCGTACCGCCTGCTGGTGCAGCAGGAGGCCATTGAGGGCGTGGAGTTGCCCAAGGTCAGCGCCGATCTGGGCAAGGATGCCAAGGCGGGGCTGAATCTCACCATGACCTTCTCGCTGCCCATCTACGTGACCCAGCCGGGCGCGGCGCCCCGGGTGCAGTTCAGCGCCGCCGCCAGCGGCCAGAACCTGCTGCTGACCGTGCAGAACGCCGGCCAGCGCCGCGCGATTTACCGCAGCGTGACCCTCACGCGCGGCGGGGCCTCGGTGGGGCTGCAGGCAATCTCGGCGCTGGCGGGCAGCACCCAGACCCTCACCCTGACCGGCCTGGGGGACAAGGCCGGGCCCCTCACCATTCGCTACACCGGCGAGGACGGGCAGACCCTTGTGCAGACGGTTGCCCTTCCTTAGGCGCGCGGCGCTGCTGGGGCTGCTGGCCCTGGGGCGCGCGGCGGCCAGTTGCGAGGCCCCCGAGGAACTGCTGACGGTACGCGTGGGCGCCTCGGAACGCGGCACGGTGGTGGTGCGCCTGAGCCGCGAGGGCCCCCGCGTGACAGCCGCCCTGCTGCCCCCCGAGGTGCTGCGCCCCGCCGAGGCCCCTTACATTGCCGCCGAGGTGCTGTGTGACGGCGTGCGTTACGTGCGCCTGAACCCGGACCTGACACTGACCTACCGCGAGGACACCCAGGAACTGCTGATTCGCCCTGCACCCAGTCAACTGGGCACGCGGGAAATTGACGTGGGCACGGCGCTGCGCCGCGAGCCGCCGCCGGTGGTGCCGGCCTTTGGCGTGGACTTCGGGGCCCGCGCCACCCTGGCCTACGACCTGCGCGGCGAGCGGCCCCCCGATGCGCCCGCCACAAGCTGGCCGGCCGCGCAGGCCTACGTGGGGGTGGGCGGGGCCACGGCGGGCCTGACCGGCTACGTGGGCGCCATTACCACCCGGGGCCCGGACGGCACCCGCACGCAGCTGCGCGGCACCGCCCAGTTTTCGGTGACACCCGAACTGGCCGTCTACGCCGCCTACAACGCCACGCCCGGCACCGGGCAGGTGGGCTTTTCCACCACCGAGTACGCCGGCGTGACCGCCACCTACGCGCGCCGGGTGCAGCGGGTGTATCCGCGCCTGACCCTGCAGCTGGACAGCCCGGCCGAGATTGCGGTGTTCGTGAACACCACCCTGCTGGGCACCCTGTCGGTGCAGGGCGGCGAGCTGTCGCTGCTGAATATTCCGCTGAGCGGCCAGGGGCGCCAGACCATTCGCCTGCTGATTGAAACCGAAAGCGGCATCCGTGAGCAGGTGCTGGAGGTGCCGGCCACGGCGGGGCTGCCCGGCGGCGGGCTGCTGGCCCGCGCCCAGGTGGGCCGCGCCGGCGGCCAGTGGACCGGCGAACTGGCCGTGCAGGGCGCGCCCACGCCCACCCTGCTGCTGCAGGGGCAGGTGCAGGGCTCGACCAGCGGCGCGCTGGGGGCGTCGGTCCAGGTGCGCGCGGCGGCGGCCACCATGCCCGAAGGCCAGGCCCTGAGCGGCGGTGTGGGTGTGGCGGTGGGCCGCGCCGCGCCCAAGGCCAACCCCCAGACCCCGGAGGAAGCGGGCCCGCAACCCCTGCAGGTAACGGTCAGCGGCAGCGCGGATTACGTGCGCGGCCCACTGACCCTCACGGCCAGCGCCGCCCTGCCCCTGCAAAACCGGGGGGCCGGCACCGCCGCGCTGCGCGCCAACTACGACGCGCGGCCCTGGGCCGTCAGCGGACGCCTGTCCAGCGGCTTTACCCCCGGCACCTGGGAGGCCGAGGTGGGGGTCACGCGTGCGGTCACGGACCGGGGCTCGGTGACCGTCAATGCCGCCGCGCTGCCGGGCGGATACCGCGTGCAGGTGCGCGGCAGCTACGTCTTCTCGCCGGCGCTGCAGGTAGGCGCGGCGGTGGGTCTGAGCCCCGGTCGGGTCTCGCCCAGTGCCACGGTGGCCTATCAGCTGTCCCCGGCCCAGAACCTCAGTCTGGTCGTCGAACCCGGCGACCTGATGCTGGGCTACTCGCTGAACCAGGGCGTGAAGGCCGAGCTGCTGGCCAACACCCGCGCGGCCTCGGGCCAGCTGAGCGGCGCCCTGAGCCTGCTGGGCGGCGAGGTGCGCCTGAGTCCGGTGCTGGCGCAGCGCGGCGTGTTGCTGCGCACCGGAATTCCGCGCCTGCCCCTGATTGTGGACGGCACCGGGCTGGTCACCGCCGACGCCCGGGGCGACCTGCTGATCACCGAGGTGCTGCCCGGACAGGTGCTGGGCATCCGCGTGAACAGCCCGGAAGTGCCGCTGGGCGTGGCCGTGGCCGAAAGCGCGCTGAGCGTGGTGCCCGCCGCCACTGGCTTGACCCTGGTGGACTGGCGGGACAACTTCACGGTGTCCACCTTTGTGCGTTTTGCCTGGGCGCCGGGCGAGGTGGCGGCCTCGGCTGACCTGTATCTGGACGGTGAGCGCATTCCCCTGGACGATGAGGGCTACGGCCTGGTGCGCCGCAGCCTGAGCGCCCGCACCGGTGAACTGCGCAGCGAGGACGGCCAGCGGCGCTGCGCCGTGCGCCTGGACCCCGGCGCCGAAACGGCCACCTGCGCCGCCCTGCCCCCGCCCTGACACACAGGGCCTGTTGCACAGGGCCGTGCGCGGCCCAACAGAGAAAGAGACGGTGGCCGGATTGAACGGCCACCGTCGCCTCTGTTCCGCTGGGGCCCTGAGCAGGGCGCACAAAGCGGCAAAAACAGACGCCACCCTGTACAGGGTGGCGTCTCGGTAGGCTCAGAAGCACCGGGGTGACCGGCCAGACTTCTGCTCGCGCGTCCGTTTTTTCTCAATCCCAGAGGTGGACGCCTCCCTCAAGTGCTCTCGTGCCCATCCATTGCTGGACGTCGTGGTCTGCACCGCACGGCCTCTTCAGGCCAGAAAGAGCAGCTTATCAGGGTGCGGCTCTGCTGTCAAGGCCGTGGCGGGGTGGGCCTGGGGGCCCCAGAGGGCAGCGCTCTGGGGATACACCGCGCTATGGCCACGTTTTGTTCGCCCTCGCCACCCGGGCAAGTCCAGGCCCGTTGCGCCAGGATTTACGCGGCCTTTTCCTTCACCGGGGCGGAGCTGACTTTCCCCCGGCGTTCCAGGGCGTACACCGCCAGCCCGGCCAGAATGCCCCAGAAAGCGGCGCCGATGCCCAGTGGCGCCACGCCGCTGAGGGTGACCGCCAGGACCACCGGGGCGGCCAGACTGCCGGCCGCTGCCCCCTGAAACGCGGCGTGCAGGCTGCTACCGGTGGCCGAGAGCAGCGCCAGCCCGGCCAGGGCGGCCAGCGCCTGTGGCGGCAGAATGCCCATCAGCTGCAGGAAGGTACCGGCGAACAGGCCCACCAGAATGTTCAGGGCGCCGGCCCACACGGCGGCGGCGTAGCGCTGGCGGGCCTGCGGGTGAGCCTCGGGGCCGCTGACAATGTTGGCCAGCAGCGCCCCCAGGGTCAGGTTGTGGCACCCGAAGAACGCCGCTCCCACGCTGGCCACCCCGCAGGCCCGCAGGATGGGCCCCGGCGCCGGCGCGTAGCCGTTGGCCCGGAGCACCCCAAAGCCCGGCACGAACTGCCCGGTAAAGGCCAGCACGGTCAGCGGCAGCGCCAGATTCAGCGTGGCGTGCAGGCTGAAAGCGGGCCACACGAATTCGGGGCGCGTGAGGGCCAGGGACACGGGCGCTGGGTGCCACAGTCCCAGGGCGGCGCTGGCCCCCACCCCCGCCGCCAGCACGCCCGCCACCGCCCAGCGCGGCGCCGGCTGCCGCAGCAGGAAAAACGCGGCGATCATGGTGCCCACCAGGGCCGGGGCCTCGCCCAGGGCCTGCAGCGCCCGGAAGGCAAATGGCAGCAGAATGGCGGCGTTCAGGGCGGCGGCCAGCGGGGCGGGTATGGCCTGCAGGGCGCGGGTGAGCGGCGCAAAGGCCCCCAATGCAAACACCAGCACCCCCGAGAGCACAAAGGCCCCCACCGCCTCCGGGAAGGGCACGCCGGGCAGGGCCGTGACCAGAAAGGCAATGCCGGGGGTGCTCCAGGTGCTGAGGATGGGCATGCGGGTGCGCAGGCTGAGCAGAAGGCCTGTCACGCCCGCAAACACCGCGTGGGCCCACAGCCACGAGATGGCCACGCCGCTGGGCAGATCGGCGGCCTGGGCCACGGCGAAAATCAGCACGTTGGGCCCGGCCCAGCCGATCAGCACGGCCACCATGCCGGCCAGTACCGCGCTGGGGTGGCTGTCCCGCCAGAAGGGAAGAGGCCGCCAGCCGGCGCGCGCAGGAGTCATGCCGCCCAGTCTGGGGGCCCATTGGCCTGACCGCGAGGGGCAATGGCCTGCCTATTGGCCTGCTCGTCTGGACAAAGTGGCCTGTAGGCTGTGGTCATGTCCCCTGCCCTGCCAGATGCTCCCCGCTGGACGGCCCTGCTGCGCGGCTGGCGTGACCACCCGGGGCCCCTGCACGGGCGCCTGCAGGCCCAGTTGCGCGCGGCCATTGAACGCGGCGAGCTGGCCCCTGCCGAACGCCTGCCCGCCGAGCGGCCCCTGGCGGCCCTGCTGGGGGTCAGCCGGGCCACGGTGGTCACGGCCTATGACGAGCTGACGGCGGACGGCTGGCTGATCCGGCGGGTGGGCAGCGGCACCCGCGTGTCGGCGGGAGCGCCGCGCGCGGCCCCACTGCTGACCCTGCGCACGCCTGTGGGCAGCGCAGCGGGCGCGGCCCCAGACCTGGACTTCACGATTGCGGTGCCGCTGCTGACCGACCCCCAGCGCGAACGGCTGCGCCGCGCCAGCCAGCACGCCTTTGGCGAGAGCGTGTACCACCCCCACGGCCTGCCCGAGCTGCGCGCCCTGCTGGCCGAGCTGTACACCAAGGATGGGCTACCCACCCGCGCCGAGCAGATCGTGGTGACCAGCGGCGCCCAGCAGGCCATTGCCCTGAGTGCGGCCACCCTGCTGCGCCGGGGCGACGTGGCCCTGCTGGAAACGCCCACCTATTTCGGCGCCATAGACGTCATGCGCGCCGCCGGGGCCCAGCTGGTGGGCGTGCCAGTGGAGGGCAGCGGCCTGCAGCCCGACACCTTCATGCGCCTGGCCACCGCGCATGCTCCGCGCCTGGCCTTTCTCACGCCCACCTTTCAGAACCCCACCGGCACGGTCCTGCCGGCGCGCGCCCGTGAGCGGCTGGCGGCCTTTGTGCAGGACCGCGCGCTGCCCACCCTGGAAGACGACACCCTGCTGGACCTGGGCTTTACCGATGAGCCGCCGCCACCCCGGATCAGCGTCTATGCGCCCCAGGCGCCGATTATCAATGTGGGGTCGCTGTCCAAGCTGTACTGGGCGGGGCTGCGGGTGGGCTGGATGCGCCTGCCGCCGGCCCTGGCCGCGCCGCTGGCCCAGGCCAAGACGCTGGCCGATTTTGGCGGCAGCCTGATGGCCCAGCACGCCGCCCTGCAGTTGCTGGCCGACCTGCCGGGCCTGCGCCGTGAGCGCCGCGCCGCCGTGACGCCGGCCCGCGATCTGCTGGCCGGGCTGCTGCACGCCGAACTGCCTGAGTGGCACTTCGAGGTGCCGCGCGGCGGACAGTTTCTGTGGGTGCAGCTGCCCACCCCGGACGCCAGCCGGTTGACCCACCACGCCGCCGCCCACGGCCTGCGCCTGTTTCCGGGCGCCAGCATGGGTGTCTCGCCGCTGCCCGACCGCTACCTGCGCCTGCCGTTTACCCTGGATCCGGCCCGGCTGCCCGAAGCAGTCACGCGCCTGAAAGCCGCCTGGGTGTCATTTCAGAGCCGGGACGGCCAGGGCGGGCTGGCCTGAGGCTACTGACCATCAAGCCCAGCGAGAAGCCTGCTTATACGGAGTCCGTCCATTTCCGGAACATCCGGGAAGAAGGGGGATGTTCCCCGCCTGCGGCTGGGGACGGTCCAAGGCCCGGACATCCGTCTCTGTTCCTGCTCTGCTCCGCCGCGCTGCGAGTCCCTCCGGTCGGAAAAACTCCGTCATGGGTGACGGCATTGTTCGGAACTCGTCTTACACCAGAGGAGGCACAGTCTGCCTTTCAACTTTTCAACTTTGATGACCTGGACCCCGCCGGGCCATGATCGCCAGCGTCGCATGACACGTCAGCATGGCAAAACCCCCTTCCAGAAGGAAGGGGGAGCCACACGGCGTTGGGCGTTACTTCTTGCCGCCCTGGGTTTTCTTGTACTGGCCGGGGGGCATGCCGCCGGGCTTTTTCTGCAGGCCCGGGGCCTTGGCCCAGGCGGCCTGGCGGCCCA
Organism: Deinococcus arcticus; assembly: GCF_003028415.1. Lineage (NCBI taxonomy): Bacteria > Thermotogati > Deinococcota > Deinococci > Deinococcales > Deinococcaceae > Deinococcus > Deinococcus arcticus. The sequence continues at coordinate 84,764 of NZ_PYSV01000004.1, forward strand.
TCACGCTGGTGAGAGAACGGGCGGCGCCGTCCTGGCCGCGCACCACGATGTTCTGGGGCCGCACGGTCTGACCCACGGTGACCGGCTGGGCCAGCGGGTAGATCTCGCGGATGGGGCCGCTGGGGGTGGGCGTGGTCACCTGCACCTGGGTCAGGCGGGTGCCCTCCGGCGAGGCGGGGTTCACGATCAGGCTGCCCCGGGGACTCAGGGTGGCGGCCGGCTGGTTACCCGGCGTCAGGAACGAAACCTGCACCCCCTGCGAGAGCAGCTGCGCCACACTGGCCGCCGTCTGCAGTATCTGGGGGTAGGGCACAGTGGCGCTGATGTTCACGCTCAGGGTCTGGGCGCCGGCCGGGGTCAGCAGCAGCGCAGCCACAATCAGGACTTTTCGCATGGAACACACCTCCTGGTGGCCTGGGGCCACCCAAGGCCCTTACCCTGCCGCGCGAAACTGACCGTGACCTGATACGGACTGCCGTCCATTTCCGTACCATCCGGGAAAGAGCCGGATGTTCCTCCAATTCCCGGAAATCCGTATTTTTCGGAATCCGTATGATACCAAGCGGCTCGCTGTTGGTCTCAGGAGCGGCGGAGCGAAGCGAGAAGCGAACCCAGGGCCTCGAACCGGGCAATGAAAACGGTTCGGTGCTCTTCTGAGTTGTTGCAGTAGGAGGAGCGAGGCCCTTCATTTCAGACAGAAGAGGAATTGCCCTCAGCGCCTCAGAGGCCACAGCCCGCCAGCTTCAGGCGCCGTACTTGTTGAGCTTCAGGGCGTTGGCCAGCAGCAGCGGCATTACATCTGTGCCCCGGCGCAGGCCCAGGCTGCCCTTCTGGGCCTCCTCCTCGGTGTAGCGAGTCGCCACGTCCTTACGGCCGTACTCGCTGCGAATCAGGAGCGGCACCGGGTGCCAGGAGTGGGTGGCAAGTTTGCTGGGGGTGCTGTGGTCGCCCACAATCGCCAGCACATCGGGGTTCAGGGCCAGCAGCCCCGGCAGCAGGGTGTCGAACAGCTCAATCTTCTTCACCTTGGCGGCAAAGTCGCCGTCCTCGCCGGTGGAATCGGTCTTCTTGACGTGGAAGTAGAAGAAATCGTACTCGGCCCAGTGCTGGGTCAGGGCCTGCACCTTGCCGTCCAGGGCGTCTTCTTCGCCCTGCACCTCCAGCACGTCCATGCCCACCAGACTCGCCAGCCCCTTGTACATGGGGTAACTGGCGATGCACGCCGCGCGCAGCCCATACGCGTCGTCAAAAGACGGAAAGTGCGGCACGTCGCTGTAGCCCCGGAACAGCACGCCGTTCACCTGGGGTTCGCCCGCCAGGGCCGCCTCGGCGCGGGCCACAAAGGTGTTGACCAGTTCGGCGGTGCGGGCACTGGCCGCGTCGTGGGCCTGCGCGCTCAGGGGCGGCACGCCGGTGGCCTGGGGGTCCACGTCGCTGAGGTTGGCCCCCAGGGCCGCGCCGCCTGCCGCGCGGAACACCACCACGAAGCGGTGCTCGCTTTCCGTGTAAATCTCTACCGGCGTGCCGTCAATGTCGGGCATGGCGGCGCGCAGCCGGGCCACGATCTCGGCGTTCTTGGCGTCGCTGGGGCGCCCGGCGCGGCGGTCTTGCACCACGCGGTCCGCACCCAAGGTCGCAAAGTTACCGCGCACCGCCACGTCGCCCGCTTCCAGCTTCACGCCAATGCCCACGGCGCTCAGGGCGCCGCGCCCTACCACATACTTCAGGGGGTCATAGCCAAAGAGGCTCAGGTGCCCGGGGCCGCTGCCCGGCGTGATGCCGGCGCCCACCAGTTCCACCTGCCCCAGCTGGCTCTGCGCGGCCAGCGCGTCCAGGTTGGGGGTCCGGGCGGCGGCCAGTTCGGAGTCGCCGTTCACGGTCAGCGGCAGGCCCCCCACGCCGTCCAGCACGACCATCACAATCTTGCTGTCGGTCTTCTTGGCGAGGCTGCGCAGGATGTCCAGTTGGTCGCTCATGCGGGCCAGTGTAACGCCGCTCTCAAAGGGGGCCGTCAGGGCATATGGGCAGCCCACTGCCCCAGGGCGGCGGGCCGCCCCCCGAAAGGAAGGCGGCCCGCATCAGGAGAGAAGAAGTGGCTTAGCGCCCGTCCACGCGTCCGTCGGCGGCGTCGGCCACCGTGTCATCAATCTCGTGCACCACAGCTTCGGCTCTGGCCTCGGCCGCCGCGTCGGTCATGGCGGGCCGGCGGGTGGCCAGGTACGACCCGATAATCGCAATGGCGGCCATGATGCCCCAGAACATGGGCCCGGGCATGTGCCAGTAGGGCACGGCCGGGTAAATCTCATGGGCGGCTTCCAGCGTTTCCAGGCCCAGCTTCACGGCAATCCAGCCCACCAGCGCGTAGGCCACATGGTCAAACGAGGGGTACTTGTTCAGCAGCTTCAGGAACACCGTGGCCGCAATTCGCATCAGAATCAGGCCCACGATGCCGCCGAACACCACGATGGTCAGGCCCTGCTCGCGGGGCATGCCGCGCGGAATCAGCGCCACGCCGGCCAGAATGGAATCCACGCTGAAGGCCAGATCGGTGAGGTTCAGCAGCACCACGGTGGCCCAGAAGCCCCGGCCCTTGGCCTTCTGGTCGGCGTCGTCCTCGCTGGTGCGGTGTTTGAGAAAGTGCGACACCGCCAGATACGCCAGATACAGCGCACCGAAAGCGCGCAGCCACCAGTATTCCAGGATGTAGCTGGCCAGCAGCACGCCCAGAATGCGCAGCACCACGGCGCCGCCAATCCCGTAGGCCAGGGCCTTGCGCTGCAGGTCGCCCTTCAGGTGGCGCACCATGACGGCCAGCACCAGCGCGTTGTCGGCCGACAGCAGGCCCTCCAGCAGAATCAGGGTGCCCAGAATGGCCCAGAATTCGGCGTTGATGGGTGGCATCTCCAGGCCAAACATCAGCGGCCCCCGGTGACGGCGATTGCCGCCCTTGTCTTGGTCTTGTTCATTTTGAAACCTCTGGCCCCACAGCCACCTCAAACGGGCGGCTCAAGAGGCGCGGCGCTGCCCAGTCTAGCGAACCCCGGCGCGCAGACCTTCAGGGTTCATGCACGATTTGCACGCAAGGGGGGCAGCCAGGGCCCCCAGATCCGGCCCCCGGCCTCAGCCGCCCACGATCTGGCCGTGCTCATCCAGGGCGGGGTAGGCTTCGCCGCGCTCGCGGTAGGCCGGGGCCAGGTCCGGGTAGGCCCATTCAAAGGCCCAGGCGCGCAGGGCCGCCTGATCCAGCTGCGGCGAATCGTACAGGCCGGCCGCGAGGCGCTGGCGCTGCGCCTCGAACAGAATGGTGGCGGCGGCCACCGAGACATTCAGGCTCTGCACCATGCCGAACATGGGCACCACGATGTTCAGGTCGGCGGCCTCGGCGGCCTCGTCGGACACGCCCCATTTCTCGGCGCCCAGCAGCACGCAGGTGGGCCGGGTGTAATCCGGCTCGCGGTAATCCACACTGCGCTGCGAGAGGTGGGTGGCCAGCACCGAAAAGCCCTGGGCCTGCAACTCGCGCACGGCCTGCACCGCGTTTTCGTGGCGCTGCACCGGCACCCACTTGTGGGCGCTGCCGCTGGTGGCCTCAAAGGTGTGGCCTTCAAAATCGGCCAGCCGCCCGCCCCGGGGGGGCACGGCGTGGGCCTGCAGCACCCCCACCGCGTCGCAGGTGCGCACGATGGCCGAGAGGTTGTGGGGCTTGTTCACCTCGTCCATCAGAACCGTCAGGGTGGGCTGGCGCCTGCTCAGCACGCGCAGAATCTTGGCGTAACGCTCCGGGGTCATAACGCTCTAAGGTACCGCAGGAGACGGCGCGGCCAGGGCCCCCATCAGCGGCGAGCGCACCTGCAGCTTGCGGGCGGTCCAGCCGTCGTCCCGGGTGCCGCCGCGCAGGTGGCCACAGCCGCCTTCTAGCAGGTGGGCCCACCACAGCGGAGTGAGCAGGGCGCGGTCCTCTTCACTCAGGGGGCGAACCTCGGTAAAGCCCGCCACCACCTCGTCGTGCACGCCGCGCCACGCTAGCGCGAATTCCGCCACCGGGTCGTCGGGGCGGGCCAGCTCGAAATCCAGCAGGCCCGTCAGCTGCCCCCCCTGGACCCGCAGATTCCACGCGGTGAAGTCGCCGTGAATGAGCTGCTGGGGCCGGCGCGCGGGGTCCAGGCCCTCCAGCGCGGCGCGGGCCCGGTGCAGATGCCAGCGGTAGAGCCGCACCTCCTGTGGCCGCCGGGCCTCGCAGCGGTCCAGCAGGGCGTCCGTGGCGGGGTCCGTCAGAACGGCGTGGGCGGGGCGCCAGCCGGGGCGCGGCGGCGTGGGCAGCGCGGCAAAGGCCATCTGCACCCCGGCCAGCCAGCGCCCCCGTTCCCGGGCAGCTTCGCGCGCCGGGGCCTCGCCCGGCACCCAGGCGTGCAAACTCCACCACGCGCCTTCCAGAACCACCGGCTCGCCCAGTGGCGTGGGCACGGCCCACCCCAGGCCCGACACCTGCCGCAGCAGGGCCTGTTCATACCGGACCTCGGCTTCCAGGCCATGCCAGCGGCGCAGAACCGCGCGCTGCCCGCCCGCCTCTACCTGCCAGTGCTGGTTCTGGCGCCCACCCAGCCCGGCCTGCACGCGCAGGCCCCAGCGGCCCAGCAGTTCGGGCGGTGGCCCGCCCCCCCTCACCGGGCCTGCACCAGCAGCGCGCCGTCCTCGCGGGTCTGGGCCTGCACCTCGCCTTCTTCTGCCAGCCACTCGGCCAGCGCCGCCGTCTGGTCCAGCAGCAAGATGGCCTGGACCGGGCGCAGGGTGGGGTGCAACCGGTGCGTCAGATCGTGGATGGTCGCCGGAGTCTGGGCCGCCCCGCGCGCGGCCTGCAGTTTGTCCAGCAGGCGGCGGCGCAGCGCCTGAATGCGCCCCTGCGGGTCGGGCATGGGGCCGCCGTGGCCGCCCAGGGCCAGCGCCACCCCCTCCACGGCGGCCACCCGGTCCAGCGAGGCGAGGTAATACCGCACCCCCGCGCCGCGCTGGTACCGCCCGGGCATCAGCGGCGGCGAGTGATGGGGCAGCAGGTGGTCGGCGCTCAGCAGCACCTCATCCAGGCGCAGGCACACCTGGGCGCCGTCGTGGCCGGGGGTGTGCAGAACCTCGAACACGCCGTCCAGCCGGTCCCCGTCCTGCAGCGCTTCCACAGGTCCGGCGGGCGGCCCCATCAGGTTCTGGCCCCGGCGGCGCAGGCGCGCGGCATAGTCACTGTCCAGCGGAATGCCGGCCCAGCGCAGGTGGCCTTCCACCGCCGCTGTCCAGGCGTCGCGCCGCCCTCCTGGGTGTTCCAGGGCGGGCACGGCCCACTCGTGCGCGGCCACGGGCGCCGGGCTCAGGGCGCGCGCGGCCGCCAGTCCCCCGGCGTGGTCGGGGTGGGGATGGGTGACCACCACGCGTCCCAGGGTGGCCCAGTCCACCGCCTCGCCCCTGGCCTGTACCGCCGCCAGCCCCGCGTGCAGGTCGGCCACACTGTCGGGGTGGGCGCCCCCCGTGTCCACCAGCGCGCTGTAATGCGGCGCGGCCGGGTCGCCCTGCACGGCCAGATAGGCGTTCGCGCTCAGGTGGGGAAAGGCCCGCAGCGGCAGGGTGTACAGGCGGGTGCCCCCGGCCGTGGTGTGGCAGGTGACCGCAGCGGCGCTGGGCAGGCTCATGGGCCAACTGTAGAGCAGCCCACTTCCCGGACATCCGCCTTTGTTCCTGCTCTGCTGCGCCGCTCTGCGCGTCCTTCTGGTCGAGAGGATTCCGGAATGAGTGACGGAGCTTTTTGAAACTCGTTTCAGGCCCACTGGCGCGCGTACAGGTCGGCGTCGAATTTGCGCTTCAGGCCACCCGCGTTCATGTACCGCACCGTGCCGAAAATGGGCCGCCGCGCCCAGGGCCGGTCATGCTGCCCGAACACCCAGCCGATGCCCGCCCAGGAGTTGGGGTTGCGGCCGTCCTGCTCGTGGCGGTTGTTCAGCCACACCAGCGTCTCGTAGGCGGCCTGGGGGGTCGCGCTCCATTCCAGCACCTTCTTGCCCCAGTACATGCGCATGTGGTTGTGCATGCGTCCGGTGCGGGTCATCTGGCGCTGGGCGGCGTTCCAGTAGGGGTCGTGGGTCTGGGCCGCGTCCAGCTCCGCCCGGGTATAGAGGTGCTCGCGGCGGTCCCCGGCGTGCGCCTCCAGGGTCATGCGGGCCCAGGCGGGCAGGCCCTCGTAGCGGTCGTAGGCGGGGTTATAGGTGCAGAGGTTAAAACTCAGCTCTCGGCGCACGATCAGTTCTTCCATAAAGGCGTCGGTGCCGGGGCCCGGGTGCTCACGGGCGGCCAGGGCGGCGGTCAGGGGCGAGAGGTGGCCGTAGTGCAGCGCCGCGCTCAGGCGACTGCTGCCGTCCACCGTGGGGTCGCGGCGCCGCAGGTGGTAGTCCTCCAGTTTGCAGGCCACAAAGTCCTCCAGCAGGTCCAGGGCGGCCTGTTCGCCGCCCTCCTCGGCGCCGGGGGGCACCGTGTGGTCCACGGGCAGGCCCGCCACCTGCGCGGCGGGGTCCTGCAGGTCCAGCCCGGGGGCCCAGTCGGTGGCCGTGCAGCGCAGACCACGCGGCTCCAGCGGCACCAGATACTCGTGCCAGACCCGGTGCAGCCTGGGCCGCAGGGTGCGCGCGCCCACCTCCAGTTTCGGGCTGGCCACCCGTACCGGCACCACCGCCTCGGATTCCACCTGCACCAGCGGCACGCTCAGGTGCCCGGCCAGCCACGCACGCCACTCGCGCGCCACGCGCACGTAGCCCACATCGGTGACCACCAGCGCCGCGCCCTCCCCCGCCGCCTGCAGGACCACCTTGGGTGGGGTGCCCGGGGCCACGCGCAGGGGAATGCCCCGCGCGGCCAGATTCGCGCGCAGGTCGCGCAGCCCCTCCAGCAAATACAGGTAGTGCCGGGCGTTGGCTTCGGGGTACCCCGGGGTCAGGCCAAACACCGCCACCAGCGGCAGGCCCAGGCGGTTGGCTTCCTGCACCGCGTACTCCAGGGCGTGGTTGTCACGGGTGCGCACGCTGGCCTGCACCCACAGCAGCACGAAGCCGCGCCGCGCCGGGGCGCCGGGCCGCAGGGGCTGAAGGCGCGTGTCGTGAATCATGGCCTGGGTTGTACCAGGGTCCGGCGCCTGCGCCTGTACGCCGTCTTACCCCTGCCCGCGCCCCGGGCCCTCGGGCAGGCGGCGCACCGGCAACCGGGCCCAGCCCCGGCGCGAGAACCAGCGCAGCAGCGCCACCACCAGCGCGCCGCCAAACTGCGCCTGAAAGGGCGTGACGTGCGGATGCAGCAGCCACACGGTCAGGGCGCCGGCGGCGGCGGCCGTGGCATACAGCTGCTCGCTGCGGTACATGATCTCCGGCACCTCATTGGCAATCAGGTCGCGGATCACCCCGCCGCCCACCCCCGAGAGCATGCCCGCAAACACCACACCCAGCGGGCCCAGCCCGAAATTGATCGCTCCAATGGCCCCCGAGGCCGCAAACAGTGCTAACCCGGCGGTATCGAAGAGACTCAGGGTGCGTTCAAACCGCGCCAGTCGGGCGCCGAACACAAAGGCCAGCCCCGAGCCCAGCAGCGCCGCCCACAGGTACGCCTCGTCTCGCAGAAACAGGGGTGGGGTCTGCCCGGTCAGCGTGTCGCGGATGGCGCCGCCGCCCACGGCCGTCACGCAGCCCAGCACCAGGACCCCGAACAGGTCAAATCGCTTGCGCACCGCCAGCAGCGCGCCGGACAGCGCAAAGGCCAGCACGCCTATCAGGTCCAGGGCGCGCAGGCCCGCTTCCAGGGTGATGGGCGACCATTCCAGCTCGTGCACGGCCTCACTGTAGCCTTCCGCTTCGTTGGCTTCACCTGGGCGGCATGTGGTATACTCCCGGCTGTTGTCTCGACCAGGGGTCTGATCCCTGTGGCCGAGAATCGCGCCCCGGCGAGCAAACGCCGCGCGGCCCAGGAGAAACTGACATGGCCAAGCACCCCGTTCCCAAGAAGAAGACCAGCAAGAGCAAGCGCGACATGCGCCGCAGCCACCACGCCCTGGTGGCCCCTAACCTGAGCGAGTGCCCCCAGTGCCACGCCAAGAAGCTCAGCCACCACATCTGCCCCAGCTGCGGCTACTACGACGGCCGTCAGGTGCTCGCGGTCTAAGCCTCATACCCCCACGGTCCCCAGGTTCATGCCTGGGGACTTGTTGTTTGGCCCCTGCTGGCTGGCCGGTGCTGGAACCAGGCTGGAATGGTGAGACTGGGAACGATTGCCCCCTGCCTCGCGTACCTGCCTTCATGGACTTCACCTGGACAGGCAGCACGGAACGGGAACTGAGCGCGCAGGGCCACAAGCTGGAAGTCATTGAGTACAGCGCGGCGCCCATGGAAGCGCCCCTGAGCGGTTACCACCAGTCGCTCTCGCGCCCCCGGCGCTGGCGCCAGCTGGCGGTGCATGTGGGCGGCGGTCAGGCGGTGCTGGAACCCGGCGCGCTGCAGTACCTGCGCGGCGAACTGGAGATGCAGGCGGTGAGTGCCAGCGGCGGCGGCGGCGGCCTGGGCGGCTTTCTGCGCGGCGCGGTGACGGCGGCCGCCACGGGCGAGGGCATGTACAAGACCGCCTACAGGGGCAGCGGCACCCTGTTCACCGAACCCACCCGCCTGCACCTGCTGCTGGGCGAGCTGCGCGGTGAAAGCCTGATCGTGGACGACGGCGCCTTTGTGGCCTGTGTGGGCGACCTGCAGGTGGGCCGCCACGTGAACCAGGGCTTTGCGCAGGCGGTGGGCAGCGGAGAGGGCCGCGTGCAGCCCAAGCTGACTGGCAGCGGCATCTTTGCCCTGCAAAGCCCCGTGCCGCCCGAAGAATTTCAGGTGCTGGAACTGCGCGGCGAGACCCTGAAGGTGGACGGCAATCTGGTGGTGGCCTACACCGACGGCCTGGAATTCAAGGTGGAACGCAGCGCCCGGGGCCTGCTGGGCAGCGGCAAGACCGGCGAGGGCTTTGTGCAGGCGTACCGGGGCACCGGCCGCGTGTGGCTCTCCCCTACCCTCCCCATTCACCAGGGCTGAGTGGCAACGTAACAGGGGGCGCGGGTGCTCCACCCGGGGGCGAACCTTCCAGCGTTCGGAGACGGTGGTGAAGCCGCGTCACCATTCGCACCGTCTATAAACGCCGGGGTTGCCAAACGGGTGTCAGTCTGACTTCAGTTGGCCCCTCGCCTCAGCTTCCTCCCTCTTGACAACGGCTTCCCAGAAAGCCGTGCTGCTTTGGGTTGGCGTCGTCACCTCTCCACAAACCACCTCTTGACACAGATCGGTTTGCAGTGCAAACTATCCTCATGACACAGACCTCGCTCCGCCCCCGGCTCCCCCAGTCCTGGCAGCTGACCCCGCAGGAAGCCCAGCGCGCCCTCTTGCCCCTGCTGACGCTGGCAGTCATGACCAGCAGCACCCTGACGGGTCTGGCCACGAACGGGGCCGCACTGCTGCTGGCCCTCGCTCTGCTGGTGTCCGGGCTGGTGCCGGCGCGCCGGGTGGCGGCCGGGCTGGGCCTGGGGGCCGCCCTGATCGTGCTGGGGCTGCTGCTGCTGGCCAAGCCCGTGGTGGTGCTGGGCGGCCTTGTGTTCATCCTGGCGCCCCGTCTGGGCCAGCCCGCACCGGCAAGGTAAGGCCATGACCGCTTTCCCCCTGCCGGCCGACTACACGCAGCTGCAGCACCTGACCGAACGTTACGCCCGCTTCTCGGCGTCTGCCCTGGGCCTGGGCCACCTGTACGGCGCCGCTGCCCTGCCGCTGAGCTTCGCCCTGGCCCGCTCAGGGGTCAGCCCCACGGCTCTGATGCTGTGGACAGCCGCCGTGGCCCTGGGCTTTCTGGCGGTCGTTCGTCTGAGCCGCACGCACTACCAGACCCTGGGGGCCGTGACCGAACAGCCGCGCTCCGGCCCCTTCACCTGGGGTCTGCTGGCGGGGCTGGGCGCGGGCGTCGCCGTGGGCCTGCTGGCCGAACACCTGGGCTGGGTGGGCGAGGCCTTTCCCAGCTTGCAGGGCCTGCCGGTGTCGGCGCTGCTGGTGCTGGTGGTCACGGTGCCGGGCCTCTTCCGGTTCCTGGACCAGTCCGATACACGCACCGCCGGGCTGGGCATGCTGCTGCTGGGCGCCACGCTGATCGGCGGGCGCACGGAATTTGCAGAGGCGTGGCGCGGCGCGGTGCAGCTGGGCGTTCTGGGTGCCCTGAGCGTGTTCCTGGTGTGGCTGGCCCTGCGGCAACATGCCGAGGCGCGGCAGGTGACCGCCGAACTGTGCGAGGTGCGCCGCCGCCTGGGTCTGCCGGCAGACCACCGCGAGGCCCGGCATGACTGAGGCCGCCCAGCCCGGGGCCATGCAGGCGCTGCTGGGCCTGGACCGGGTGATTCACGAACCCGTGCGCCTCGCTATCCTCTCGCTGCTGGCCGGGGCCCAGGAAGCCGAGTTCAAGTTTCTGGAATCCACCCTGGGTCTCAGCAAGGGCAATCTGTCCAGCCACGCCGCCAAACTGGAAGAGGCCGGTTACCTGCAGACCCACAAGGCCTTCCGGGGCAAGGTGCCGGTCACGAGCTACTGCATCACCACTGCTGGCCGGCAGGCCCTGGACCGCTACTGGGCGGCGCTGCGCGGCGCGGCCCCGGCGCCCGCAGAGACTCAGCCCGGCTGAAGCTGCAGGCCACATTCAGGAGACGGAACTTCACGCGGTTGGTGGGGTTCCGTCTTTTTTGCCCCGGCCTCGCGGTGAGTGGCGGCCTGCGTGCGGTTTCGCCACACGACCGGCAACCCGCCAGTCGGCCAGCCCACGCTTGGGCCATTTGGCGCAGGAGGCGCCGCCCAGGGCCGCCTATGCTGGGTTCACTGCCTCCGCTCCCTGGCGCGGGCCGATGCGGCGGGCAACCGGGCCCGCTCCCGTGCTCTGCGCGGCCCTCAGTGCGCACCTTCTGCTTCCGGGAAGGTCGGGCCGCCCCACGCTCCTACGGAAACTGCCCATGACCATTCCCGACCCACTGACCCTCTGGCGCGAGCTGGAGGCCGCTGTCCGCCACACCCTCACCCACAACGAACTGGCCCAGGGCGGTCTGCTGATTGCCCTGCTGAGTGCCCTGGCCGTGCAGGCGCGCAGTCTGCCCGGCGAGTTGCTGAGCTGGCTGAAGAACCGCCTGACCATCACGCTGGACGTGCAGGGCGACGACGCTGCGTTTCCCTGGCTGGCGGCGTGGCTGGCCGCGCAGCCCGTGGGGCGGCACCTGCGCCACCTGGGCGTGGTGACCCGCTTTAACGAGCAGATGGGCGGCCAGAATCTGGTGCTGGGCACCGACCGCGACGGCGACGAGGTCAACGTGCGCCTGGTACCCCTGAGCGGGCAGGTGCTGCTGCGCTACCGGGGCCACTGGTTGCTGGCCCGGCCGTCGCGCACGCAGCGTCAGGTGCAGGGCCGCGCCGCAGGCGGCTTCGACCACAGCCTGACCTTCCGGCTGCTGGCCAATGCCCGGCACCTCATCCCGGACCTGCTGCGCGAGGCCTACGTGGTCACCGCCGGCCAGGGCGACGGCCGCATCGAGATTCATGTGCCCAGTTACGACAGCTGGAGTCTGGCCGAGCGGCGCCCGGCGCGCCCCCTGACCAGCCTGATCTACAGCGGGGACCTGCTGGATACCCTGCACACCGACCTGAGCGCCTTTTTTCAGGACCGCGACTGGTACGCGGACATGGGCATTCCCTACCGGCGCGGCTACCTGCTGCACGGCCCGCCCGGCAACGGCAAAAGCAGTCTGGTGGCCGCTCTGGCCGGCGCGTTTGGCCTGAACGTCTGTGTGCTGAACCTGTCCGCCCCCGAGCTGACCGATGACCGACTGAACACCCTGCTGGGCAACCTGCCCCGCCGCGCCCTGCTGCTGCTGGAAGACATTGACGCCGTGTTTCTGGGCCGCGAGCCGCGCGCCCCAACCGTCAAGCTGTCGTTTAACGGCCTGCTGAATGCCCTGGATGGCGTGGCCGCTGGCGAAGGCCGCGTGACCTTCATGACCACCAACAACCTCGCCGGGCTGGACGCCGCGCTCATTCGCCCTGGCCGCGCCGACCTGCACCTGCACCTGGGCAACGCCACGGCCGCGCAGGTGGCCGGGATGCTGCGCCGCTTCTGGCCCGCCTGGACTCCCGAGCAGGTGGACGCCCTGGCCGGGCGCGTGCCGGACGGCCTGCTGAGCATGGCCCGCGTGCAGGAATTTCTGCTGGAACGCCGCGCCGATGGGGCAGCGGTGGCCCGCGACTGGGCGGAGCTGACCGCCCCTCCCTGCCCCACCCGCCTGAGCCTCTCCACCGCCAGCTGAAGGATGGGCCGTCCCCGGCAAACAGTGTCGCCGGGGACACGTGCGAGGCGGTCCGAGTGGGCGCCTGCTGCATATCTCCAGGCAATACCACTCGCCAGAAGCTCGTGTAGTTCCCTGTTTTTCCTGCCGGGTGTCAACCCTTGACCAGAGTTGCATATCACGCTATCTTTGGGTTATCACCGTCCGCGAAGGGCGGATTTTTTGTTTTGGTCTCTGGACCATCCGTTTGCCCTCGCCTGAGCCTTGCCCATCTGCATATCTGCTCCACTGACCCTGCTTAAGAACAGCGGCCCAGACGGCGTTTCTGAAACCCGGCAGGCAGGCTTGACCCAGCCTGCATACCGCGCTATCTTAGTTTTATCACCGCCGAAGAAGGCGGGTTTTTTGTTTTGGTCGGCCTGCGCGCCTGACGCCCGGCTGGCGGACAGCAGGTACACCCTGACAGCGGCTACCAGTTCCATTGAGGGGCCAGAAAGCAGCCCCTCAATTCCACTTCTGCCGCTGTCTTTCACGGTGACTCCGTTCGACCCAGAGCTCTTGAGGGGAGAACCCTCAAGAGCTCTGGGTTCCGATATGAGAGCAATGCGAATCCCTGGCTTCCGGAGTGTCCGGCAGGCGAAGGTGGAGTGGCGCGTCAAATACGGCAGCCGCCGGTGCGGTGGGCGCACCGGCCGGGTCAAGACCAGGATGCCCAGGCCGCACCGGCGAGGCCCCTGAAGCGGGCTGTCTGGCGGATGACAGGCCCAGCGAACCGCCGTAACGTGCAGGCATGACCGCCGAAGATGTCTCGCTGGTGCCCGTGACCGAGTGGGCCTCATTGGTCCCCGAACTGATGGTGAGTGACCTGGCGCGCAGCCTGGACGTGTACACGCGCCTGTTTGGCTTCACGCTGAACTACACGCGCCCCGGCTTTGCCTATCTGAGCCTGGGGCGGGTGCAGTGGATGCTGGAACAGGCCGGGCCTGACGGCGGCTGGCGCACCGGGCCGCTGAAAGCGCCCTACGGACGGGGCATCAACTTTCAGATTCTGGCTCCCGATCTGGACATCCTGCACGCCCGGCTGGTGGACGCGGCCTATCCCCTCTTCCGGCCGCTGGAGAGCGCCACCTACGCGGAGGGCGACACCCTGCACACCCAGCGTCAATTTCTGGTGCAGGACCCGGACGGCTACCTGCTGCGCTTCACGGACTGAAGGCGCTGCGCCGCAATCAGCCCGGTCAGCCGTTCCAGACGGCCACGCAGCGCCAGCAGATAGACCGCCGGGGGCACCTCCTCGCCGTAGGTCCAGGCGCGGACCTCATGCTGCCCGCCCACCGCGAGCAGGTGGTCCAACACGCGCAGCAGCATGGCGCGGCCCTCCCGGTGCTCGGCCACCAACTCGGGCAGGGTCATGGCGGCCAGGGGCGCGGTTTTGCGCAGTGGCAGGCCGTCCAGGTGGCCTTCCAGGGCAATTCGCATCTCCATCTGTGCCTTGCGCTCCATGCCAATGACGGCGCGCAGGGTCTCCTCGGCGCCCGCCGCCCAGCCGTGGGGATCCTGTGGGGTCTGGGGCAGCTCGGTCAGGGCGCGGCGCACGGCCGCCAGGTCAGCCGCAGCGGCCTGCTGCTTGGGGGCGTCCAGGGGATGAGGCTCGGGGGCGGTCATGGCCTCCAGTCTGCCGCACCGGGGCCCGCTATTCTGCGCCCTATGCAGCACACCCGCACCTGGTCTGACGTGTATGGCAGCGCCCGCGCCCTGTTTGAAGGCCGCGCCGGAGGGCACGCCTGGCTGGTGGCCGCCCCACCCGAGCTGGCCGCGCCGCTGGCCGGGGCCCTGGCGGCTGTGGACGGCAAGGGCCGCGCCGCGCTGGTGGTGCATGACGGCCTGACCCCACTGCTGGCCGCGCTGCAAGAAGAGCGCCCACGCGGCGTGGTGGTGGTGGCCGAGGCGGCGCTGGGGGGCGGCCCCGCTGTGACCGTGGCCGAGCAGTACGTGGAAGGCGAAGGCGCCGCGTACCAGGAAGGAGGCGAGTTTCCCGCCTGGACGGGCGACACTGGCAGTGACGGCCCCCAGGCCGAGTGCGCCCCGGCCAGCGCCGCCGCACTGCTGGGCCTGCCGGTGGTGGTCACCACGCCCGCCCAGGTGGCGCAGACCCTGACCGACTGGATGGACCGCACCCCGCACGGGCGCTAAGGACGTTGCCCCTCATGGTGCGACTGTTCAGGAGAGCACCGAACAGTCTCCACGCCCGGTGCAACGTCCTTTTTTCGATACTCGCGCTGCGGCGCCGCTGTCCCAGCCCGCTCGGTTGATCGGGGGCTTGGCAGCGAGCGACTTAAACCTCGCTGCCCCGGAACAGTTCTCGGCCCCGCCGCGCTTTACACTGCCGCGCGTGAGTGTGCCTGGCACCAGCCCTGCCCATGTTGGCCCTGCCCGCCCCGACCCGGTGGTGCGCCACCTGTACGTGCACGTGCCGTTTTGCCCCACCATCTGCCCGTACTGCGACTTTCATGTGCTGACGCGCCGGGCCGGGCTGGTCGAGCGGTATCTGGCGAAGCTGGACGAGGAGGCCGCGCGCCTGGCCGGAACCTACGCCGTGGACCTGGACACCGTGTACCTGGGCGGCGGCACCCCCAGTTTTCTGAGAGATGAGGAGCTGCGCGCCCTGGTGGAGAGTGTGCAGGCGAGGCTGGGCTGGGGCCGGCTGGAGAACACGCTGGAGGTTAACCCCGGCACCGTGACGCCCGCGCGGGCCGCCCACTGGCAGGCCCTGGGCCTGGACCGCGCCAGCGTGGGCGTGCAGAGCCTGGACGACCCCACCCTGAAGTTTCTGGGCCGCCAGCACGACGCCGCGCAGGCCCGTGAGGCCGTGACGACACTGGTGGGCCGGGGGGTTCGTGTGAGTGGCGACCTGATTACCGCCGTTCCGGGGCAACCGCTGGACCACGACATTCAGGGCCTGCTGGACCTGGGCGTGGGCCACGTCAGCGCCTATACCCTGACCATCGAACCTGGCACCGAGTTTGCCCGCCGGGGCGTGACCGTCCACGAGGACGACGAACGCGCGGGCTTTGAGCGCACCCAGGAGCTGCTGACCGCCGCTGGGCTGACCCGTTACGAGATCAGCAATTACGCGTGCACAGGGCAGGAGTCTCAGCACAACCTCGCGTACTGGCAGGGCCGCACGTACCTGGGGCTGGGGCCAGGGGCGGCGGGGCACTATCCGGCTTTGCCGGAGGTTGATGGTCGAAGGTGGATGGTGGATGGAAGGGACGGGGTGGGGGGTACGGATGGCCGGTGGCCGGTGGCCGATGGCGTAGAGGCCACCTTGCCCGCGCACCGCGCACGGCCTCCCGCCTCCCCCCTCACCTTCCGGCGCACCAACCCCCACCTGCACGAGTGGCTGGCGGGGGAAACCGGCGAGGCCGAGCCTATTGACGCCCACGAGTACGTCACCGACGCGCTGTTTATGGGGCTGCGGCTCCAGCGGGGCCTGAATCTGGCCGAGCTGTCGCGGCGCAGTGGGGTGGATGTGGCGGCCGTTTACAGCGTGCCCATCGCCGCCAATGTGAGGCGCGGCCTGCTGACCCTGGAGGGCGACCAGCTGCGGGCCACGCCGCAGGGCTGGTGGGTGCTGAACCGGGTGGTGACCGACTTTCTGGAGGTTGCTCCGGCCACTGACCAGCCGCATTTGTGAATCGGCTGCGTCCAGCTATGCGGGCAGGTGGGTGGGCCGGGCGCTAAACTGGCCCCATGACGACATCCTATGACTACGACGTGCTCGTGATCGGCGCGGGGCCGGGCGGCTACCACGCCGCCATCCGCGCCGCGCAGCTGGGGCTGAAGGTGGCCTGCGCCGAACGCGAGGCGGTGGGCGGCGTCTGCCTGAACGTGGGCTGCATTCCCACCAAGGCGCTGCTGCACGCGGGCGAGCAGATTGCCGCGGCCCGCCACGCCGCCGACTTCGGCCTGACTTTCGGGGAGCAGCGGCTGGACATCGCCAAGCTCAACGGCTGGAAAGACGGCATCGTCAAGAAGCTGACGGGCGGCGTGGGCAGCCTGTTTAAAGCCAACAAGGTTGCGCACCTGCAGGGCCAGGCCAGCTTCGTGGACGACCACACCGTGCAGGTGGGCGACAAAACCTACACCGCCGGCAGCATCATCATCGCCACCGGCTCCGACCCGGCCAAGCTGCCGGGGCTGGACGTGGATCAGGTGCAGATTGTGGACTCCACGGGCGCCCTGGTCATGCCGGACCCCGTGCCCGCGCGGATGCTGTGCGTGGGCGGCGGGGTGATTGGCTTTGAGTTCGCGCATGTCTACAACAACATGGGCAGCAAGGTCAAAGTGATTGAATTCCTGCCCAGCATCATTCCGGGCGCCGACGCCGACGCGGTCAAGGAATTTCAGAAGTCCATGAAAAAGCAGGGCATCGAGATTGCCGTGCAGACCAAGGCCAACAAGGCCGAGAAAAAGCAGGACGGCATTCACGTGGAACTGGAAGACGTGAAGACCGGCGCCAAAACGACCGAGGTCTTTGACCGGGTGCTGGTGGCCGTGGGCCGCCGCCCCCGTACCGACGGCCTGAACGCCCAGGCGGCGGGCGTGTTCGTGAACGAGCGCGGCTTCATTCCCGCCGACAGCCGCCAGCGCACCAACGTGCCGCACATCTATTCGGTTGGCGACGTGGCCAGCAACCCCATGCTGGCGCACAAGGCCATGAAAGAGGGACTGGTGGCCGCCGAGGTGATTGCCGGCAAACCCGCCGAGCAGGACGCCGTGGCGATTCCCGGCGTGGTCTACACCAGCCCCGAACTGGCCTGGGTGGGCCTGACCGAGCAGGAAGCCAAGGACAAGGGCTACGAGGTGAAAACCGGCGTGTTCCCCCTGTCGGCCTCGGGCCGCGCCATGACGCTGCAACAGACCGACGGCTTCGTGAAGATGGTTGTAGAGAAAGACACCGACCTGCTGCTGGGCGTGCACATCGTGGGCCCCCACGCCAGCGACCTGCTGGGCGAGGCCGGGCTGGCCCTGGAAATGGCTGCCACCGCCAGCGACATTGCCCTGACCATCCACGCGCACCCCACCCTGGGCGAAAGCGTGCTGGAAGCGGCCGAAGCTGTGCACAAGCAGGCCATTCACATCATGAACCGCTGAGGCGCGCGCTCCTCCCCTCCCCCAGGTCACGGCCTGGGGGTTTTTGTTGCCGGCGAGTCGAGGAAAGAACGCCCGCCTGAACGCGCCCTTCGCCATTTGCTACCGGCCATGCCCTCCGCGCCACCTTCCCCGATCACGGCCCGATCATGCCCGCAGTGATGAACTGCACGCACGGAAGACCGCAGGCCCCCGGGCGCGCAACGCCCACGCAACGCCCGGCGCCGTGTACTACAGGCCACGCCCCCCACCCCCCGCGTCCCCCCAGGAGGAGACCACCATGCCCAGCCCCCGCCCCGTCCGCCCCGCCACCCTGCTTGCCCTGAGCGCCGCCCTGATCGGGGGGGCCCAGGCCCAGAACACCGTGAACCTGTCGGGCCTGCAACTGCAGCCCCTGCGCATTGCCAACCTGGACCTGAACGTGCTGCGCGTGGCGCCGGGCACCTTTCAGCAGACCCTGCAAGCACCCAATGTGCTGCAGCTGAACCTGCAGGACCTGCCCGCGCGCATTCAGGCCCGCGACGCCGAACTGGTGCGGGGCCTGAACGTGGCCCGCGCCCTGTCGGGCAGCAATGAGGTGCGGGCCGACGCGGCGCGGGTGGCGCTGGCCCTGCCGCGCGGCCTCACGGTGCCCACCACCATTCAGCTGCGCACCGGCGAGCAGAAGGAGGTGCAGCTGTTCGGGCAGGAAACGGTGGCCCTGAACGTGGCCCAGGCCGAGGCCAACGCGCCGCGCAACCGCGCTGAAGTGCTGCGGTCCTTTGGCCTGAACGAGCAGAACCCGGTGCCGCGCGACTTCATCTCCAGCGCGGTGCCCAGCACGGTATCGGTGGTGGGCCTGATCAAGACGCCGATCATCGTGAATCTGGCGGTCAAGCCGCCTGCGCCCTCGCAGCCGGGGCAGGAACTGGGCGACGGCTTTGTGAGCAACCCCAGTGACGGCGCCTGCCGCCAGACGCCCAGCAGTCCGCTGTTCAGCCAGATGAAGGGCACGAACATTGGCCTGATCACCACCATCAAGGATCAGGGCGCGCGCGGCACCTGCATGGCCTTTGCCTACACCTCGGCGCTGGAAAGCCTGATTGCGCGGCGCACGACCACCCGCTACAACCTCTCGGAGCAGTACGCCTACTACTGGCTGCGCGGCGACGACGGCGTGCTGGGCGACGGCGCGTGGTGGGGCGATTACGACGACGCGATTGCCAAGAAGCGCATGATCCCCACGGAGGTGCGCTGGAAGTACAACCCCTCGCGCAGCCGCGTTCGTGTGCCCGCCGACAACACCAAGCCCATCACCGCCTACAAGAACTCATGCGTGAACTACCTGAATCAGGCGTGCAGCGACACCACGGCCCAGGCCCAGCTGGTGTGCCAGAACGGCACGAACAACTGCGCCTGGAAGCCCGAATGGGACATTGCCCCCAACGCCGCGTTCAACTTCCGCCCCACGGCGGGCAACGAGGTCTGGGTGTCGCTGGGCGGCCTGAACCTGGGCAACGCGGCCGCCACCCGCGCCTACCGCCGCGCCATGCTGCGCCAGATGCTGGACCGGGGCGACCAGCTGGTGCTGGGCTTTGCGGTGGACCGCGCCTTTGACGCGATTGGCGCGGGCGGCCTGCCCAACACTGCCCTGATGGGCCAGGGCTTCCGGGGCGGCCACGCCGTGCATATGGTGGGCTATGTGAACACCGGCACCCAGACCTACGACGTGAAAATTGGCGGCCTGGTGGGCGCCAAGATGACGCTGCCCACCGGCTACTTCGTGATCAAGAACTCCTGGAGCTGCGGCTTTGGCGACGGCGGCTACGCCTACCTGCCCGACAACTTCATGGACCAGGAAACCTGGGGCGTGTACAACCTGCCGAAGAACGCCGTGGCCTCGGATCTGGCCGGGTTCTGAGCAGAAGAACAGACAAGGAGCCGAACGCGCCCAGGCGCGTTCGGCTCCTTTGCTTTGACAGTGGCGAGGCCTGGGGTGGACCCCAACCTCGCTTCGTTCATTCCTCGCAGAACAGGATTGAAGGCGGTTGCGTCAGCGGGGCCGCCTCGGCCACGGGGGTCAGCACCAGCACCTCATTTACCACCCGGAACTCTCCGTGCTCCCGTTCAAGGGCTGCCAGGCTCACGCCCCCCCCCTGTTCCATGGCCCCCCAGTCCTTGCGGTGCAGGGTCCCCACGTACTCGCCCGGCGGTACCTGAACGCAGGCCCCGGGGTCCAGGGGGCCATCCCCAATGGGCAGTGAGTTGTACGAATGCACCCACAGGCGCCCACTGGGCACGCTGAGCCGGGCACGCTGGGGCTGGTGCCAGCGGCCCTGGGCCAGCTCACCGGCGCTCAGGGGTGCGCCCACCAGAATCTCGGCACACACCGAGTTGTCGGTGCAGAGGGTGTACACCAGAAAGGCACCTTCCTCCAGCATGGCCCGGGTGCCCGGGTGGGCGTTGTCTTCCGCCTCGTCGCCGTGGCCCCAGAGGATGCCCGGGTCCGCCTGCTGAATCCGCGCCTCGTTGGCCTCGTCGTAGACAAAGACCACCAGACCGTCGTTATAGACCTCGACCACCTGCGCGCCTTCACGAAGAGGACCAGCCACAATGCTGGGGAGAGCTGTTGTCATGGTGGGCCCAGCATAAGGGCGCCGGGGGAAACCAGGGGCCCCGCTGCGTGGTTCTTCAGCGGTTCTGGCACCAGCCCCGAGCAGGGCTGACCGGGCGCGGCCTGCTCGGGGCGCCTTTTCCTTCTGCTGAGACTCGGGCCTGCGCCGGGCCGTTTCTCTATGCTGACAGGCAGCAGATTCTGCAAGGAGCACGCAGCATGTTCACGCACCCCCCAGGCCCATCTGCCGGTCAGGTGGCCACCCTGACCCTCAATACCTACGCCCCCCAGGCCGTTCGGCAGGGGCTGTCGCGTATGGGCTCGGACCACGAGCATCTGCGGCAGGTGCCAGGGCTGCAGTTTTACCGCCTGCTGGGCACCGGGCGCGGCAGCACCCTCACCCTGAGCGCGGACCTGCGCCGCTGGGCGCGCTTTGCCGTGTGGTCCTCAGCCGACGCCCTGGAGGCGTTCGAGGCCAGCGGGTGGCGGGCCCAGGAACGCGCCGGCGCCGCCGAAAGCTGCACCGCCGTGCTGCGCCCGCTGCGGTGGCGCGGGCGCTGGGGCGGTGCCGAGCCCTTTGAGGGCCCGCCCGCCCGGACGGCGGACCCCGGCGGGCCGGTGGCCGTGCTCACCCGCGCGGCCATTCGCCCCACGCGGCTGCTGCGCTTCTGGCGCGCAGTCCCGGCCTCTCAGCGACATCTGGACAGCCAGCCGGGCCTGCTGGCTGCCGTCGGAATTGGTGAGGTGCCCCTGGTTCATCAGGCAACCTTCAGCGTGTGGCGCAGTGCCCAGGCCATGAAGGCATTTGCCTACGGCGGCGCGGCGCACCGCGAGGTGATTGCCCGCACCCACCGGGAGGGGTGGTACAGCGAGGAACTGTTTGCCCGCTTTGCCGTGCTGGACATCCGGGGCCGCTGGGGGGGCCGGGACCTGCTGGGGGAAAGCGGGTTGGCAGCGCCCCCGACCCACCTCTGATACGGACTGCCGTCCATTTCCGTACCATCCGGGAAGAAGGGGGATGTTCCCCGCCTTCGGCGCTGTTCCAGCCCAATTCCCGGAAATCCGCATTTGTTCCTGCTCTGCTCCGCAGCTCTTCGAGTCCCTCCGGTCGAAAAAATTCCGTAACGTGTTCCGGAATTTTTCGGAATCCGTATGAAGGCTGAACTCGCGGGGACCGGTCAGCCCCCGCTCGCTGGACAAAAAGCAAACACGCCTGGAGACAATGCTCAGGCGTGTTTGCTTCCTATCCCTGCGGGAAGGGGAATCCCTTCCCCCTGCCCTTACTCCACCGTCACGCTCTTGGCCAGATTCCGGGGCTTGTCCACGTCCTTACCCAGTGCCGTGGCCGTGAAGTAGGCCAGCAGCTGCATGGCCACCGCGTTCACCACCGGACTCACCATCTCGTGGGCGCGGGGCACATAGATCACGTCGTCGCCGTGGCGGGCGTTGTCGGTGTCCCCGTCGCTGAGGAACAGAATCACCTTGCCGGCGCGGGCGCGCACCTCCTGCACGTTGGAAATGGTCTTTTCCAGCAGGCGGCTTTCGGTGGCAATCACGGCCACCGGCATGTGCTCGTCAATCAGGGCGATGGGCCCGTGCTTCATTTCCCCGGCCGCGTAGGCTTCCGCGTGGATGTAGCTGATTTCCTTGAGCTTCAGCGCGCCCTCGAAGGCGGTGGGGCTGTTCACGCCGCGCCCCAGGAACAGGTAATCGCGGGCCATGGCGTATTTCTCGGCCACTTCCTTGATGCGGGCCACGCGCTCCGGGCTCAGCGATTCTTCCACCAGGCGGGGCAGTTCGCGCGCGGCGTGCAGCAGTTCGGCGCCCTGCTCGGCGCTGAGCGTGCCGCGCGCCCGGCCCAGCCACAGCGCCAGCATCAGGAACGCGCTGACCATTGACGTATACGCCTTGGTGCTGGCCACACCGATTTCCGGACCCGCGTGGATGTACAGGGTGTCGTCCAGTTCGCGGGTCATGGAGGAGCCCTTGGCGTTGATCACGCCCAGGGTGCGGGCGCCAAACTTCTTGGCCTCGCGCAGGGCCTCCAGGGTGTCAATTGTCTCGCCGCTCTGGCTGACCACAATCGCCAGGGTGTGCTCGGAGACCAGGGGGTCACGGTATCGGTACTCGCTGGCCACGTCGCACTCCACCGGAATACGCGCCAGTTGCTCAATCAGGTATTCGCCCACCAGCCCCGCGTAAAAGGCCGTGCCGCAGGCGATGATCGAGATGCGCTTGAACGAGGAGGGGTCAAGGTTGATGTCCAGGTTCACCTCGCCGGTCTCGTCGTGCAGGCGGCCAATCAGGGTGTTGGTCAGGGCCTGGGGCTGCTCGTAGATTTCCTTGAGCATGTAGGTATCAAAACCGCCCTTCTCGGCAGCCTCGGCGTCCCATTCGATGTGCTCAATAGTGCGCTGCTGCGGCGTGCCGGCCAGATCGGTGATGCGGAAGCCGTCGTCGCTGAGCACCACCATGTCGCCGTCGTGCAGGAACACCATGTTGCGGGTGTAGGCCAGCAGGGCGGGCACGTCGGAGGCCAGGAACATCTCGCCCTCGCCCACGCCCATCACCAGGGGGCTGACGGTGCGGGCCGCCACGATCTCGCGGTGGTCCACGTGCGTCACCACAATGCCGTAGGCGCCGCGCACCTGCGCCAGGGCCGCGCGCACCGCCTCTTCCAGGTTGCCGCTGTAGGCCTCTTCAATCAGGTGGGCCAGCACTTCACTGTCGGTCTCGCTCTTGAACTCGTGGCCCCGGGCCATCAGGCCCTCTTTCAGGGTCAGGTAGTTCTCGATGATGCCGTTGTGAATAATCACGATCCGGCCGTCCTCGGTGGCGTGGGGGTGGGCGTTCGTGTCGTTCGGCAGGCCGTGGGTGGCCCAGCGGGTGTGCCCGATGCCCAGCGTGCCGCTCAGGGGCTGGCCCTCTAGCAGGGTGTTGAGGTTGGCCAGCTTGCCGGCCTTTTTCTTCACGTCAATGCGATTGCCGCTGCACACGGCGATGCCGGCGCTGTCGTAGCCCCGGTATTCCAGTTTGGCCAGACCAGAAATCAGCACGTCCTGCGCCTGCCGGGGACCAATGTAACCAACGATTCCGCACATAGGGGCTCCTTTGGGGGGCAGATGGCTGATGGCAGATGGCCAGAGGCAAAGGCCCAAAAGGCCCTGTGCCGTCAGCCATTGGCCCCTTCGCCAACCGCCCACCTCTGGTGTCTGGATTGATGCATGCTTCCGGGCTTTATCTCCGTGTTGCCACGGGGCTTATGGCCGCAGATTCGCGCCGCTGTGGGCGCCGGGTAGGCTCGCATGCCGGAACCTGGAGGCATCCGCAGAAACGTTCGCTGACCTCCACCTCGTCTCCCCCGCTGCCGGGGGCCTTGCGCTGCCCTGTTGGTGTGGACCGGACACCAAGACGGTCCGCCCGGCAGCATAGCACCCACCCGGGCACACTCATGTGAGTACAGCACTCATGGCTGGGGGGGCCAGCGGCTGGGCCCGGCGTGCCAGGGCCCCAAGACATGGTCAACCGGCGTTCATCTGCCGTGCAGGGCGCTTGCTAGGATGGGGGCGCTGACGCAGGCGGGGGCCCCGACCCCCCTTCTGCGCGACCCACGGCGCCTGAAGCGACTTTGGAAGGGAAAGACCATGCCCACGTACCTGTACAAGAACATCCAGACCGGCGAAATCTACGAACTGCAGCAGAGCATGCGGGACGAGCCCTACACCGCCCACCCCGAAACCGGCGCGCCGGTCAAGCGCGTGCTGGCGCGGCCCGGCATTGCCTTTAAGGGCAGCGGCTTTTATGTCACCGACTCACGCCCCAAGGAGAGCAGCGGGGGCGGCGGCGAGTGAGCAGCCTGCGCCGCCCCCTGGGCCCCGCATGAAACCCGCGCGTCTGCTTGCCCTGAGCGCGCTGCTGGCTGGCGCCCTGACCGGGGCCTACCTGACAGGCAGCGTGACCGCCCAGCGCAGCCTGGTCACCCCCGACGAGATCAACACCGTGGAAGTGGCGCAAAAGGCGCTGCGCGCCGTGGTGCGGGTGGACACCCGCCTGGAACGCGCCCGGTTGCAGCCGGGCGACAACCCCATTGAGACGGGCAGCGGCTTTTTCTACAAGAAGGACCTGATTGTCACCAACTACCATGTGGTGCAGTACCAGGAATCCATCACGGTCACGCTGTTCAACGGGCGTCGCGTGCCGGCCAAGCTCGAAGGCGTGGACCCCGGCATTGACATTGCCATTCTGCGCGTCACCGGGGTCACGGCGCCCGCCACCCTGAGCTTCGGGTCCAGCGCCCGCCTGATTCCGGGGCAGAAGCTGATCACCATTGGCACGCCGCTCCTGATTCCCAACTTTGTGGGCACCGGCATTTTCAGCGTGGCCGCCAGCGCCCGCGACATCCCGCGCCAGGACGGCCTGGCCGACGAGGTGGGGCAGTACGTGACCACCACGGCCAGCCTGCAGCAGGGCAACAGCGGCGGCCCGGTGCTGGATTCGCGCGGGCTGGTGGTGGGGGTGGCCGACGCCAACGCCGCGCCCAACGGCCTGGTGCCCGGCGTAATTGGCATTGCCCTGCCCGGCGATCTGGTGCGCCAGAGCCTGGACGACCTGGAAAAGATCGGGGTGCCGCAGCGCGGCACGCTGGGCGCCACCCTGGTGGACCTGGACAATCTGGACCCCGCCCTGCGTCAGCTGGCAGGCCTGAGCAGCTCTGAGGGCGCGCTGGTGGATCAGGTGGCGGCGGGCTCGGCGGCGGCGCGCTCGGGGCTGCGCGGCAGCCTGCGCAACAACCGCGACCAGCTGCTGGCTCCCCTGGGCGACGTGATCGTGGCCGTGGACGGCCAGCGCGTGCGCGATTCGTTCGACGTGATTCGTCTGGTGGCGGCCAAACGCCCCGGGCAGACCGTCACGCTGACGGTGTGGCGCAACAAGAAACAGGTGCCCGTGAAGGTCACGCTGCTCAAGCGCACCCTGCGCTGAAGCCCCGGGCAGAGGCCGAAGAGGGCAAGTTGGACTGGAGAGGCGGCCACGCAACGGCCGCCTCTCTTCTGTGCTCCTTTGCTCTTCCGTGCTCCTTTGCTCTTCTCCGCTTCTTGCAGCCCTCCCCCAGTCCCTCTGGCAAAACTTCTATCAAAGTGATATCACTTTGATAGAACATTTCTCTGGAGGTTCCCTATGAATGAGCTGCAGCATGTGCCCACCCCCGCCCCGCAGGGCGGCGTTTCTCCCCGCAGTGGCATTGCCAGTGTGGAGCGGCCAGCCTTTGGCCTGCCCGGCGTGCCCATGTTCCTGCTGCTGCTGGTAGGAGCCGGCGCGGCGGTGGTCTTGCTGGGCCGCTTTCCGGTTCCCGCCCTGGTGCTGGGCGCGGCGCTCCTCTTTGCGCTGGCGGGCTTTTTTATCGTGCAGCCCAATCAGGCCATGAACCTCACGCTGTTCGGGCGCTACGTGGGCACCGAGCGGCGCAACGGCCTGTACTGGACCAATCCGCTGACGGTGCGCAAAAGTGTGAGCCTGCGCATTCGCAACTTCAACAGTGAGCGGCTGAAGGTGAATGACGCGGGCGGCAGCCCCATCGAGATTGCAGCCGTGATCGTGTGGCGGGTGGTGGACACCGCGCGGGCCACCTTTGACGTGGAGGACTACGCCGAGTTTGTGGCCATTCAGGCCGAAACCGCGCTGCGCCACCTGGCCAGTCAGTACCCCTACGACGCCTACGAGGACGACCGCATGAGCCTGCGCGCCCACGCCGACGAGGTGGCCGAGGCGCTGGGCGGCGAGCTGGCCGCCCGGTTGCGGCACGCCGGGGTGGAGGTGCTCGAAGCGCGGCTGTCGCACCTGGCCTATTCGCCGGAAATTGCCGGCGCCATGCTGCAGCGCCAGCAGGCCGGCGCCGTGATCGCCGCGCGGGCCCAGATTGTGCAGGGGGCGGTGGGTATGGTGGAAATGGCCCTGCGCCAGCTGTCAGAGCAGGACATCGTGACGCTGGACGAGGAGCGCAAGGCCCAGATGGTGAGCAACCTGCTGGTGGTGCTGACCAGCGAACGCGGCACGCAGCCGGTGGTGAACGCCGGCAGCCTGTACTAGTGGCCCGCAAGAACTTTCCCCTGCGCATCAGCCCCGAGCTGTACGCCGCGCTGGAGCGCTGGGCCGCCGACGACCTGCGCAGCGTGAACGCCCAGATCGAGTACCTGCTGACCCGCGCGGCGCGCGAGGCCGGGCGCCTGAAACCCCCGGACCCGCCCCGGCATGAGCCCAAAGACGAGTGAACTTCTGCCCCCGCCGGCCACGTTGATGCAAGCGGGGGCCCTGCCTGTTCCCCCCACCCCCTGTCAAGGCCCTTCATCCACCCTTCACCTGGGGCGGGGGCGCTATGCTCTGGCCTGTCATGTACGTTGTCGTCGAAGGCCCCATCGGGGTGGGAAAAACAAGCCTCGCTGGGCGCCTGGCCGCGCGCTACAGCGCCGAGCTGAACCTGGAAGTGGTGGAAGAGAACCCCTTTCTGGCCAAGTTCTACGCGCAGCCCGAAGCCTACGCCTTTCAGGTGCAGGCGTTCTTTCTGCTCTCGCGCTTCAAGCAGCTCTCGGCGCTGTGGCAGCCCGGGCTCTACCGCGACTCGGTGGTCAGCGACTACCTGTTCGACAAGGATTTCATCTTTGCGGCCATGAACCTGCGCGACGCCGAGTTCGCGCTGTACGAGGACCTGTACGCGCACCTCTCGCCCCGGCTGCCCACCCCGGACCTCGTGGTGTACCTGCGCGCGGATACCGATGAGCTGCTGCGCCGCATCGCCCGGCGGGGCCGCCCCTTCGAGCAGGACATGAAGGCCGCGTATCTGGCCGAGCTGACCGCCCGCTACGACGAGTATTTCCGCACCTACGCCCACCCGCTGCTGACCATTGACGCCGCCGGGCTGGATTTCGTGAACAACCCCGAGGACGAAACGCGCATCCTCTCGCGCATCCACGAGGCCCTGCGCGCCGGGCAGGCGGCGGACTGATGGGGGGGAATGGGCGAAGGTTGATGGTTGATGGAAGCCCGCAGGTGGCCAGCGGTCCAGAGGTTCAGCGGTCCAGGCGCCGGCGGGCGGTGGCCTCGCCCGGCAGTGCTGCGCTGCCCCTACCCCCCACCCCCCAGCCCACACCCGCGTGCGGAGCGCGCTGATGTACCTCGCCATTTCCGGCAACATTGGCAGCGGCAAAAGCACCTTGACGCGCATGCTGGCCGGGCGCTACGGGCTGCGGCCAGTCTATGAGCCGTATGCGGACAACCCGTACCTGGAAGACTTCTACCAGGACATGCGGCGCTATTCCTTTCACTCGCAGGTGTATTTCCTGTCGCGGCGCTTGGAACAGCACCTGAACCTGGTGACGGGCGCGCGGTACGTGATTCAGGACCGCACGGTGTTTGAAGACGCCAACATCTTTGCGCGCAACCTCTTTGAAAGCGGCCAGATGGAAGCGCGCGACTGGGCCACCTACTGCGGGCTGTACGAGGGGGTGCTGCCGGCCCTGCGGGTGCCGGACCTGCTGATTCACATTGACGCCTCGCTGCCCACGCTGAAAAAACGCATTGCCCAGCGTGGGCGCACCTACGAGCAGGACATCCCGGACGATTATCTGGGGGGCCTGAACCGGCTGTACGAGAGCTGGGTGGCGGGGTTTGACGCCTGCCCGGTGGTGCGCGTGCCGGGCGATCAGCTGGATTTCGTGGCTGATCCACAGGCGTTTGAATGGGTATGCGCGCGGGTGCAGGGCCACGGCTTTGGCCTGCCGCTGCTGCGCTGAGGCGGGCAACGACTCTCATGACGCGGCGCGCTACCCTTCAGCCATGACTGGCCCGGTGCTGCTCCGCTCCGCGCTGCGTCTGACCCTCCTGGGCCTGACGCTGCTGGGCGGCGCGCAGGGGCGCAGCGCAGCCCCCGGCCCAGGCTGCCCCGAGCACTGGAGCGCCCTGAATCCGGCCGACCTGCGCGCGACGCGGGTGAGCGTGCGCCGCGCCCCCCTGACCGACGCCCGCGGTCAACCCGGGCCGCACAGCCTGTCCCAGGGGGAGGCGGTGCTGCAGGGCCCCGCCGTGGGGGGGCGGCGCTGCACCTACGTGCCGGGCGACGCCAGCCGCAGCGGATTTCTCAGGCCCGGCGACACCGAGCCGCTGCCCACCCCCACCGCGCCGGAGAACGGCACCTGGGAGCGCGACGCCAACGCCGGCTTGACCGTGACGGGCAAGCCGGGCAGCCTGATGCTGACCGGCACTGGCCTGTTTGCCACGGCCAGCGGCGGCGTGAACGTGAGCCATCTGAACGGCCCGCTGCGCCGGGGTGAGAGCGCGCGGCGCTGGGTGTACAGCGACGGCGACTGCACCCTGACCCTGTGGCCGGTGGGCCCATGGCTGCTGGTGCAGGACAACCTCAAATGCGCGGGGGCGAACGTGACCTTCGCGGGACTGTACCGCCACGTGCGCTGAGCGCCCGCTTCATTACCCGGCAGCGGCGGCCAGCTCGGGCGGCACCTCGCCCAGCGCGGCCTGAAACAGCGTCTGCACGCGGCGCAGGGTGCGGGCGTGGGCCTCGCGGTCGCCCAGGCGCCCAAAGGCGTTCAGCAGGGCGCAGGTGGCCTCTACATCCAGGGGATCGTGGGCCAGCAGGCGGCGCAGGTGGGGCAGGCCGCCCAGGGGATCGCGGGCGGTCAGGCGCAGCACTGCGGCCCGCCAGCGGTCGTGCAGGGCGGCGCGCAGTTCGGCGGCGGCCGGCAGGTCCACATCGTTCAGGAAGGGGCCGGTGTACAGGGCCGCGGCCCGGGCGTCCTGGCCGCCGTGCAGGGCGGCCAGAAATTCGTCCAGATCGGCCTGCACCGCAGCCAGGGCATACCCCTGGGGCGTGCGGGTCAGGGCCGCCGCGTCGCCCAGCGCTTCGCGCAGCCGGGTGCGGGTCTTGCGAAAATTGGCCTCGGCGCCCGCCTCGTCGGCCTCGGGCCACAGCGCCAGGGCCAGGGCCTCGCGCCCCAGGGCCGGGTGGGCCGCGCCGCCGTAATGGGCACACACCAGCAGCGCCAGCAGTTCCTTGACCTTGCGGGCCCGCCAGGGCCGTGCGCCGCCGGGCTGCTCCACCCCCACGTTCCCCAGCAGCCGCAGCCGGGCGCGGGGGGCTGGGGCCTGGGCGGGTGCGGGCGCGGCCTCCAGGGCGGCCACCACCGCCGGAAAGCAGGCGCGCACGAACTGCAGGTGGCCTGCACCGTCCACCGCCTGCAGCGCGGCCAGCCCCTCGTGCCAGTCGGGGGCCCCGTCCTGGCGCCGCTGAAAGCGCCACACCGCGCGGGTCAGGGCCAGTTCGCCCAGCACGCTGCGGTGCTGCGCCGCCTGGGCCAGGGTCAGGGCCTGCGCCAGTTCCGGCGCTGCTGCGGCCGGGTCGCCCCGGTGCAGGTGCGCCTGGGCGCGAATCAGGGCGGCGCGCGCCTGCAAGCCGGCGCCGTCGTCCGGGCGAATGCGGGCCACCTCGCGCAGGGCGCCCCCGGGCTCGCCCAGCAGCAGGTGCACGCGGGCGCGGGAATTGGGGTGATCGGGATAGAAATCGTGGTCCGGCTGGCCCAGCTCGGCGCGGGCCTCGTCCAGGCGCCCCAGCAGCGCCAGCGCCTCGGCACAGTCGCTGGGATTGGCGCCGCCCACGCTGGGCCACACCGCCGCCGAGCGCCGCATGAGCGCCAGGGCCTGCTCGGCGTCGCCGCGCCACAGGCGGCACAGCCCCAGGTTCCACAGCAGCGCGCCCTCCACCCGTGCGTTGCCGCTGGCCACAGCCCGGTGCAGCTGGCGCCACGTGCCGGCCTCGGCCGCCGGGTAGTCACCCTGCATCAGCTGCAGGTACGCCAGATTGCCCTCCACCACCATCAGGCTGGCCACGTGGCCCTGGCGCACAATCAGGTCGTGGGCGGCGCGCAGGTGGGCCTCGGCCTCGGGCCACAGCGACATGTGAATGGCGCTGCCCCCCACCGAACTCAGGGTGCGCCAGCAGCGCTCGGCCACCGCCCCGGACGGTGCAGGCAGGCCCGCCATCAGGGCCGCTGCCTCGCGCCCCAGGTGCAGGCACAGGTGGTAGTCGCCCCGGCGCTGGTACAGCCGCGAGAGAATGTCCAGCAGGGTCATGCGCCGCAGTGGACCGTGCGCGCCGCTCAGGGCCCGGCGCAGTCCCGCTTCGGCCTCGTCCAGCTCACCCTGGTTCAGCAGCGTCCGGTACAGCACGTCTTCCAGCATCAGGTGGGTGGCGCTGTCGCCTTCCCCGCTGGTCTGTTCCAGGGTCCAGCGGCGCAGCCCCAGCCGCGCCGCCGCCAGCGCCTGCGGCAACTGCCCCCGTTCGGCCAGCGCCTGGGCCCGCAGGGCCAGCTCGGCCAGCGGCTGGGCCGCCGGGTCGCCACTGGTCGCTTCCAGCACCGCCTGCCACTCGCCCAGGGCGTCCAGGGCACCGACCAGCGCGGCCTGGGCGCGGGCGTGGTCCGGCTGCTCGTCCAGCAGCGCGCGGGCTTCACGCACCACTTCATGGGGGGCCGCGCGGGCCTGGGCCAGCGCCAGGGCCTGTTCGGTCAGGGCGCGCGCCCCGGGCAGCCCCGCGTGCCGGGCGTGGCGGGCGCGGGCCAGGAGGTCCAGGGCTGGCGTCTGGGCGGCGCGGGCGTGCAGGGCTTCCAGCGCCGCCCAGTCCAGTTCGGCGCGCACCAGCGGCGCATACAGGGGATGGGCGCAGGCGTAGCGCGCGCCGTCTGGGCCCTGCAGGGCCACCAGGCCCCGGTGCAGCAGCCAGTCGCGGGCCTGGACAAACGCTTCGGCGCTCAGGCCGGAGACGCGCCGCCAGACCTCCGGGGGCGTGGGGGCGTCCAGCACCGCCAGGGCGCTCAGGGCGGCCCAGGGCGCGCGGGCGGCGCGGGGCGGGCGCAGCCGCTCGCGCAGCACCGCCTCCAGCGACGCCGGCAGCGACCCGGCGGGCGGCGCCGTGAACTGCCAGTGGTGCTCGTGCGGGCGCAGGGCGCCGCGTTCGCGCAGCACCCGCAGCAGTTCGGCGCTGCGCAGGGGATGGCCCTCGGCGTGGGCCAGCAGCCACTCGGGCAGGCCGGGCGGCGCCGGGCCCCCCAGGGCAGCGCGCAGCAGCGCCTCCAGGCCGCCCAGGTCCAGCGGAGCCAGCGTGAGGGTCGGCAGGTTGCCGGCGGCGGCGGCGCGGGCCAGCTGGGCGCTGCGGCCCAGCGCCTCGGCGCTGCGCGCGGCGTCGGGGTACTCGGCCAGTGGGCGGGTGGTGAGCAGCAGCAGGGCCGGGGCGCCGTCCAGCGCGAGGCGGGTCCACAGGGTATTCAGAAAGGCGCGGGTCTCGGGGGGCTGGTCGTGCAGGTCCTCCACGATCAGCAGCAGGGGCCGCCCCCTGCCCAGTGCGCCGGCCACCGCACGCGCCAGGGTGGCGGCGGGGTCGCTGGGCCCGGCCGGGGGCGGCACCGCCGCCGACCAGGGATGGTCCAGGTGGGCCCGGGCCGCCGCCACAAACGCCGGGTCGCGCGAGGCCAGCAGTTCAGGCAGGGCGCGCAGCAGCGGGCCCACCAGAGCGGGGGGCGCCGCCAGCGCCACCGCCGCCTGCAGGTCGCGCGCCGCCTCCTGCTGCAGGGCGCGCGCCAGATGGCTTTTGCCCAGCCCCGCCGCGCCCTCAAGCAGCAGCAGCGCCGGGCCGCTGCCCGCACAGATCCCGGCCCAGGCTGAGCGCAGCCGGGCGTGAATCTCGGGGTGAATGGGCTCGGACAAGCGGGGAGCGCCTCCTGGGGTTCAGTGTGCCGCACCTTCGCCGGGCGCCACAAGCCGCCGTCAGGGGACTGGGGGCGCGCGCATCTGGCATCATGCGCCCCATGCGCCTTGCCGAGCTGGCCGCCGCCCTGGACCTGAGTGCTCCTGCCGTCAACCCCGAGGTAACGGGCGTGACCCACAACGCCGACTGGGCAGCGCCGGGCTTCGTGTTCGTGGCGATTCGCGGCGCGCGCTTTGACGGCCACCAGTTTCTGGACCGGGCGGCCCAGGCGGGGGCCGTGGCCGTGCTGGGCGAGGGCCTGCCGGAAGGCGTGACCTCGCCCCTGCCGTACCTGACGGTGCCGGGCGCCCGCGCCGCGCTGGCCGACGCCGCCGCCGCGCTGGCCGGGCACCCCAGCCGGGCCCTGCGCGTGGTGGGCGTGACGGGCACCGACGGCAAGACCACGACGAGCTGGCTGACCCGCCACCTGCTGCGCGCCGCTGGCCTGAACACGGGCCTGCTGAGCACCGCCGGCTACGAACTGCCGGACGGCCAGCTGCGCCACTTTCCCGCGCACTTCACCACCCCCGAGGCGCCGCAGGTGCAGGCCACCCTGGCCGAGATGGTGGCGGCGGGCGCGCAGGCGGCGGTGCTGGAAGCCAGCAGCCACGCCCTGGCCCTGGACCGGGTGCGCGGCGTGGCGTGGTCGGTGGGCGTCTGGACCCATCTGAGCCCCGAACACCTGGATTTTCACGGCTCCATGGACCGCTACTTTGCCGACAAGCGCCGCCTGATCGAGCGTTCGCCCTGTGCGGTGCTGAACGTGGACGACCCCTGGACCGCGCAGCTGCGCGGCGTGGCGCCCCAGGAGATCACCTACTCTGCCGAGGGCCAGCACGCCGACTGGCGCGCGGGCGGCGTGGAAGAGCGCTCCACGGGCCTGCATTTTCATGTGGTCTCGCCCCTGGGTGAATTTGACGCGCAGCTGCCCATGATCGGCCGCTTCAACGTGGCCAACGCGCTGGCAGCCCTGGCGGCGTCGGCGCACCTGGGGGCCAGCGTGGAGGCGCTGCGCAGCGGGCTGGCCTCCTTTGCCGGGGTGCCGGGCCGCATGCAACTGGTGCCCGACACGCGGGGCCGCCGGGTGATCGTGGACTTTGCCCACACCCCGCCCAGCCTCGACAAGGCCCTGAGTACGCTGCGCGCCACCACCCCGGGGCGGCTGCTGGTGGTGATCGGCTCGGCGGGCGGCCCGCGCGATCCGGGCAAGCGCGCGCCGCTGGGCGAGGTGGCCACCCGGCTGGCCGATCACGCCTTTTTCACTGAAGAGGACTGCCGCGACACGCCGCTGAACGAGATCCTGGCAGAGATGGAGCGGGGCGCGCGGGAAGCCGGGCGCAGCAACTTCACCCGCGTCCCCGACCGCCGCGAGGCCATCCGGGCGGCCATTGCCCAGGCACAGGCCGGCGACACCGTGCTGCTGGCCGGCAAGGGCCCCGAGGACACCCTGGAACGCGCCCACGAGACACTGCCCTGGAACGAGACAGCACAGGCCGAAGCCGCGTTGCAGGACGAGGCGCCGCGCTAAGTCGCTCGCTGTTGATCTCAAGATCAACCGAGCGAAGCGAGTCTCGAAAAAAGGACGTTGCACCGGGCGTGGAGCCTGTTCGGTGCTCTCCTGAACAGTCGCAACGTGAGGGGCAACGTCAAGTGCCTCGCCCCTCCCCCAGGCCAACGGTTCAGAAGGGCGCAGCAACGTTTCCCTTCCTGGGGCAAGGCCCTTTGTTCGCTTCTCGCGCTGCGGCGCCGCTGTCCCCGCCCGCTCGGTTGATCGGGGGCTTGGCAGCGAGCGACTTCACTGGCCTGCCCGGCAGTTGCCTACACCGGGCACGGGGCGGCGTGGTATGACAGCCCCATGCGCCGCCTGACCCTCGCCCTGCTGCTGGCCCTGCCCGGCGCGGCCCTGACCTCTGTGGCCCAGGCCGCCCCCAGTCCCTACACCCTGCCCGTGAATCTCTCGGCTGTGAAGAACCAGGAACTGCTGCGTTCGGACCCCGAGGTGGGCACCCGGGGCCTGAGCCCCGCCCAGCGCGCGGCCCTGAGCAGGAACGGCTTTGTGATCGCCCCCGCCACCTGGGCGCACTTTGACGGAGTGTACGAGGCCACGCGCTACCTGAACCAGCCGGTGTTCGTGACCACCGATTCCATGCTGCACGCCTACCATCTGGTGTTCAGCAAGCTGCTGCGCGACCTGGAACGCGAATCCCTCTCGCCCGCCCTGCGGCGCATGACGGCGCTGCTGATCGCGGACGCCCGGCGCCAGTTCACGGCCCTGAAGGGCACGGCGCTCGAAGGCGACGCCCGCCGCGCCCTGGCGTACCTGGCAGTGGCCCAGGAACTCATTGACCCGGCCACCACCCCCCCAGCCGAGGTGGCGGCCCTGGTGAACCAGGAACTGAAACTGATCACGGCGCACGCGGGCCGGGCGACCTCGCCCATCTTTGCGGCCACCGAGCTGGAAGAGGATTACTCTCAATACGTGCCGCGCGGCCACTACACCCGCAGTGAGCCCCTGAAGCGCTACTTCCGCACCATGATGTGGCTGGGCCGGATGAACCTGCGGGTGCAGAGCCCCGGCGAGACCCGCGTGGCCGCGCTGCTGACCACCCTGGTGAGCGGCAATCCCGAGGCCCAGAAGCTCTGGGCGCGCGTGTATGACCCCACCGCCCTGCTGATTGGCCGCAGCGACGACCTGGATTACCGCCAGTACGCCGCCGCCCTGAAAGCTGCCACGGGCGGGCAGGTGCGCCGCCTATCAGACCCGGCCGTGCTGAGAACCTTCCAGGCAGCGCTGGCCCGGCTGCCCGCCCCGCAGGTGAACAGCCTGTTCGTGGAGGCCCGGCCCGGCGAGGGCCGCGAGGTGCGCGAGCGCGAGACCCTGGGTTTCCGCCTGATGGGCCAGCGCTTTACCCTGGACGGCGCGGCCTTTCAGCGGCTGGTGTACCGCGAGGTGGGCACGCAGGGCCAGGAGCGCTGGTTGCCGCGTGGCCTGGACCTGCTGGCGGCCCTGGGCAGCGACGCCGCGCTGAATGAACTGCGCCGCATGGGCGAGGACCGCTACGCCAACTACCTTCCGCAGATGACCAGGGTGCGCGCGGGCTTTGCCGCCCTGAAGGAGGCCGACTGGACCGCCAATGTGTACAGCGGCTGGCTGTACGCCCTGCAACCGCTGGCCCGGCCCGGGCCGCGCGACGCCCGCTATCCGGCGTTCATGCGCACGGCCGCCTGGACCCGCAAGGAGATGCTGACCGCCCTGGGGTCGTGGACCGAACTGCGCCACGACACCATTCTGTACGCCAAGCAGACCATGGCGGAGATGGGCGGCATTGAGGAGCCGCAGCCCGCGCGTGGCTACGTGGAGCCCAACGCCGCAGTCTGGACGCGGCTGCTGACCCTGGAGGCGCTGACGCGCCGGGTGCTGGCCGGCCAGGGCGTGCTGTCGGCGCGCACCCGGCAGAACCTGGACGAGCTGCGCTCCATGCTGACCTTCCTGAACATGGCGACCACCCGGCAGCTGGCCGGGCAGGCCCTGAGCGCCGACGATTACGAGCGCCTGCACCTGTACGGCGGCTGGCTGGAGCAGATGAAGCTGGCCAGCGCCGACCCTCAGGACGGCGAGAACGCCAGCCAGTTCGACGAGAACGACATGGCGGCCGTGGTGGCCGATGTGGCCACGGGAAACGGCCGGGCGCTGGAAGAGGCCACCGGCTTTATCCACGAGCTGTACGCCGTGGTGCCCGACGGGCGGGGCGGCCTGCAGGTGGCGCGCGGCGGCGTGTACAGCCAGTACGAATTCACCGTGCCCGCCGGGGGCCGCCTGACCAACGAGGCGTGGCGAGCGCAGCTGCGCAGCGGCAAGGTGCCGCCCACCCACCCGTGGCTGAGCGGCATCGTGGTGAAGTGAGCCCAGGCGCGCTCAGCACCCCGTGAAGCGACATGCCCTCTGGACCGCCGGGGCCGGCCTGCTGCTGCTTGCGCTGGGCGCCCTGCTGGTGTCCGGGGGCCGGGACCGCGCCCCCGGTGGCCCGGTGCTGGCCCTGGCGGGCGACGTGAGTCTGGCGCGCGGGGTGGCCAGTGCGAACGCCGACCACTGGCCCGGCGCCCTGGCGGCCCTGGCCCCGGCCCTGCGCGCCGACCTTACGGCAGCCAATCTGGAATCCCCCCTGACCGACGCCGCGCGGGCCACCCCGGGTATTGATCTGCGGGCGCCACGTGCCGCCGCCCTTGCCCTGGCTCCCTTCACGCACCTGGGCGTGGAGAACAACCACGCGCGTGACGGGGGCCCGGCCGGGCAGGCGCAGTCGCAGGCGACCCTGCGCGCCTCGGGCCTTACGCCCATCAGCCGCACCCCCACCCTGGCCCGGGTGGGCGGTGAACGCGTGGCCTTTGTGGCGTATCTGGATGCTGGCCACACGCCGCTCCCCCTGGCGGCCATCCGGCAGGCGGCGGCCCGGGGCGCCCGGGTGGTGGTGCTGCCCCACTGGGGCGAGGAATACGGCCTGACCACCGCCCGGCAGCGGGCCCAGGCCCGCGCCCTGGTGGCGGCCGGGGCCACGGTGGTGGCGGGCAGCGGGCCCCATGTGCTGCAGGGCCACGAGGTACTGCCTGGGCCCCGGGGTCCGGCGCTGGTGCTCTACTCCCTGGGCAACCTGCTGTTCGACCAGTCCCTGCCCGCCGCCCGGCTGGGTGCCGTGGTGCGCCTTCCGCTGGGGCAGGTGCAGCGGGCCTGCGCCGTGGCCACCCGCATCCGTGCCGGGCGCGCGCAGCCAGCCACCGGCGAGGCGAGGCGCACCGCCCTGCGCCGCCTGGGGCTGCCCCCATGCTGAGCGGGCCCGGGCGACTGTGGCTGGCCACGCTGCTGGCGCTGCCCCTGGTTCTGGCCGGCGGCGCCCAGCCAACCGTCGCCCGGCCAACCGTCTGGCACACCCTGACCCCGCAGGGGCAATGGGTGGCCGCTGGCCGGGTGCAGGCGCCCAGCGCCTGCCCCGCCCTGACCCTGCCCCCGGACTGGACTGTGCGTGGGGCGGCCTGGGGCGACGTGACCGGCGACGGTCAGCCCGAATGCGTGCTCTCGGTCTGGCGGCCCTGGCGTGACTGGCCCATAGGGCGCTGGGCGGCGGCCCCCACGCCCATCATGGGGAACCGCGACGCCCGGGGCCGCAGCGCCCACATTGCCGTGCTGCGGCCACTGCCGGGGGGGCGTTACCGGGAACTGTGGGTGGGCAGCGCCCTGTTTCAGCCGGTCTCGGGGTTGACCGTGCGCCCGGACGGCACGCTGGCCACGCTGGAAGTCACCTACGCGGCCCCGCAGGCCCCGGCCCACGCCCTGAGCGAGTGGCGCTGGACCAGCTTTGGCTTTCGCCTGTTGCGCCGCGTGCCGGTGCAGGCGCGCGAGGTGGGCCGGGATGCGCGCGGCTGGGCGGCGGTGCGCTAAGGGCCTCGCCCCTTCCATTCCCGGGGCAAGCCCCTGTGTTCGCCACTCGCGCTGCGGCGCCGCTGTCCCCGCCCGCTCGGTTGATCGGGGGCTTGGCAGCGAGCGACTTAACGCCCGGCCAGGGCCCGCCTCATCTGCCTGGGGGGCGGCGAGGGGTGAAATGGGCCATGCCACCCGCCGCCGCTGACGAATTGCGCTAGGCCGCCCTCGGCCGTCTGGCCGATGCCGCGCCGGGGCGCCGCGCGCCAGAGTGCAGGGTCACAGGAGGTGGCCCCATGCCCGACCCAGCCGACGACGGTGATCGTTCCTTCCCGCCTCTCTTCCCCGCCCCCTCTCCCCCCTGAAACGAGACTCCCATGAACGGCAAACACCTTGTGAAACTTGGCCTGGAGAAAAAAGCCATCGCCCTGGCGCAGACCGCCGCCGCCGCCCGCGAGAAAGCGGGCCTGGAACGCGACGAGATTCTCTCGGAACTGCGTGCGGTGCAGGCCAACCCCGACGCCTACCTGGCCGGCGGCGTGTACGCCGAGCTGGCCGCCGAACTGGCCGCCCAGCAGGCCAAACGTGATGCCCAGAAGGGCGCCGAACTGCGCCCCGCGCCTCTGCCCTACCCGGTATGGGGCGAGGACCTGATTGAAGCGGGCGCCCGCACCCAGATGGACGTGGCCATGCGCCTGCCGGTCAGCCGCGCGGGTGCCCTGATGCCCGACGCCCACGTGGGGTACGGACTGCCCATCGGCGGCGTGCTGGCCACCGAGAACGCGGTGATTCCCTACGGCGTGGGCGTGGACATCGGCTGCTCCATGATGCTGAGCGTGCTGCCCCTGCCCCCCCAGGGCCTGCACGCCGAGGACGGCAAGGCGCTCCTGCTCAAGCACACCCGCTTTGGGGCGGGCGTGGCCTTTGACAAGCGCGAGCGCGCCGACCACGAGGTGCTGCACGAGGACACCTGGCGCGAGCAGGCCCTGCTGCGCCACCTGTATGACAAGGCGGCCACCCAGATTGGCACCTCGGGCAGTGGCAACCATTTCGTGGAATTCGGCACCTTCAGCCTGCCGCAGCCGGACCTGGGCCTGGAAGCCGGCGAGTATCTGGCGGTGCTGTCGCACAGCGGCAGCCGGGGCTTTGGCGCGCAGGTGGCCGGGCACTTCACGGCGCTGGCCGAGCGCCTGCACCCTGGCCTGGCCCCCGAGGCCAAGAAGCTGGCGTGGCTGCCCCTGGACCAGGAAGAGGGCCAGGCCTACTGGCAGGCCATGAATCTGGCCGGGCGCTACGCGCTGGCCAACCACGACCTCATTCACGCCCGGCTGGCCCGCGCCCTGAATGTGCAGCCGCTGGCGCAGGTGCGCAACAGCCACAACCTCGCCTGGAAGCAGATGGTGGGCGAGCAGGAGCTGATTGTGCACCGCAAGGGCGCGACCCCCGCCGAGGCCGGGCAGCTGGGCCTGATTCCCGGCAGCATGGCCGACCCCGGGTACGTGGTGCGCGGCCGGGGCAACGCGCAGGCCCTGGGCAGCGCCAGCCACGGCGCCGGGCGCGTGCTGGGCCGCAAGGCCGCCGAGCGCACCCTGGTCAAGAAAGACGTGCAGGCGTACCTGCACGAGCGCGGCGTGACCCTGCTGGGCGGCGGCATTGACGAGGCCCCCCAGGCCTACAAACGCATTGAAGAGGTGATTGGCCGGCAACGCGATCTGGTGGACGTGCTGGGCACTTTCCAGCCCCGCATCGTGCGGATGGACACGGGCAGCGAAGACGTGTAGAGCCAGGTCTCAAGACCGGCTGATGGGAGCAGGGGTCGGACTGACTCTTGCCCCCACTTTCTGACAGCACACGGCCATCCACAAAGGAGGGAGAGTATTTCTCAGGCATGAGAAAGCTTGGTGGGACGCTGGCTTACCAGATGAAAACCCATTGGCTGACGTGGCGTTGACAATTTCGTAAGAATTCAGGGGAGAAGATGCGTCTCGGAACCCCTGTGGAACCGCTGCCAGCCGCGTGGCTGATTCCTCCTCCAGGCCAGATGCCTGGAGGGGCGCGCCGTGTCCACCCGGGGGACGAGGAGCCCCATGAACCGACTGCTGACCCTGAGCCTGCTGGCCCTGTCCACCCCCGCTTCGGCCGCCACCCTGACGGTCTGGAGCCACTTCACTGACACCGCCGAGGTGGCGTGGCTGAAGGCCCAGACGGCCAGTTACACCCGCCTGAGTGGCAATCAGGTCAAGATCGTGAATGTGCCGCTGGACAAGATGGCCGACCAGCTGATTGCCACTGCCAAGAAGGGCAAGGGCCCCGACCTGATCGTGACGCTGCCCCAGGACCGCTTTGGGCAGCTGGTCACGGCGGGCGTGCTGGAACCCATGGACGCCTACGTGGCGCGCCGGGGCGAGTTTGACCGCACCACCCTGACCGCCCTGACGTACCGGGGCAAGCTGTACGGCCTGCCCATGTTCGCGGAGTCCGTGGCGCTGGTGTACAACAAGAAACTGGTGCCCGTGGCCCCCACCAGCTGGAACGAATTTATCCGTGTGGCCCAGAAGAACACGGGCGGCGGAAAGTACGGCTTCCTGACCGACCTGAGCAACGCCTATATGCAGTACGGCCTGATCAGCGCCTACGGCGGCTACGTGTTCAAGAACAACAGCGGCACCCTGGACGTTGGGGACATCGGCCTGGCCAATGCCGGCGCCGCCCGCGCCCTGAGCCTGATGAACGACCTGCGCTTCAAGTACAAGCTGGTGCCCGAAGGCATGACCGGCGACAAGGCCAAGGCCGCTTTCCTGAAGGGTGACGCCGCCATGATCGTGACCGGGCCCTGGGACATGGGCGACATCAAGAAGGCCGGCATCAACTACGGCATCACGGCCCTGCCCACCCCTCCCGGGGCCCCCAACCCCTGGAGCCCCTTTGTGGGCGTGCAGGGGATCGTGATGAACGCCTACAGCACCAACAAGGCGGCGGCCGCCGAATTCGCACGCGGCATGGTGACCGGCGTGGCGCAGCTCTCCTTTAATCAGGCTGGCGGGCGCATTCCGGTGAACGTGAACGTGCGGCGCAACCTCGCGGCCAACCCGATTGTGAATGGC
Source organism: Deinococcus arcticus (assembly GCF_003028415.1). Lineage (NCBI taxonomy): Bacteria > Thermotogati > Deinococcota > Deinococci > Deinococcales > Deinococcaceae > Deinococcus > Deinococcus arcticus. The sequence continues at coordinate 125,180 of NZ_PYSV01000004.1, forward strand.
TTCGGGCGCGTGATCACCACCGGCACGCCCATGCCCAACGTGGCGGAAATGGGTCAGGTCTGGACCCCCTGGAGCGAGGCCATTGCCGAGGGCGTCAAGAAACCCGGCGCCAACGCTTCGGCACTGCTGACCAAGGCCGTGCAGACCATGAAGAAGAACATCAAGTAAGCAGCGCATAGCGCAGGCGGCCCCTGGGACTGTTCACAGGGGCCGCCTGCTGTCCTGGGCCTGTTGCTCAGTGGCTCGCCCCTGCCCCATTCCAACAGTTCACAACAGCGCAGAAACGTGTCCATTCCCGGGGCGAGGCACTGTGTTCGCCGCTCGCTTCGCTCGGTTGAGCGGGGGCTTGGCAGCGAACGACTTAAGGACGTTGCACCTCACGTTACGACTTTGCAGGAGAGCACCGCAAAGTCTCCACTCCCGGTGCAACGTCCTTTTTTCGAGACTCGCTCTGCGGCGCAGCTGTTCCAGTCCGCTCGGTTGATCTCAAGATCAACAGCGAACGACTTAGTTCTTCCCCGCCACCTGCAGCAGCGCGGCCAGCCCACCCTCGTAGCCCTCCAGGCGCGGCCACGCCGGGGGAAAAGGCTGGGTTCGGGTAACCTCGTTGGGCACCACCACCACGGCCATGCCTGCCGCCACCGCCGCCGTGGCGCCATTGAGGCTGTCTTCTACGGCCAGGCAGGCGGCGGGGTCCAGGCCCAGCTCGCGCGCCGCCAGCAGGTACAGTTCGGGGTCCGGCTTGACCCGGCGCACGTCGTCGCGGGTAGCCAGAGCGCTGAAGTGCTGCAGCAGGCCGTGGTGCGAGAGCCAGCGCGTCACCCAGGCCCGGTCGCTGCTGGTGGCCAGCGCCAGCGCCAGCCCCCGCTCGCGTACCTCGTCCAGCACCGCGCGCACGCCGGGGCGCACATCGGCCTCGGCCAGGGCGGCGTGCACCGACTCGCGCAGCTCCCCGTGGACGGCCTCGCGCCGCGCCTGCACGTGGTGGGGCAGGCCCGCCCAGGGATCAAAGGCGTCCCAGGTGCCAATCCCGCGCTGCCAGTCCTGCAACTGCAGTTCGCGCCCGTGGCGGCGGTACAGGGCCTGCCAGTGCTGAAATTCAGGCGTCTCGGTATCAAAGATGGTGCCGTCGAAGTCGAAGATCACGGCGCGCAGTGCGGTCATGGAGGCAGTGTAGAGGGCAGGTGCGTAAAGCGGACTTCACTTTCGGCGGACGCGCGCGCCCGGCAAAAGCCGCTACCCTCGGGGGTATGGCCGACTGGGTGCAGAACCTGATGGACAGCATGGGCTACGTGGGCATCCTGCTGCTGATGATCCTGGAAAACATTTTTCCGCCCATTCCCAGCGAGCTGATCATGCCGTCGGCGGGCTTTGCGGCTTCACGCGGGGACCTGAACCTGCCCCTGGTGATTCTGGTGGGCACGGCTGGCAGCGTGCTGGGCACCCTGCCGCTGTATTACCTGGGCCGGGCTTTTGGCGAGGAAAAGCTGGTGGCCTGGGCCGACAAATACGGCAAGTGGCTGACCCTGAGCGGCAAGGACATCCGCAAGGCCGACGACTGGTTTGACCGGCACGGTACCAAGGCGGTGCTGTTCGGCCGGCTGGTGCCGGGCATCCGCAGCCTGCTCAGCCTGCCGGCCGGCATGAGCGAGATGCCCATGGCCAAATTCCTGATCTATAGCAGCATCGGCTCGGCGGTGTGGGCGTCCATCCTGGCGGGCGCCGGCTACCTGCTGGGCGAAAACTACGACCGTGTGGAGCAGTACGTGGGCCCCGCCAGCAAGGTCATTCTGGCTGTGGTGGTGGTGGCCGCCGTGGTGTGGTTCGTGCGGCGCAAAAAGGCCCAGGGGCAGGGATAGGTTGTGGGGGGATGGGCAAAGGAGCCCACCCCCCACGCGCCTTGCTGAGCGCCCCACCACTCCCCCCGTCCGTCTTTTCCTACAACCCACACCCCACGTTCCATACCCCTAATGCTCCAGCCGGATGCGCGGCAACCGCCGCTCCAGCCACGCGGGCAGCCACCAGTTCCAGCGCCCGGCCAGCTTGAGAAACGCCGGGACCAGCACCAGGCGCACCAGGGTGGCGTCCAGCACCACGGCCACGGCCAGTCCCAGGCCAATGCTCTTGCTGGCGACCACACGGCCAAACACAAAGGCCGCAAAGACGATAAACATGATGATGGCCGCGCTGGTGATGATGCGGGCGGTGTGACCCACAGCCAGCACCACGGCCTCGTCGTTGCTGGCGCCGCGCAGGTGTTCTTCCTGCACCCGGGAAAGCAGGAAGATCTCGTAGTCCATGCTCAGGCCGAACATCACGGCAAACAGCAGCACTGGCAGGCTGGCGTCCAGCACGCCCACATCGGCGGGAATGCCCAGGGGACCGGCCAGAACACCGTGCTGCACCACCAGGGTCACCACTCCGGCGGCGGCGGCCACCGTCAGGGCGTTCATCAGGATGCTTTTGAGGGGAATGAGCAGGCTGCGAAAGGCCACCATCAGCAGCAGGAAGGTGCCTGCAAACACGGCGGCAATCACGGCCGGCAGCGCCCCGGTGATGGCCCGGCTGAATTCCTCGCCGCCAATGGGGGCCCCGCCCAGCAGGTACGGGTACCCGCTGGCCTGCAGGGTCTGGCGCAGCTGCCGCTCGAAGGAGGGAATCTCGGCGGCAGGCAGGTTACGCCCGGGCACCACAGTCACGCGCAGCAGGGTGCGGTCCTCACTGAACGAGCGCCGCGTGAGCACGCTCAGGGCCGCCAGTCCCCCTGAGTCGTTGCCGCCTGCGCTGGCCAGATCGGCGGGGGTTACAAAGGGGCTCAGCACGCCCTTCACCCCGGGCAGGGCCCGCAGCTTCTCGACCAGCGCCTGAAACCTCGCGCGGTCTTCGGGGCCGTAGCGCTGGCCCTGCAGATCCAGCACCACCTCGAACTGGCTGAGCAGGCCGCCGGCCCCCAGGGCTTCCACGTCTTTCAGGGCGTCGCGGCTTTCCACGCCCGGGCTCAGGCCCCAGGCCCCCGCGTAGCCGGTGCGCATGGTCAGGGCCGGGGCGGCCAGCAGCAGCAGCAGCGCCGACGACCCCAGCACCGCTGCCCAGGGCCGGGCCGTGACCCGCCGGGCAAACGCGGTCCAGGCCGCCGACGCCGCACCACTCTGGGCCCAGGTGAACTTGAGGATGCGCGGACTGTTCACCCGTTCGCCCAGCAGGGCCAGCAGGGCAGGCAGCACCGTCAGGCTGGCCAGCACCGTCAGCAGCACCGCCAGCACCCCCCCAATGCCAATGGAGCGCACAAAGGCGATGGGCGGCAGAATCAGCCCCGCCATGGCAATCGCCACCGTCAGGCCGCTAAAGGCCACGCTGCGCCCGGCGGTCTGCACCGTGCGTTCGGCGGCGCGCCGGGGGTCAGGGTCGCGGCGCAATTCCTCGCGGAAGCGGTTGACCATCAGCAGGGCGTAATCAATGCCCGCGCCCAGGCCCAGCATGGTAATCACGCTCTGGGCAAAGGTACTCACCTGCATCACATGGGTCAGGCCGTACAGGGTGGCCATCGCCACGCTGATGCTCAGCAGCCCCACCGCCAGCGGCAGCGCCGTGGCCACCAGCGCGCCGAAGACCAGCAGCAGCAGCCCGGCAATCAGCGGCAGGGCGGTCAGTTCACTGCGCTTGGTGTCCTGCTCGGCAAAGAAGGTGAAGTCGTCGGCAATGGCCTGCCCCCCGGTCACCCGCACGTCCAGCGCCGCGCTGTCCACACCTGCTGCGTAGGCCCGCACCCGCGCCAGGGTTTCGGTGGCGCCGTCTTCCAGCGGAATCTGGGCCAGCGTCAGGGCCAGGGTGCCGCCCGCGTCCTGGGTGGGCAGCGGGCCACCGGCCTGGGCGGGCACCACGCGGCTGACGCCCTCCACCGCCCGGAGCCCCTCGACCAACCGCTCGTAGGCGGCGCGCCCTGCCGGCGTGCCCAGGGGCGGCTGGCTGCGGGTGACCAGAATCGCCGTATTCGTGTCGCGCTCTCCAAAACGGTCGCGCAGCAGGGCAGTCACGCGCGTGGCCTCGGCGTCGGTCAGGCCGCCCGCCGGATCGGCGTTCAGGGCGGCCGGCGCGCGGGCCGCAAACGGCAGGCTCAGCAGCGCGGCCAGCCCCCACGCCAGCAGGGTCAGCCACGGATGCCGCGACACCACACGCCCCAGGGTCATCATGCCCGGAGTAGACCACGGCCCCCCGGTTCCCCGACTTCACCCGGGCTTACAGAAGCAACTGCCATCAACCAACACTATCTATTGACAGTTGATGGAATTTGACGCAAGATAGCCTCACCTGAAAGGAGGTGGCAGAATCACGGCATGACCACGGACGAGGTATTGACGCTCGAAGAACTCGCCGCCTTTCTCAAGGTGAGCGAAACGACGGCCTACGCGCTGGTGCGCGGCGGCGAGGTGCCCGGGCGCAAGGTCGGGCGGGAATGGCGCTTTCTGAAAGCGCGCGTGGTGGACTGGCTGATGCGGGCCGGCACCGAGGGAGACGACATGGACAAGACGGGTTTTGTGCAGCGCGACGAGTTGGGCGGCGAGTTCAAGCAGGAGGGTGGGCAGGAATATGTGGCGCTGTGGCTGCCCATCACCCGTGAGGAGAAGGCTGCGCAACTGGATAAGGCGGCGCGCGAGGGCGTGAATGTCAGCGAACTGGTGGCCAACTACCTGCGCGAGTGGGTCCGGGCGTAAGCAGAACGGGGGCAAGTGGGGGGGCAGAGCAGCGCCCGTGCCCCTCTACTTGCCCCTGGCGGCGGCCCGCTGACTGATGATGCTGCCCGTCAGCAGCAGCCCCCCGAGAAGGAGCAGGCTGGGCACCACGGCGAACCACAGCCCCATATCCTCCCCGGAGCCCATCGTGGCCGCCCAGATTCTGCCCAGGCCAAACAGCGCGCCCAGACCACACACACCGCTCAGGATCAACAGCACGACCCAGAGGAAATAGGGCCGCTTCCGGCGGGGCCTGGGCACGTCGCTCCTAAAACAGCTCGTCCAGCAGCGTGTAATAGGCCAGTTTGCCCGCGTCCACCAGGGCGCGGCCATACAGGTCGAGAAACATGCCAGCGTAGACCTCGCCCAGGTCGGCCCGCACGCTGCGGTGCGCCAGGGCCAGGTCGGCGTGGCGGTCGGCAATGCCGGCGCGGCCCAGGTCAATCAGGCCCTCCACGTATTCCCCGCTGACGATCAGGTTGTCCAGGGTGGCGTCGCCGTGGGTCACCACCAGATCCTCGTGGGCGGGGCGGGTGCGGACTAGCTCATTGAACACGCTCACGGCGCTCCGGCCCTGGCGCTCCTCGTCAAAATCGCTCTCATCCACCTGCCCGGCCTGCACGCGCTCGCGGGCCAGGGGCAGCGTAACGGCCAGGGTGGCGGTGAACGGGCAGTCGCGCACCGGCAGGGCGTGCAGTTCGCGCAGGGCGCGTGCCAGCAGGCCCACCACCCGCTCCGGGTGCAGCAGGGCGTCGGGGTGGCTCATGGGAATGCCGCTCAGGCGCGCCATGGCCAGGTACTCGGCCTCCGGGGTCACCTCGAAACCCAGCACAGCGGGCACCGGCAGGCGCCCGGCAAACCAGCGCAGGCGTTCGCGCTCCTGCTGCAGGCTGGGGGCCCCCTGTCCCCGGGGCTGCACCTTGACCACGTGCCGCGTGGAGCGCCACACCTGCGCGCCGCTCTGGCCACCTTCCAGCCGCTCCCAGCGGGCAGCGGGCAGCACGCGCCGCAGGGCGTCGGGCAGAATCAGTCGGGCCTCACGCGTCACGGGGCCCAGCATAGCCGCCCCCACCGGCGCCGTGAACCGGGGCAGCCCGCGCCACTCCGCCCGCCCCCGGGCCCTTTGTGGGGCGCCAGCGCGCGCGCAGAGGCTCAGGCAAGCGTAAAGGCGCGCCGCACCCGCCCAGCGGCCCGGGCGCCGCATCATGATCGGCGTGACCCGTTCCCCTGCCCCCGGCCCGGCCGCCTCGCCCCCCGCCGAGCCCTCCAAACGCGAGTGGTTCAGTGAGGTGATTGGCCGCACCCGCTTCGTGGTGCTGATTGCCGTGATTGCGGTGCTGCTGGTGTCGTTCAGCCTCTTTCTACAGGGCACGCTGCTGGCGCTGCAGACCATCTGGGAATCGTGGCGCGACACCTTCTCTGAGGGCATTGCCAGCCAGAAGGGCGAGCTGGCCGTGGAATTCCTGGAAATCGTGAGCACCATGCTCAAGGCCGTGGTGTTCTACCTGATTGGCGTGGGGCTGTATTCGCTGTTCATCACGCCCCTGAACCTCACCTCGGCGCTGGGGGTCGAGAGTCTGGCCGACCTGGAACAGAAGGTCGTGTCGGTGATTATCGTGATTCTGGGCGTGACCTTCCTGGAACACTTCGTGCGCTGGGAAAAGCCGCTGGACACGCTGTATTTTGCCGGGTCCCTGGCGCTGGCCGGCGGAGCACTGGTGTTCTTTCAGCGCGTTCACCGGGGCACAGGCGGCGACCTGGAACAGCCCGAATCCAAGCTGCGCGCCCGCCAGGAACTGTTCGAGTACCACACCGAGCAGCGCCACATTGAAGACCGCGACGTGGAACTGGCCGAAGCCGCCACCCAGGCCAAGCTGGAAGGCAAGGCCGACGCGCAGGAAGGCAGCGGGTAAGAAGGGCTGTGGGATGTGGGGTGCAGGAAGAGCAAGAGGAGGGGAAAGATCGGAGCAGCTGCGGGCACGGTTTGAGCCCTGAAAAGGCAAAGGGCCTTCTGGCACCATGAACGCCTGAAGCCTTCCCCGGTCCCCCGCCGTTCCCACATCCGACCACCCACACCCCACAACCCCTTGCGCGTACACTGGGCAGAATGAGGGTTGGTCTGCTTGAATCTCGCGCCGCGCGGCTTCCTGGTTACTGGGCGGCGTATTTAAAAGAACTGGGCGCCCAGCCCGTGAAGCCCGCCCTGGACGACGCCCGGGCCCTGGCGCTGGGGCGGCAGAGCCTGCCTGGCGAACCGGTGACGGTGCAGCTGGCGCTGGGGCGCATCCTGGCGCTGCCGAAGGTGGATCTGGCGCTGCTGCCGCAGTGGGCCTGGGTCAGCGGCGACAGCTGGAGCGAGGCGCTGCCCGAACTGCTGTCGCGGCGCATCAGCGGGCTGCCCACGCTGCTCTCGGTGCCGGACCAGCCGGATACCCTGGAAAGCGCCGCCGCCGAGATTGGCATGCGGGTGGCGCAGAACGCCGGGCAGGTGCGCCGGGCCCTGGAAAAGGTGCAGCCGCTGGCCAGCGACCCGCGCGCCGCACCCCCGGCGCTCAGCCGCGCCAGCCGGGTGACTGCGGCTGTGATTGGCCCGCGCGCCCTGCTGGGCGAGCCGCAGCTGCTCTGGCCGCTGCGCACGGCGCTGGACGCGGCGGAATTGCACGCGGTGTACAGCCATGAGCTGTCGGTGCCCGAGGTCCTCAGGCGCGCTGAACGCCTGCCCGAGGGCGAGCGCTCGGCTCCGGGCGACCTGGAACTGTTTGGGGCCACCTCGCTGCTGGGGGGTAAGGGGGCCGTGCGGGGCTTTGTGTTCGTGGCGCCGGCGCGCGACGGCGCAGCCCAGGCCGCCGCCGCGCGCCTGGCGGCGGCCCAGCACAAGCCCACGCTGCTGCTGACCCTGGATGACCCCGAGGGGGCCAGCTTTCCCGAACTAACCGCCTTCCGTGAGCGCCTGACGCTGGGAGCCCACGCGCGCCCCACGGACCCGGAGGCCCCATGACGCCCTGGCGCTGGCTGACCACGCCCGACCCCAGCCCCGGCTTCACCCCACCCAAGCTGCTGAAACTGCTGGTGCGTGTGCTGCTGTTCGCGGTGCTGGCCACCCTGCTGAGCAGCCTGCTGCAGCTCACGCCGCTGCGGCCCTACCTGAATACGTGGTGGGGCAGCCTGCTGTTCGTGCTGGCGCTGTATCTGCCCCTGTCGCGCTTTCTGAATGTGGACACCTTTGTGCCCCGGCGCCTGCAGGCCCGCGTGGACGCCCGCGCGGGTGAGCAGCGCCCCACCCGGACCCAGCGCCGCAAGGAACGCAACCGCTACGCGGGCGTGCGCAAAAGTGCGCCGCGTGGGGGGCGCCGGTAACCCCGGACCCTGCCCATACCTTCAAGGCCCGGCCTGCGCGGGAATGGGCCAGCGAGTCGCTGTTCCGGCCAGCGGCGCAGGTCCTGGTGCCGCCGCTGGCCCGCTGGCGGGTGAACCCGCTGCATGTGGTGCTGCTGCATACCGCGCTGGCCCTGTACGCGGCGGAGCTGATCCGGCGCGGCGATCGGCTGGCCCCGGCGCTGCTGTTGCAAGTCAAGACGCTGCTGGATGGTCTGGATGGTCAGCTGGCGCGCGCCACCGGGCAGACCACCGCCACCGGCCGTTACCTGGACACCGAGATGGATCTCGTGGCCAATGCCGCGCTGAACGTGGCGATCGCCGGCCGGACGGGCTGGGCCCTGACCCTGCTGCAAAGCCTGATCCTGAGCGTGGATTACCTGTGGGAGCGCGAATACCGCGCCGCCAGGGGCCAGATCTTCCGCGAGGCGCCTGCGCAGGCAGGCGACCACCCGCAGGTGCTGGCCCTGCTGGAAGCCGTCTACGCTGCCTACTTTGTGCCGCAGGAGCGCCTCCTGGCACGTCTGTTTGAAGCCCGGCTGCGCGGGGCCGCCGGAGGCACACCCACCCCGGCAGACCAACACGCCTACACGCCCCTGGGCGCCCTGACCCTCAGCGCCAATCTGGGGCTGGCCACCCAGCTGCTGGTGCTGGGGGCCTGCGTGCTGGCCGGGCGGCCCGGCTGGTACCACCGCAGCCTGGGCCTGCAGGCGGCGGCGCTGCTGGGCACGCAGCTGTGGCGCGAAGGCCGGGTACAGCGGCTCCGGGCGCGGCGGGCCTGAGCGCCACCCCGCTGCCCGTGTCCCGCCTATCCCTCTTCCAGCGGGTAGGTGCGCGCGGCGCGGGCGGCCAGGAACACCAGGTGCAGGTAAAACAGGCCCACGCCCAGAAACACGGCCCAGCCGGGGAAATTGCCAATATCGGCCAGGGAAAAGGCCTCGGGGAAGGTCATCACCCAGCCCTTGGGCTGCGCGAGGTCCAGCTTGGCCAGCCACGCCAGCAGCACGGCGGCGTAAATCCACAGGTAGTTGCGGCTCAGGCGCCAGCCCAGGGCGTCGGCGCGGGTCATGGGGCTGCGGGGCTTGCTCAGCTCGGCCAGCAGCAGCTGGTGCCAGCCCGGATCCACGCGGTCACCCAGCATGGCCGGGTAAAAAAAGCGCTCCATGATGCGCACGCGGTGGTGGGCGATCTCGAAGGTGCGAAAGCGCCGGGCTTCTAGGCGCAGGAAAAAGTAATTCATGAACATGGCGAACAGAAAGGTGGCGTGGCTGTTGTTCACGTCGCCCAGCGCAAAGGAGGCCAGACCGGCGGTGGTGACCACCGACCAGTTGGTGGTCATGTCCAGCCGCTGGCGGTAGGCGGTCATCTTGCCCACCTCGGCGCGGTACAGGTGAATCAGGGCGTTGGCGGCGTTCGTGGTGTAACTGACGTCGCTCAGGCCACTGGCCACGGCCCCCGGGCCGCCCCCGGTGCCCGGCACTAGCCTCGCCCCCTGTGCATGGCGACAGGGTAGCGCGCGCGGCCTTGAGCGCCCCTTTACCTGCGCTCCATCCGCCTTCATTTGCCGGAGATTTCACAGCCCCGGGGGCCGGGGGGCCGCTACAGTCCGGCCCATCTCACTTCTTGCTGCGTGTGGCCGGGGCCCTCTGGGCCTGAACGGTCGCCGCGCGCCCAGTGTTCCGGTTCGGCCAGGGGTCGGCCCGGTGCCCGGAGGTTTTCATGAATGCACGCCTGCCCCTGCTGCTCACCCTGACCGCCCTGCTCGCCGCCTGCGGCCAGTCGCCCACCACGGCGCCAGACCTGGGCGCGGCCCCAGACAGCGCCCCTGTGACTGCGGCCGGGCAGTTTGAAGCGGGCGAGGTGATTGTGCAGCTGCGCGGCGGCCTGAATGCCCAGGCTCTGGGTGCCCTGAGCAGCCTGGGCGTGCAGTCGCTCGAAACGCTGGCCACGGTGAACGGCGCGGCGCTGCTGCGCGCCCAGATCACCGATGGGCAGAGCGTGACGGCCAAGGTGGCGCAGCTGTCGCAGAGCGCCCTGGTGCGCTTTGCCGAGCCCAACTGGATTTACCAGCATCAGGCCACCCCGTCGGATCTGTACTACACCAACGGGACCCTGTGGGGCATGGCGGGAGACGCCAGCACCCCCGCCAACGCTTACGGCAGCCAGGCCGCTGAAGCCTGGGCGCGCGGCAGCGTGGGCAGTGACGGCGTGTACGTGGGGATTATTGACGAGGGCTATCAGTTTGACCACCCGGACCTGAAGGGCAACGCGTGGCTCAATCCGTTTGACCCCGCCGATGGCCGCGACAACGACGGCAACGGTTACGTGGACGACACGCGCGGCTGGGACTTTGCCAACCGGGACAACACGGTGTACGACGGCGGCACGCGCGGCAGCCAGGACGCTCACGGCACCCACGTGGCCGGCACCATTGGCGGCACGGCCAACGACGGCGGCGTGGTGGGCGTGAACCACAACGTCACCATGATCAGCGGCAAGTTCCTGGGGCGCCGGGGCGGCAGCACCGCCGACGCCATCAAGGCCGTGGACTACTTCACCGACCTGAAGACCCGGCACGGCCTGAACATCGTGGCCACCAACAACTCCTGGGGCGGCGGCGGCTACTCGCAGGCGCTGTACGAGGCGATTGTGCGCGGCGCCAAGGCCAACATCCTGTTCATCGCGGCGGCCGGCAACAGCGGCACCGACAATGACGCGGCGGCCAGCTACCCCAGCAACTACGACACCACCGCCGCAGCCGGCTACGACGCCGTGATTGCCGTGGCGGCCATTGACAAGGCCGGCGCCCTGGCCAGTTTTAGCCAGTACGGCAGGACCAGCGTGGACATTGGCGCGCCCGGCGTGGCGATTATGAGCAGCGTGCCCTACAACAGCTACAGCAGCTACAACGGCACTTCTATGGCCACGCCGCATGTGGCGGGCGCCGCCGCGCTGTACGCCAGCACCCACCCGGGTGCGAGCGCCCAGAGCATCCGCGCCGCCATTCTGGGCAGCGCCGTCCCCACCGCCAGCCTCAGCGGCAAGACGGTCACGGGCGGGCGCCTGAACGTCAGCGGCTTCTAAAGCCGTGTCTTCCCGCGCGGTCTCCTGCAGAGGGGCCGCGCGCCTGCTGGGTCTGCGGCCTGGCTGGACAGCAAACAGCTTTACTGCAAAAACGGATTCGTGCGCCGCTCGGCGCCCACCGTGGTGCGCGGGCCGTGGCCGGGATAGACCGCCGTGTCGTCGGACAGGGTCAGCAATTGCTCCCGGATGCCCTGCAGTAGCTGCGGACCGTGACCGCCGGGCAGATCGGTGCGGCCAATGCCGCCCTGAAACAGCGCGTCGCCCGCCACCACAAAACCTGGGCCCACGAACACCACATGCCCGGGCGCGTGGCCGGGGAGAAAGCGGGTGCTCAGGGTCAGGTCACCGGCCTGGAAGGTCTGGCCCGGGGCAATCTCCTGGTCAGGGTCGGCCGGCTGGGTGAAGGGCAGGTTCCAGCGGGCGGCGCTGGCGGCTCCCAGGCGGTACAGGGGCAGGTCGGCGGCGTGCAGGCACACCGGCACGCCCAGGGCCTCGCGCAGCGGCTGCACCGCGCCAATGTGGTCAAAGTGCGCGTGCGTCAGGAGAATGGCGCGCACGGTGACGCCGCTGGCCTCCACCAGTGCCTGCAGCCGCCCGGCGTCGTCGCCGGGGTCAATCAGAAAGCCCTCGTTCTGTGGGCCCGCCACCAGCACCGCGTTTTCTTGCAGGGGCCCGGTCGGCAGGGTCCACACGCGCGCCGCGCCGTGGGTGAAGGGGGCAGGAAAGCGGGTCATGTGCGGCAGTGTACGTGCTTCCTCGGACGGATTTCCCTCTCGCTGTACGGCGGCGCTGATTCAGACGGACTGCCGTCCATTTCCGTCACATCCGGGAAGAAGGGGGATGTTCCCCGCCTTCGGCGCTGTTCCAGCCCAATTTCCGGAAATCCGCACCTTTCCTGCTCCCTCCGGTCGAAAAAATTCCGGAATGCGTCTCAGCTGTAGCCGAACGCCTCTCGCAGACTCAGGGCGAACACCTGAAAGCTCAGGCTGGGGCTGGCGTAGGCTTCCAGGGCGTCTTGCAGGGCGCTCAGGGCGGCGTCGGCGCGGGCGCGCTCGTGGGGGGGCGCCGCGCGCCAGGAAAACCGCAGGGCTTCGGGGTGCCAGGGGCCCCAGCGCTTTTCCAGGCCTTCGGTGGCCTCCAGGGCGCTCAGCAGCCCACGCTCCAGGCCCTGCGAGAGGGTGCGGGCGTCCTCCAGCGCGGCCTGCACGGGGGCCGGGTCGGCCAGCACTCCGGCGCGGCCCGCTGCAAAGGCCACCAGTGTGGGGTCAGGTGCCGCGCCCCCCAGCACCAGGGCCCGTTCCAGCAGGGCGTCGGGCAGCGGCGAAACACTCAGCCGGGCGCTGCGGCTGACGATGGTGGGCAGCACCGCGCGCAGGTCCTCGGCCAGAAACACGAACAGCGCGCGGTGCGGCGGCTCCTCCACCAGCTTCAGCAGGGCGTTGGCGGCCTCCTGGCCCAGGTGCTCGGCGCCGTCCACGATCACCACGCGCCGCCTGAAGGTGGGGCGCACCTCCAGAAACTCGAACACGTGCGTGTCGTACTCGCGGCCCTTGTCGCGGGCCTCCAGAATCGCGCCGATGGGAATGAGCTTGCGCCGCGCCGCCTTGCCAGTGGTCGTGGTGGCGCGCGGCTCGATCAGCAGGATGTCTGGGTGTGCCCCGGCGGCGTGCGCCCGGCAGGCGGCGCAGGCGCCACACGCCTCGCCGTAGGGGCCGCGCGCGCCCTGACAGTTGTGCTGCGCCGCCACCGCCTGCGCCAGGGCGCGCTTGCCCACCCGCGCCGGGCCGGTCAGCAGCAGGGCATTGCCCCCAAAGGTGCCGGTCTGTTCCAGCAGGGCGGCGTGCGGTTCGGGCAGGGGGGCGCTCATGGCCCCGTGTCCCAGGACATCCAGGCTCATACGGATTCCGTCCATTTCCGGAACATCCGGGAAGAAGGGGGATGTTCCGCTCCTACGGAGCCTTTCAGGTCCAATTCCCGGAACTCCGTATTTTTCCTTCTCTGCTCCGCAGCTCTTCGAGTCCCTCTGGTCGGAAAAATTCCGTAACGTGTTACAGAATTTTTCGGAATCCGTATCACTTGCCAATGGCCAGGCGGGCGGCCAGCACCTGCGGCAGGCCCGCTTCCAGCGCGGCTTCCTGGGCGCGTTCCACGTCGTAGGTCACGCGAAACACTTCAAAGTGCGCCCGCGAGGAATCGTAAACGGCGTAACTGGCCTGCGGATTGCCGTCGCGCGGCTGCCCCACGCTGCCGGGGTTCAGGATCACGCGCGTGCTGGGGGGCACCATATAGCTGCCCCCGTCCTGAAAGTGCTGCACCTTGATCCAGTCGCCCACCGGCGAATTCAGGGTGGCGTACACCGCCGGGTTGTGGGTGTGGCCCACAAAGGCCAGCCGCCCCTGCCACTGGGCAAACGCCTCTCGGGCGGCAGGCACCGAATCGGCGTAGTCGTCCAGGCTGCTGGGCGTGCCGTGGCGGTAGCGGGCTCCCACATCGGGGTCGTCTATGCCGTCGCGCCACAGCCGCACCCAGGCGATGTCGCGCTCCGAGAGCCGCTCCAGCTGCCAGCGCAGGGCCATGGACACCACGCTGTCCTTGGCCTCGCGGCGCCCATCGGCGTATTGCAGCAGCATGTCGTCGTGATTGCCCAGAATGCACACGGCGTCCAGGTCGCGCAGCACGTCCAGCACCTCGCGCGGGTGGGGACCGTAGCCCAGGGCGTCACCCAGGCTGATCACCTGGTCGTAGCGGCGCGTGGCGGCGTCGGCCATCACCGCCTGGAGGGCCGTGTGGTTGGCATGAATGTCAGACAGCAGCAGCAGCCGCACCCGGGCATGATACCGCGCGGGCGCCCCGGTACAGGGCCGCACCTCACCTTGCCCCTGCGTGCCCCAGCAGGTCTGGGCGCCTTGAGGGTCCCTTGACCCGAGGCCGCGCTGGCCCGGGGCGCCGCTTAAGCGGTCTTCATCTGACTGGCGAGGACCTTTAGGCCCCGCGCCGGATGATTCGGCAGACCTCATCCGAACGGGGTGAGTGAGAGCTGGGCGGGGTCCGGGCGTGGCGTTGACCACTCAGTTCTTTGCCGGGTGGAACACGAAACAGACGGAATCCGGAACCAAGGAGGGTGCATATGACGGCCATGAAGAACCTGCATGATCTGTACGTCGAACAACTCAGGGACCTCTATTCCGCCGAAACCCAGCTGGTCGAGGCGCTGCCCAAGATGGCCCAGGCGGCGGCCAACCCGCAGCTGCAGCAGGGCTTTGTCAAGCACCTCGCCCAGACCCAGCAGCAGGTGCAGCGCCTGGAAACGGTCTTTGCCGATCTGGGCGAGGCCCCCGGCGGTCACACCTGCAAGGCCATGCAGGGCCTGATTGCCGAGGGCAACGAGATGATTCAGGAACAGGCCGCCCCCGAGGTCAAGGACGCGGGCCTGATTGCCTGTGCCCAGCGCGTGGAGCACTACGAGATTGCCGGCTACGGCACCGTGGCCCGCTACGCCGAGGTGCTGGGCCGGCAGGGCCACCTGGAAGTCCTGCGGGTCTCTGAAAACGAGGAAAAGGCCACCGACAGCGAGCTGAGCCTGCTGGCCGAAACCATCAACCAGGCTGCTGCCCGCGCCTGACCAGAGCGCCTGGGCCGTCCGGCGCACCAGCCAGGACGGCCCGCCCTGTGTGAGGCAGTGTGCCGGACAGCGCAGAAGCATTGGCGGCACTGAAGTGTGCGCCTCATCTGCGCCCAGCAGCGGTGGACCAGAGTAAAAGCCAGCCGGGGGCCCGCCCCAGAAGCGCGGTCCCCTCCAGGAGGTGGCTTCATGAATGAGATTGCCCAGGACATGCCTATTTTCTGTGCCGACGGTGTGCAGCACGGCGCGGTGGTGGAAGTGGACCGTGAATACATCCGCATGCGGCTGCCGGATGACAACCGCGACCATTTCGTGCCGCTCAGTGCGGTGGCCCGTGTGGACGGCGCCGTTCACCTGAACCTCAGCCACCACGATCTGCTCGCCACGCTGTAACACGCATGGGCACCGGCACTCGCCCTGCCCGTCTGCGCCACATCCAGGGCATCGGCGTTGATCGCATGGGCTCGCTGGCCGACGCCCATCCAGAGCGGGACTTTCTGCGCCTGGAAAATCTGGATACCGATATTCCCCCGGATCCGCAGGCGGTGGCCCGCACCCAGGCCTCTGCCGAGCGAGACGCTGACAACAGCTACCTGCCCTTCGTGGGTCAGACGCGGCTGCGTGAGGTGGTGGCCACCCACGCAGCGCGGCTTTCGGGGGTGCCCTATACCGCCGACAATGTGATTATCAGTGCAGGCGGCCTGTCGGGGCTTCTCAATGTGCTGCTGGCGCTGATCGAGGTGGGCGACGAGGTGATCGTCACGGACCCTACCTACGCGGGTCTGATCAACCGGGTGCATCTGGTGGGGGGCATCCCCCGCTTCGTGCCCTTCATCTTCCAGCCGGGCGGCGAGTGGACCCTGGACCAGGACGCCCTGCGTGCCAGCATCACGCCCCGCACCCGCGCGCTGCTGCTGATGTCGCCGGCCATGCCCTCTGGGGCCGTGCTGACCCAGTCCGATTGGGACGTGGTGGCAGAGCTGTGTACCGCCCGCGACCTGCTGCTCATTGTGGACAGCGCCATGGAACGCCTCGTGTTCGATGGCCGCGCGGTGCTGGCCCCAGCCGGGTGGCCGGGCATGGCCGGGCGCACCATCAGTGTGGGCTCGGCGGCCAAGGAGCTGCGCCTGATCGGCTGGCGCGTGGGCTGGATTGTGGCCCCAGGGGCGCTGATTCCAGATCTCGTGGCGGTTTCGCTGGCGAATGTGGTGGTGCCGGTGGGCCTGGCCCAGGACGCGGCGCGTGTCGCCCTGGAGCGCTCGTGGGAGACGCTGCCCGCCTACGTGGCCGAGCTGCAACAGCGCCGGGACGCCACCTTACAGGCGCTCCAGGGACTGCCCGTGGGTCGACCGGGCGGCGGTTGGTCGCTGCTGCTGCGCACCTCCGACTTTGGCTTGACGGGCGAGGCACTCTCGCAGCGGCTGCTGGACGCCAATGTCTGCGCCACCGCCATGACTGGCTGGGGCCAGACCCATGGAGCGCAGTATCTGCGGTTCGTCTTTGCCAACGAGCCGGTTGGCCGCCTGAGCCTGTTGCGAGAGCGGCTGATGGCAGCGCTGCCGTAGCTCCAGCCGGCACCACGAAAAAAAAGCCCCTCGAAAGAGGAGCTTTTCATGCTGGTCGAGGCGGCGAGATTTGAACTCACGACCCCTACCACCCCAAGGTAGTGCGCTACCAGGCTGCGCTACGCCTCGACGGCCAGCCACAGAACTATAGGCAAAGGGGGGGCAGCCGTCAAGGGCCGCGTCCGGTCAGGGCAACCGCCCCGGGCCGGAGGGCCGCTATGCTGCGCCCTGACATGACACTTTCTTTTGACGAGAAACTGCGCAACTATGCGCGGCTGGCGGTGCGGGTGGGCCTGGGCGTGCGTGAGGGCCAGCGCGTGCTGGTGCAGGCCCCGGTGGAAACGGCGGCGCTGGCCCGGCTGGTGGTGCGCGAAGCCTACGCAGCGGGCGCCAGCTTCGTGGATGTGCGCTGGGACGACGACGACGTGCAACTGGCCCGCTTTGAACTGGCCCCGGACGGCAGCTTCGAGCAGATCAGCCGCTGGCGGGTGGACGCCGAGATCGAAACCGCCGAGGCGGGCGGCGCCGTGATTGCCATCCGCGCCACCAACCCCAACCTGCTGGGGGGCGTGGACGCCGAGCGCGTGGCCACCCACCAGCGCACCCTGGCCGCCTACCGCCGCCCCTACACGGCGCAGGTGATGACCAACCGCCTGAACTGGAACCTGATCAGCGCCCCCGTCTCTGGCTGGGCCGAGCTGATGTTCCCCGACGCCAGCGCCAGCGAGGCTGTGCAAAAGCAGTGGGACGCCATCTTTGCCGCCACCCGCGCCGATCAGCCCGACCCGGTGGCGCTGTGGCAGACGCACCTGGCCGACCTCAAGCGCCGCCGCGACCTGCTGACCCAGAAGGGCTACCACGCCCTGCACTTCCAGGGCGGCGAGACCGACCTGACCGTGGGCCTGGCCGACGACCATGTGTGGGGCGGCGGCGCAGCCGACACGCCCGGCGGGATCACCTTCACGGCCAACATTCCCACCGAGGAAGTCTGGACCGCCCCGCACCGCGAGCGCGTGGACGGCACCGTGGTGAGCACCAAGCCGCTGTCGTACAACGGCACGCTGATTGACGGCATCCGCATCGAATTCCGGGACGGGCGCATTACCGGGGCCAGCGCGCGCCAGGGCGAGGCGGCGCTGCTGAAGATGATCGAGACCGACGAGGGCAGCCACCGCCTGGGCGAGGTGGCGCTGGTGCCGCACTCCAGTCCCATCAGCCGCTCTGGACTGTTTTTCTACAACACCCTGTACGACGAGAACGCCGCCAGCCACATCGCCATCGGCAGCGCCTACCGCTTCAACGTGCGTGGCGGCGTGGACCTGACCCTGGACGAATTCCTGGCCAGGGGCGGCAACGACTCCCTGACCCATGTGGACTGGATGATTGGCAGCGCCGAGATGAACGTGGACGGCCTGACGAAAGACGGCGGGCGCGAGCCGGTGATGCGGGACGGTGAATTTGTAATTTAAGCCAATGGCGGATGGCACATACCAAATGGCCCAGGCATTTTTAAGCCACCGGCCATCTGGTATGTGCCATTGGCCCCTTACGGGCGAAGATCCTCTTCCTCGGTCAGAAAGTCCACGGCGCCGCTGCCGATCTCGTAATAGGCGCCAATCACGCGAATCTGCCCGGCGCGTTCGGCCGCGCCAATCACCTCTTCCTGGCGCAGGCGGTGCACCTGATGCCGGACGTTGTGCAGCACCGCCTCGCGCATACGGGCCTTCTTGTCGCGGATGGCCGGCATGGCGCGCAGGCTGGGTTGAATGCGCCGGATCAGGGCCAGCAGGTGGCGGGGTTCATCGGCCAGCTGGGCCTCGGGCAGCAGGGCGGCGGCCACCGCGCCGCAGGCTTCGTGGCCCAGCACCACAATCAGGTGCACGTCCAGATGGCGAATGGCGTATTCCAGGGTGCCCAGGCCCGATTCGCTCACCACGTTGCCCGCCACGCGCACCACGAACAGCTGCCCCAGGCCCTGATCGAATACCAGTTCCACCGGCACCCGGCTGTCGCTGCAGGCCAGCACCGCCGCGTAGGGGGTCTGGCCCATGATCTGGGCGCGGCGCTCGTTGGCGCTGACCTCGGGGCGGGTGGCCTGCCCGCCGAAAAAGCGGGCGTTGCCGTCTTTCAGGGCCTGAATGGCCGCGTCCGGGGTGGCCACATCCGACTGCTTGAGATCGGCGATGTCCGCCATGCTGGCCCCGCGCCGGATGGCATCCAGGATGCGGCGCTCCAGGTCGGGGGCGATGTGGGCGGCGGTCTCATCCATGCGCGGCATGGTAATGTCCGCGCCGCGTTCACGGCTGCACCGGGTCTATCCTGGGGCCCATGAGCGACGCCGACCTGTCCCTGGCCGACCTGCTGGAACGCTACGCCACGCTGCGCGACACCCTGCTGGGACTGGAAGCCGAGCGCGACGAACTGGGCGCCCGCATCAAGGCCGCGCTGCAGGGCGGCCAGCAGGCTGAGACCGAGCTGTACCGCGCCGCCCTGAAGGTCTCGCGGCGCGTGGAATATCCCATGGACCGCTTCCGGGACACCTTCGGGGACGCGGCGGCGCTGGAGGCCGCCACCATTGACCGCAAAAAAGCCGAGGCCCTGGCCAGCGCCGGCGACCTGGACCCCGAACAGCTGCGCACCCTGGCCGTGGTGAAAGAAACCCAGGCCCTGGTGCTGCAGCCCAAGACCCGCTGAGTGGCTTGCCCACACCGCTGACCGGCCCCTGACCGGGCGCAGACCCCACGGTGACCGCGCGGGCGCACCCTGAGGCCATGAACCCGAACCCTCTGTTTCTCCTGTCACTGCTGCGCCCGGGGCCGCGCCCCACCCCAGCCTTGGGGCACCCCGCCCCGCTGGCCGAGCACTTTACCCTGCAGGCCCACGTGTACACCGAGCGCGAGGCCCGCCACGCCCGGCTGCAGCAGGCCCAGAGCCCCCTGGACCGCCTGACCCGCTGACCCCACCCACAACGCGCGGCGCGCGGCCCCAGAAGTTGGGACCGCGCGCCGTCATGACTTGAAAAAAAGAAAAAAGCATTGCCGGTAAGCAGCGGCACCCGCAAATCATCCCTTATGGCTGCTGCCTTCCGGCCCTGACCAGGTTCAGGCGTTCACGCTGCGCTGCGCCAGCAATGCGCACCGAAGATAGCACAGCTCCGGGCCACCGCGAAAAGGGCGCGGGGCCGCGCCGGCAAGCGCCAACGGCCCAAGAAAAAGCGCCGGCACCCAGACTGGGCCACCGGCGTTCGTGGTGCTCGGGATGGGACTTGAACCCACACAGCTAAGCTACACGCCCCTCAAACGTGCGCGTCTACCAATTCCGCCACCCGAGCATCTCAGAGAGGCGAAGCCATACTAGGGGGGAGGGGGGCCGGTGTCAAGGTGAGGGGCCTTGTTTCTGTCCCCGGGCGTGCTATCCTCGCGTTTGCCGCCGCGAACGGTCGGGCCCTGTGCCAAGGCACAGTTTTTGCCGGGCTGGCGCGTGCGGGACGCCCACAACACGAGAGGTTTTCCATGATTGACAAGAAGCAGACCATCCAGAGCCACGCCAAGCACGGCACCGACACCGGCAGCACCACGGTGCAGATTGCCCTGCTGACCGAGCGGATCAACAACCTCTCAGGGCACCTGACCGCCAACAAGAAGGACAAGCACGGCCAGCGCGGCCTGCAGCTGCTGAACGGTCAGCGCCGCCGCCTGCTGAAGTACCTGGAGCGCACCAGCTACGACGAGTACATCGCCCTGACCGATCAGCTCAAGATCCGCCGCGGCCAGCGCATCGTCCGCTAAGCGCACCGGCTTGAACGCCGCCATCCTGCCGGGCAGGGTGGCGGCTTTTTGTGGCCCCTGCGCTGCCCTACCTCTCGCCGGGCGCCGGGCGGTCCCGGCCGGGCACCGCGCGCCAGTCGCCGCTGGGCACAGGCTGGGCGCCGGGTTGCCCCAGCCGCTCGGCGCGGGCATACACGTACACCCAGCCCGGCGCCTCTCCCCCACTGTCCAGCTGCAGCGTGACCAGCGACCGGGTGTACAGGGGCGGCGTCTCGTGCAGGCCCTCCAGGTCGTCCAGAAACGGCAGGGCCACGCGCCATGCGGCTGGGGTGTAGGTCAGCAGCTGGCCGCGCACGGTGGCCCCCGGGGGGCCCGGCACCAGCGCAGGGTAGGCTTCCGGGCTCAGGTGGTACAGGGCGTAGCCGCGCAGGCCAGCGCCCTGGGCCAGCACCGCGCCGCCCCGCGTGGCCACGTGGGCGTTTCGTTCGCCGGGCATCAGGGTGCCGTACACAAAGACGCTGCAGGGCCCTGGGGTCATGGCTGCCACTGTAGCGGGGACACCTGGCCTATGGTGGGGTGATGTCTCTGCGCCAGTGTGCCGCCACCCTGCTCACCAACCCTCTGGGCCAGTGTCTGCTGGTGCAGCAAAGCTATGGCCTGCGCCTGTGGGGCTGTCCGGGCGGGGTGATGGACCCCGGCGAAACCGCCCCCGAGGCGGCCGTGCGCGAGGCGCGTGAAGAGGTGGGCGTGGAGGTGGAACTGACCGGGCTGGTTGGCCTGTACCGCCTGCAGGGCGGCGGCTGGCCCGACATTCTGGCCTGGGTGTTCGCCGCGCAGATCGTGGCAGGCACGCCCCGGCCCGACCCGGCGGAAGTGGCCGCCCTGGGCTGGTTTGGCCCGGGGGACCGGCCCGGCCCCCTGCTGCCCGATGCCGGCGCGGCGCTGGATGACTGGGCGGCCGGACGCGCGGGCGTGGTGCGAACCGTGCAGCGCACCCTGACCCTGCCGCCGCTGACCTGAACGGCTGCCGGCCGCGCTACAGCCGCTGCCCGCGCGGCTGGTGAAAATACACCCGCCCCACCACCGTGGCTTCCTCGGGCTTGACGGGCGGGTGGTCGGGATTGTCGCTGCTCAGCCACAGGTGCTCGCCGTAACGGCGCAGGCGCTTGACGGTCAGGCCCAGGCCCGGCACATGCAGCACGTAGATGCGGCCCTCACGCAGGTCCAGGTCGCCGGGGTCCACATACACGCGGTCCCCGGGGCGAATGCCGCCCGCCTCGGTGCTCATGGAGTCACCCTGCACCTCCAGCACCAGCATCCCGGGGCGGTGGTCGCGCAGCGGCACGAGTTCGTAGTCAATCACGCGGCCCTCGGCCTCGGTGGTGGGCAGCCCCGCAGTGGCCAGGGCGCGCACCGGCACCCGCACCAGTTCCAGGGTGCCCAGCACGTCCTCGCTGGGGTGGGGGGCCAGGGGGCGCAGGCCGGTGCGCGCCGTCCACTCGCTCAGCGACAGGTTCAGCGCCCGGCGCAGGGCGTCCTGCCGCGCGGGGGTCAGGGCGCTCAGGGCGCGTTCGCCGCGCTCCAGACGGCTCAGGTACGGCTGGGTCACCCGCCCGGCCTCGCCGCCGTGCTGCGCGGTCAGGGCGCACAGTTCGGCCTGCCCCAGCCCCTGGCGCCGCCGCTGTTCACGCAGCCAGGGAGCCAGGTCGGGGCCAGAGGCGGGCAAGGTCATGAGCGCAGTGTAAACGGCCGCCCGGGAGAGAATGGCATAGGCGCACCTTGTTTTATGCCTATGGACATATTATGCTCTGAGCAGATCGTGCGGCGTCTATTCGTGGGCTTTTCTTTCCTGCCGTTGGAGGCCATCATGCCTGACCCGTCTTCCCTGCCCCCTGCGCTCAGCACCCTGGCGCCCCTGCTGCTGCTGGCCTTTGCAGCAGGCAGCTTTACCCAGCTCACCCGCGTGCTCTCGCGCCCCGGGCGCCAGTCCGCGCGCCGCACCGCCGCGCAGGCCCTGGCGGCGGGCGTGGCCGCCCTGACCGTGAGTGCGCTGCTGAGTGCGGCGCTGCCCTCGCCTGTGGCCCCGGCGCTGCTGCTGGCGGCGGCCTGCGTGACGGGCTGGAGCGGTCCGGCCATTCTGGCCCGGCTGGGCGTCCTGATGGAGCGGCAACTGGGGCTGCGCCCGCCTCTGCCCGGTTCAGTGGACCGCGAACCGGAGCACTGAGCCGAGATTCCACGCCAGCAAGCCCTGTTGATGAAAAAGGCTGCACTCTGCATGAAATCCAGCCCAAGTCACATAGAAATATTGGCCACATCATTGACGCAGTGGGTGGCGGACAATGCGGCATGAACCTCAGGTCAGCTGCGGGCGGCGCAGTCCGCCCTTTCCTTGTGGCCCTGCTTACGGGCCTGCTCACGGCAGGCAGTGCCCAGCAGGCTGCGCCTGTCCCCAGTCCTGCGGCGCCGGGCCAGAATGTTCAGGACCGGCGGGTGCGCGCCGCGGCGCCCGCGCCCCTCAGTGCGCAGGAGCAGGCCACCCTTCAGGCCCTGGTGGGCCGCGTGCGCCCGGCCACCGTGCGGGTAGAGCAGTGCCCCACCCCCGCCTGCACCACCCGCGACGGCGTGGGCACCGGCGTGCTGATCTCGGCCGATGGGCTGGTGCTGACCGCCTACCATGTGATTGAGGGCGCCACCGTCCTGAGCGTGCAGACCGAGAACCGCACCCGTTACCGCGCCGAGGTGGTGGGCTACAACGACCAGGACGATCTGGCGCTGCTGCGGGTGCAGGTGCCGGCGGGGACGCCCTTCCTGCCGCTGGCCACTGCGCGACCGGCCGTGGGCGATATTGCGCTGGCGATTGGCAATGGGGGCGGCGCTTTCCTGAAAACCAAGGTAGGCCGCCTGACGGGGCTGGATTCGGACGCGGGGCGCGCGGATTTTCCCCCCGGCACCCTGGAACTGAACGCGCCGCTGGTGCCTGGCGACAGCGGCGGCCCGGTGGTGAACACCCGGGGCGAGGTGACGGGCATTGTCAGCTACGTCAGCGTGAATCCGCAGGCCCGGCAGCCGCAGTCCTACGCGGTCCCCGTGACTGCTGCTGATCCCCGGCTGGCCCAGATGAAGGCGGGCGTGAAGCTGGACGCCCCGGTGATCGGCATTTTTCTGGGCGGTCCCTTCTCGGACCTGTTTTTCCTGCCTGCCGAGGGCTTTCGCAAACTGGCGCCGCTGCTGAAGCTGGGCGACACCCCCGGCGCCTTTTTCACCAGCATCTCGCGGGGCAGCCCTGCCGAGAAGGCGGGCCTGCGCCCACTGGTGCTCAACGACGACGCCGAGCGGATCTCGGGGGACATTGTGACCGCCGTGAACGGCAAGCGCATCGTGAACTTCGGCGAATTCCAGTACGCGGTGCGTGCCTACAAACCCGGCGACACAATCACCCTGAGCGTGCTGCGCGACGGCAAACCGCTGGAGATCAAGCTGACCCTGGCTGGCCGCAGCACCCTGCGGAACTGAGGGCGCGCCACGCCGTGGGGGCCTCCGGGCCCCCCTTTGGGTGCATAGGCATCTTCATACTCTCGTAACACACCTTGACAATTCTGCCTAGAGCAGAATAATGCAGCTATGGATACCCTGAAAAAAGCCGGAGCCATGCTGGCTCACCTGGAGCTGTTTCACCGCATGCTGGATCTGCGCGGCCTGCTGCAACTGGCCGCCCACATGGAAGAGCGCGGCGACCGCGTGACCCTGATCAGCCCCGGGAGCATCACCCTGATTGGCGCCGAGATGCACAGTGACGCCCAGGTGACCACCGCCAAGGGCGCGGTCATCGAGGCCGCCACCGCTTACCGCGTGCTGCAGGGCCTCAAAGGCCACGAGGCCCCCGAATACGCCGTGACCCGTGAGGAACTGGGCGCCCTGAACGCCCGCGCCGTGGCCGAACTGGGCGAGAGCGACGCCCTGCGCGCCTTTGAAGCCACCCTGACCCGCATCTCGGCCGCGCCGGGTGCCCCCACCGAGCCCGCCGGCGAGCGCCCGGGCCGGGGCCGCCGGGCCGCCGAGCCCGAGGCAGGCAGCGAGCAGCCGGCGGCCTGAGCGCACCCACTCGGCTTCGCTGCTCGCCACACATCATCAGCCGCGCTTCACCTGCGCCCGCTAGGGTAAGGAGGTGAAGCGCGGCGCCCTGTTGGCTGTCCTGATTTCTTCCCTGGCCGGCGCCGCTTCGGTCCCGGACCTGCTGCTGGGCGGCGATTACGCCCGTGCCTACGAGGCGGCCCAGGCGGCGCGCGACCCGCTGAACGCCAGCCGGGCCGCTGCCGCGCAGGCCGAGTACCGCGCCGGTGGGCGCGACTGGGTGGCCCGCGCCGTGGAGGCCGGGCGGCAGGCCACGCGCGAGCAGCCCCGCAGTCCGGACGCCGCCCTGGCCCTGGGCAGCGCCCTGGGGTTGCAGGCCCGCGCCGGGGGCTACACCCTGGGCGCCCTGAGAACCGCCCACGAAGCCCGCGACGCCCTGGACCGCGCGCTGGCCCTGGCCCCGGCGCGTCCCGACGTGCAGGCGGTGCTGGCCGAGTGGCACGCGGGCGCCTGGGCGCGGGCCCGCATCTTTGGCGGCGGCAACCCGGACCGGGCGCGTACCCTGGCCCTGGGCGCCGTGCGCGCGGCCCCGGACAACATTTTTGTGCAGACCCACGCGGGGCTGGCCCTGGCCCTGCTGCGAGACCCTGGCGCCCGCGCGGTGCTGACCCGCGCCGCCGCGCTGGAGGCCCGCAGCGCCCTGGACCGCGACCTGCAGGTGCAGGCCCGGCAGGCCCTGGGCCCCCAGCCCTGAGCCTGCACCCAACACCCGGACGCACGAAACACGGGCACGAAACCCAGGCCACAACCACAGGGCCGCTATCCTACGGGGTATGACGGCCCCCGAGTCCCCTGCCCCCGGCGCCCCGCGCGTGGCCCCCAACTTCATCACCGAGATCATTGAACGCGACCTGCGCGAGGGCAAGTACCCGCAGGTGGTCACCCGCTTTCCGCCCGAGCCCAGTGGCTACGCGCACCTGGGGCACATCTTCGCTTCCTTTCTGGATTTCCAGACTGCCGTGCAGTACGGCGGGCGCTACCACCTGCGCATGGACGACACCAACCCCGAACTGGCCACCCAGGAGTACGCCGACGCCATAGCCGAGGACCTGCAGTGGCTGGGCTGGAACTGGGGCGAGCACCTGTATTACGCCAGCGACTACTTCGGGCGCTATTACGAGTACGCCGAGCAACTGGTCATGCAGGGCGACGCCTATGTGGATTCGGTCAGCGGCGCCGAGATGGCCCGGCTGCGCGGCGACGCCAAGACCCCCGGTACCCCCAGCCCCTACCGCAGCCGTACCCCCGAGGAGAACCTGGACCTGCTGCGCCGCATGCGGGCGGGCGAGTTCCCGGACGGTCAGCACGTGCTGCGCGCCAGGATTGACCTGAGCAGCCCCAACATGAAGCTGCGCGACCCGGTGCTGTACCGCATTCTGCGCGGCACCCACTACCGCGCCGGCGACGCGTGGTGCATCTATCCCATGTACGACTTTCAGCACCCGCTGCAAGACGCCCTGGAAGGCGTGACCCACTCCATGTGCTCGCTGGAATTCGTGGACAACCGCGCCATCTACGACTGGCTGATGGACCGCCTGGGCTTCGAGCCGCGCCCCCACCAGTACGAGTTCGGGCGCCGGGGCCTGGAATACACCATCACCAGTAAGCGCAAGTTGCGTGTGCTGGTGGAAGAACGCGCCGTGTCAGGCTGGGACGATCCCCGTATGCCCACCCTGCGCGCCCAGCGCCGCCTGGGCGTGACGCCCGAAGCCGTGCGCGCCTTTGCCGCCCAGATTGGCGTGAGCCGCACCAACCGCACTGTGGACATCAGCGTGTATGAAAACGCCGTGCGCGACGATCTGAACCACCGCGCCCCGCGCGTGATGGCCGTGCTGGACCCGGTGCGCCTGACCCTGGAAAACGTGCCAGGCGAGCAGACCCTGCCCCTCCCCTACTGGCCCTTTGACGTGGTGCAGGGCAGCCCGGACGGTCTGGTGGCGCTGCCCACAGGCGAGCGCGTGGCGCCTGAACAGGCCACCCGCCCGGTGCCCCTGACCCGCGAGCTGTACATCGAGCGCGAGGACTTTCACCCCGAGCCGCCCAGGGGCTACAAGCGCCTGACGCCGGGCGGCACGGTGCGCCTGCGCGGCGCCGGGATTGTCCGCGCCGAGCGCTTTGAAACGGACGAACACGGACAGGTGACCCACATTCACGCCACCCTGCTGGGCGAGGACGCCAAGGCGGGCGGGGTCATTCACTGGGTCAGCGCTGAACGCGCCCTGCCGGCCGAATTCCGGCTGTACGACCGCCTGTTCCGCGTGCCCAACCCAGAAGCGGCCAACCCCGAAGACGCCGGCGCCGCCCCAGAAAGCCCCCACTTTGACCCCGAAGGTATTGGGCACGAGGACGAGAGCAAGCCGCCGACAGCTGACTTTCTGCGCCACCTCAACCCGCACAGCCTGAAGGTGACGCGCGGGTTTGTGGAACCCAGCGTGGCGGGCGACCCCGAGGACACGCGTTACCAGTTCGAGCGCCAGGGCTATTTCTGGCGCGACCCGGTGGACAGCCGCCCGGACGCCCTGGTGTTTGGCCGCATCATCACGCTGAAGGACACGTGGGGGAAGGCGGATGGTGGCCGGCCGATGGCAGAGGGCAAAGGCAAGAAGGTTGAGGGGTCCAGGGGTCCGGGGGCCGAGAAACAGCAGGAGAAGGCGGCCCCGCTTCCTGCCTCCCACGCTCCACTGCCCCCCGAACAGGAGGCCGAGGTGGCCCGCCTGACCGGGCTGGGGGCCGCCGAGGCCGACGCGCGCACGGCGGCGCGGGACGAGGCGCTGCGGGCCTTTGTGCAGGGGGCGGCGCCGGACGCCACGCTGGGGCAGGTGGTGTCGTGGGCGGTCAACGACCTCGCGCCGGGACTGCGCGCGGGCACGGTGAAGGTGGCAGCCGCCGCCCTCTCGCCGCTGGCGGCGCGGCTGGCGGCGGGCGAGCTGACCACCCGCGTGGCCCGCGACGTGCTGGCGCGCGCGGCGGCCAGCGGTGAAGCGCCGCTGAGCATCATTGAACGCGAGGGGCTGACGGCGGGCCTGTCTGCCGAGGACCTGGCGGCGGCCGTGGCCGGGGTGCTGGCGGCCAACCCCGACAAGGTGGCGGCCTATCACGCCGGCAAGACCGCGCTGATGGGCTTTTTTACCGGGCAGGTGATGCGCGCCACGCAGAACAAGGCCCAGCCGCAGGCGGTGGCCGAGGCCCTGACCCAGGCCCTGGACGCCCGCGCAGGTTAAGGTCCCCCGGGCACCCCCACAGGGGGCCGCGCAATCCAGCGTGCCCGGGAAGCGCGGCCCCTGTACAGTGGCCCTGATGAAGCCAAAGACCTCTCTTTCCCTTGCCCTGCTGCTGGGCACCGCCCTCTCGCTGGGCAGCGTCGCCAGCGCGCTGAGCCTGTCGGACCCCAAGGTATACACCGTGCCGGGGGCCAACACCCGTGTGGCCGCCTTCCTGCCTGGCGGCCAGGTGGCGGTGAACGCGGACAACGGGGTGCTGATCCTGGACCAGAATCTCAAGACGGTGCGCAGCTGGTACACCCTGCCAGACGAGGTGACCGGGCTGGTCAGCAGTCCCAACGGCGCGCGGGTGGCGGCCATGACGAGCAGCCGCTGGGCCGTGTGGGACGCCGTCACGGGCCGCGAGGTGCGCGGCGGCCAGAGCGTCTACGACACCCGGCTGGGCTTTGACGCTCAGGGCGAACTGCTGCTGCAGGATGACGGCACCCTCTACCGCGTGAACATTGCCAGTGGGCAGCGCCAGGAGGTCCTGGGCGACGGCGAACTGTACGACATGGCCGTGAGCCCGGACGGCACGCTGCTGGTGGCCCTGTACGAGGACCGCGTGGAACTGGTGCGCCTGAGCAGCGGCGAGGTGCTGGCCAAGGCGCCAGTCGAAGGCGAACCCTACGAGGTGGCCGCCACCTTTGCGCCGTCGGGTGAAGCGGCGGTGGTGCGCCTGGACGAACAGGCCCTGGTGCTGCGCGCCGGGCAGGCACCCACGGCCCTGGAAGACGGCGAGGACCTCTCGCAGCGCGGCAGCGTGGTGTTCCTCAACCCACAGCAGTTCGTCTATGCCCTGTACGGCGACGGTCAGCTGTACGACGCCCAGAGCGGCAAGATGGTGGGCGATCCCCTGGAATTCGACAGCGCTGGGCCCCTGGTGGCAGGCCCCGACGGCACGGTGCTGGCGCTGGGCCGCGCCGTGGGCCGCCTGAGCACCGCCAATCTGAGCGCCCCCGCGCGGCCCCAGGTGAACCTGCCGTCCAGCAACGCGCTGGTGGGCGCTTTCGTGGGCGGCGTGCCGCACGCCGGCGTGGCCGAATTCATCAACCTGAAAACGGGTACGGCGCTGAACGTGGGCAGCCGGGGCACCCTGTGGGCGGCTGAAGCCACGGGCGACAGCGTGTGGACCCTGGGCGGGGTCACGGTGAACGTGTACCGCGCGGGCAAGATCACGCGGGTGGGCACCCTGGACGAGGACGCCGAATACGAAACCCTGCGCGCCACGCCGGGGGGCCAGTTCGCGGCGGCCAGCGGCTACTACGGCGCGGCGCTGCTGGATGGCCGCAGCGGCAAGGTGCTGGGCAAGGTCACCGAAACGCAGCTGAAGGTGGAAGACATTCACGGCGCCCTGCCCACCCTGGACGGCAAGGGGCTGATCATCACGCCGCACGAGGGCGATCCCTTCCGCTACGACCTGGCCAGCAAGAAGCGCGCCACCGTCTTCAAGCTGCCCGCCGAGGCCGAGGTCTACGATCTGCACCAGAGCCCCGGCGGCACCCTGGCCGTGCTGTACGGCACGGAGGACGATGACCGCGTGGCCCTGGTCAAGCCCGGCGCCACCACCGCCTTCAAGACCCTGACCTTTCCCGGCTCGGTGCGCGCCCTGCGCTTCAGCCCCGACGGCAAGCTTCTGGCGGTGCTGACCGGCGACGCCCAGAACGCCCTGCAGGTGTACGACACCGCCACCGGCGCCGTGCTGGCCCGCGCCGGGTCCTTCAGCCTGCGCACCTCACTGCTGGTGTGGAACCCCGGCGGCACCGAGCTGCTGGTGGGTTCGGGCCTGCTGGGCCAGAGTGGCAGCGCCACGGTGTACACGGTCAGGAAGTAAGAGCCACGGGCTGTGGGCCATGAGCCACGGGGGCACAGCCCCGGGCTCATGGCCCTTCTCGTGGGCTGAGGGGTGAACAGACCTGGGGCAACCGTGGTTCTTCGCTGGACACCGGCAGGCGTGGGCGCCCCTCTCCCTCTGGCTCAAAGCCCATGGCCCACAGCCTCTTTCCTGCCCTAATTCAGCGTCCGGCCTCCCTGCGCGCCCTGCTGGGCCAGCAGCTCGCCGGCGCGGCGCAGGTGCTCTTGCAGGGTGCCGTGCCAGTCGTCGCTTTCAGGGGTGTGGCTCAGGGCCTGCTGGGCGTAGGCGTAGGCGGCAGCCGGGTTGGGAAAGCCCTGCTGGGCCAGCACGTCGGCCGCCATCTGGGACGCCGTGAGCCAGTCACGGCTGCCCGGCGCGGCCTCGCGGATCACGCGCTCGTAGTGCTCCAGGGCGTCGTCGAGCTGAAAATAATCCAGGGCCACGCTGCCCAGCACCAGACTGGCGGGAATCACCGCTCCCTGGGCCAGGGCCTGTTCGGCGGCCTGCTGGGCTTCGGGCAGGCGGCCCAGGCGGTAATCACACTCGGCCAGGTCTGCCAGCACCTCGGGCAGGTAGGGGTAGTCCGCTTCCGAGAGGGCCGCTTCCAGCTTCTCGCGGGCTTCCACGGGGCGGTCCAGGTCCAGCAGGGCCACGCCCAGTTCATGGTTGGCGTACGGGCGGTCGCCGTCCCCGGCCAGCCGCAGCGCCTCGGCAAAGGCGTCCAGGGCCTGCTCGGTCTGGCCCAGGTGGGTGAGCACCTGCCCGCGCACCAGCGCCACGCCGTAACTGGGGTCACCATACTGGGCTTCCAGGCGCGCGGCCTCGCGGATCATGTCGTGTGCCGGCGCCGGCTGGCCCAGGTTCAGCAGGGCCTGGGCGCGCAGGTAGTGCCAGGTGGCGAGATTCAGGCCCTGTTCCTCGGCCTCGTCGGGGGCGGGGCGCGCGGCGTACAGGGGCCGGGCCTGATCCAGCGCGGCCTTTGCGGCCTCGGGCTGGCCCAGTTGCAGGTGCAGCGCCGCCTGTTCCTGCAGCATCACCGCGCGGTTGATGCCCGAGGCCAGATGCGCGGCCTCGGCGTACAGCCCCGCCGCCTCGGCGCTCTGGCCCAGGCTCTCGTGGGCGTCGGCCTCCCAGGAACGCAGGCGCCAGCGCAGGTGCAGCGGCAATTCGGTGCTGGCCACGTGCACTTCCAGCGCCTCGGCCGGCTTGCCGGACAGCGCCAGGGCGCACAGGGCGTGAAAGCGCACCAGCGCGTCCGGGCTCTCGCGCACCGCCTGGGGAGGCGGGGGGGCTTCCTCGCCGCGGGTGCGGGCGTCCAGTTCGGCCCACAGGGCGACAGACAGCGCGTCCTCGCGCCGCGCGGGGTCCAGGGTGCGGGCCTCGCGCAGCGCCGCGCCCAGTTCAGCCAGGGCGGCGTCGCCGTACAGGGCGTGCAGGTGCGCCAGATACAGCGCCAGCCGGGCCCGCTCGGGCTTCCCGGCCTCGCGCATGGCGGCTTCCAGAATGCCAAAAGCCGCGTCGTAGTCGCCCCCCGCGAGCGCCGCGCACACTTGCTGCCAGGTGGTGGCTACGTCAATCATTCTCTGGCAGGATACTGCGCCGCTCCCCGGTTCTCCCTCTTTTGCCGCTTGCGGCGTGCGGGCATGTGGGGTCTGATGGCCGCATGACCCACCGCACCCGCGCTTCGCGCTCCTCTGCCTCAGGCTGGCCTGTGCTGGGTGGCCTGCTGGCCCTGGGCCTGTTTGCTGTTCTGGGCCTGCTGGGCTGGCAGGCGCTGGCCCGCAGCCAGAGCGCCCCGCTGAGCGCCGCCGAGTTCCGTTCGCTGCTGGAGGCCGGGCAGGTGGAGCGGGTGGTGGTTCGGGGCGAGGTCGCCCAGGTGAGCCTGCAAGGCCAGCGCCGCACCCACCGCCTCGCCTGGCCAGATGGCCGCCCTGGTTCTCCAGACGGCCCGCTGCTCCGGGCGCTGGACCGGCAGGACGTGGAAGTGCGCTTCGAGCAGCGCGCCCCGTGGCTTGCCCTGCTGCTTGGTGCGCTGCCGCCCCTGCTGGCTCTGGCACTGTTCGTGGCCCTGCCGCTGACGCTGCTGGGGTTGCTGCTGTGGCGGCTGCGGGTGGCGCGGCCAGGGCAACGCTAAAGAGCAGGTGTAAGACGGGACTCACTCACGCACCTTGAGTCTGGTAGACTCAAGTTCAGCGGGCGAGGCCCGCCCTGTTCCCCATTCCCCCTTCTCCCCATTCGGAGGACTGTTCTTGAAACGGCTCAATCCCTGGCTGATCGTTCTGTTTGTCCTGGCCCTGTTCCTGATGTTCTCGCAGGCGCCCATCAGTGGACGAACCAGCGTGAGTTACGACCAATTTAAAGATCTGCTGGGTGAGGGCAAGGTGGCCCAGGTGGTGGTGCGCGAGAACAACGCCACGGTCACCCTGAAAGCACCCACGCAGATCACCGTGCCCGGCCCGGCCAACCAGGCGCCGCGCACGCCCACGGTGGAGAACTTCACGGTGCTGCTGCCCAACAACCAGGCCATCCGCGACGAGACGCTGATCCCGGAGCTGGAGCGCCAGGACGTGCAGCTGCGCTTCGAGCGGCCCAGTCAGTGGCTGGGCATCCTGCTAAACTTCCTGCCCATCATCCTGCTGTTCGCCATGATGTATTTCTTCTTCATGCGGGCCCAGGGCGGCCAGAACGGCGTGATGCAGTTTGGCCAGAGCCGCGCCAAGAAGTACGGTAAGGAAAACCGCGTGCCCACCAAGTTCACCGATGTGGCGGGCCACGAGGAAGCCAAGCGCGAACTGGTGGAAGTGGTGGACTTCCTGAAGAACCCCGGCAAGTATCACCAGATTGGCGCCGAGATTCCCAAGGGCGTGCTGCTGGTGGGCCCTCCCGGCACGGGGAAAACGCTGCTGGCGCGCGCCATCGCCGGTGAGGCCGACGTGCCGTTCTTCAGTGTCAGCGCCTCGGAGTTCATGGAGATGTTCGTGGGCGTGGGCGCCAGCCGCGTGCGCACCCTGTTCGAGGACGCCCGCAAGAGTGCCCCGGCCATCATGTTCATTGACGAGATTGATTCGATTGGCCGCAAGCGTGGCGCCGGCATTGGCGGCGGGCACGACGAGCGCGAACAGACCCTGAACCAGATTCTCTCGGAGATGGACGGCTTTGATAAGGCCAGCAGCGTCATCGTGCTGGGCGCCACCAACCGCCCCGACGTGCTGGATCCCGCCCTGCTGCGCCCCGGGCGCTTTGACCGGCAGGTGACGATTGACCTGCCCAACCTGAAAGAGCGCGAGGCGATCCTGAAGGTGCACCTGCGCAACAAGCCGATGGCGCAGGGCGTGGACGTCAACGAGATTGCCAAGAGCACCCCGTACTTCTCGGGGGCCGACCTGAAGAACGTAACCAACGAGGCCGCCCTGGAAGCCGCCCGCCTGAGCAAGACCCAGATTGACATGAGCGACTTCTACCGGGCGCTGGACAAGATCACCCTGGGCCTGGAAAACGGCTCGCTGACCATCAGCGACCAGGAAAAGAAGGCCATTGCCTACCACGAGGCCGGGCACGCCGTGACGGCCGCCGTGATTCCGGGGAGCGACAAGCTGCAGAAGGTGAGCATCATTCCGCGTGGCCGCGCGCTGGGCGCCGCGTTCTACCTGCCCGAAGAGCAGGTACTGATGAGCAAGGAGCGCCTGGAAAACCAGCTGGTGGTGGCTCTGGGTGGGCGCGCCGCCGAGGAAGTGTTCATGGGCAGCGTGACCAGTGGCGCCGCCGACGACTTCCGCAAGGCCACCAACATCGCCCGGCGCATGGTGCTGGAGTGGGGCATGGGCGACAACTTCAAGAACATGGCGCTGACCACCGACAGCGGCCCCGTGTTCCTGGGCGAGGACATGGCCAAGCCCAAGGCGTTCAGCGAGCACACCAGCCAGCTGGTGGACGAGGACGTCAAGCGCATCCTGACGCGTGCCTACGAGCGCGCCCGCGACCTGGTAACGCAGTACCGTCAGGCCATGCATGAGGTGGCCGAGGCCCTGCTCTCGCAGGAACTGATTACCGGCGACGTGGTGCGCGAGGCCGTGTCCCGCGTGGGCGGCGAAA
Organism: Deinococcus arcticus; assembly: GCF_003028415.1. Lineage (NCBI taxonomy): Bacteria > Thermotogati > Deinococcota > Deinococci > Deinococcales > Deinococcaceae > Deinococcus > Deinococcus arcticus. The sequence goes on from NZ_PYSV01000004.1 coordinate 158,661, forward strand.
CGCAGCCCATGCCCCAGACGACCGCGTAACCTCCTTGCGCCTGAAGCCCCCTGCTCCGCGCAGGGGGTTTTTGTTATGCCGCGAGGCCCTGCGCAGGCAGGGAGTGGGCACAGAGCCCTGCTGGCCCGCGCCTTTGACGAGGACCTGGGGTCTGCGGTGTCTGCCGAGGAGGGGCACGCTCTGCCCGGCCACACGAACGTCCTGCTGCGCAAGGCTCTCGGAAGAACCGGGAACCCATGAGCCTTCCCTCTGGCCGCTTCAGCAGTCAAGCACGGTATGGCCAGCGGCCCGCAGGGCAGCCGTGGCCCCGGCCTGCTGGGCCTGTTTGACCAGCACGTAATCGGTATCGAAGGTGCTGAGCGCAAAGATGCCCACCCCGGCGTCGCGCAGGGGGCCAAGCACGCCCGCCAGAATGCCGGTCAGGTGAAAGGGAAAGGGGCCATGGAGCTTCAGCGCCACCCAGCCGTCCGCAGCGGTGGCACCTGGGGGCACCTGGTCTTCGGCGCAGACCAGCGAGAGTTCGTCGGGGGTGCGGGTCAGGGACCAGAACGCCCCGGCCAGCGTGGGCAGGGGCGCATCTGGGGGCAGCTGCACCACGGCGTAGCGGCCCGGCAGCAGCGACAGGGTCTGGGGGGTCATGGCCCTATTGTGCCCGTGCAGGCTGGGCGCGCCCGGGTCTACTCGCGCCAGATGGCCCAGTGCTCTTCCAGGGCGTCCATCTCTTCTTTGCTGTGGCCCCCCTGGCGCAGCAGCGCCATGATCTGGCCCCGGTGGTGGCTGTCGTGGACCACCGTGTGCATCAGGAAATGCACCGGGTGGGCGCGGTAACTGCCTTCATTCCAGGGGTCCGCGAAGGGCTCGCCAGACGCGAGATGCGCCTGCACGGCCTTCAGGGCCGCCTCGTCCCCGGCAGTGAAGGCCGCGCCCAGGTCACTGGCTGGGGCGTTCTGCCAGCGCCACATCGGGTCACCGTCCGCGTCTTTCTGGGTGGGGTCCAGCAGCACCATAGCGTGGTCGCGCGACAGGTTCCACAGCCAGCCTACCCGGAAACCCGCCATATGGCGCAGGTGCCGCTCAATGGTCCAGCCCCCGTGGCCGTCGCTGAGGGAAAAGTCTGCCGGGCTCAGCGCCCCCAGGAGGGCCGCGTTCACGCGGGCGTTGCGGCGAAAGGTTTCCAGCGGCAGGGCAAGGTCGGCCATACATTCATTCTCCTGAAAAGGCAGGGGGCGGGGTACGGTCCCAGAACTCCGGCGGTTCAAGACCCAGGGCCCGCAGGTACACGTACCCCTGGGCGCGGTGGTGCACCTGGTTGTCAACGGCGCCCAGTGCGGCGTCCAGGCCACTCAGTTCGCCCCAGCCGGTGCGGTGTGCGCCCAGATAGGCCGCGTCGGGTACCCCCGGCAGTTCGCGCGCCAGCTGTGCGGTCTGGGCGGCCCAGGCGGCGCGCAGGGCTGCCGGGTCCCGCCCGGTCGGCGCGGACCAGCGGGGCTCGCCCCATATGCCGCTTCGCAGCCCCTGCAGCACATACCCGGTCTGACCATGGACCTCCCAGAGCATGGCGCCGAAGGACCGCAGCGGCGGCGCAGGCGAGAAGGTCAACAGCGCCTCGTCCGGGTACAGCGCCAGGGTGCGGGCGGTCAGGTGGTGGTGCCCCAGCCAGTGGGCGGCCAGCGCGGCGCCCAGCATCAGCGCTCGTAAAAGGCGGGGGGCTCTACACCCAGGGCCCGCAGATACACGTACCCCTGGGCGCGGTGGTGAATCTCGTTGTCCACCGCGTAGATCGTGGCCACCCAGCCGGGCATGTTCCCCCACGGCAGGGTGTGCAGCGCGCTGAAAAAGGCGGGGTCAGTGCCAGCGCCCACCTGCGAGAGCCGCTCATCCAGGGCGTCCCACTCGCGCAGCAGCTCGGCCTGGGTGGCGGGGCCAGCCGCCCAGTCTGGCTCGGGCCACTGCCCCGTGTCCATGGCCTGCACCGTCATGGCGCTCAGCAGATGAATTTCGGTGGCCTGCACGCCAAAGGGCCGCATGCCGCCCACGCTGAAGGTGAACAGGGCTTCTTCCGGGAATGCGGCGATCACGCGGCGGGTCAGGGCGCGGTGCCCCTGCCAGTGCGACACGAAATCTGAAATGGACAGGGCGGGGGCCGTCGGAAGGGCAGAGACAGTCATACTTGAACCTCCTGGGGTTGAATCTGCCCCCAGCGTAATGGTGATTCCCGTCAGGGTGTGTCGTGTTTGGGGTGTAGGCTGGGGCCCATGTACAACCCGGCCATGCGGGTGCTGACGGTGCTGGAACTGCTGCAGGCGCACGAGACTGTGACCGGCGCGGAGCTGGCCCGCCGCCTGGAGGTCAGCCCGCGCACGGTGCAGCGCTACGTGACCCGCCTGCAGGACCTGGGCATTCCGGTGGAAGGCCGCCGGGGCGTGGGCGGGGCCTACCGGCTGAGGCCGGGCTTTCGCCTGCCGCCTCTGATGTTCACCCCGGACGAGGCGCTGGCCGCCGCCCTGGGCCTGCGCGCCCTGCAACAGCTGGGCCTGGGCGCCCTGGCCCCCGCTGCCGAGAGCGCCGGGGCCAAGCTGGCCCGCAGCCTGCCCCAGGGCCTGCGCGACGATGTGCGGGCCCTGGAAGGCAGCGTGGAACTGGACGCCTCGCCCTGGACGGTGGGTGTGGAGGTGGCGGTGCTGGCGCCGCTGCTGCGCGCCGTGCGCGCGGCGCGCACGGTGCAGCTGACCTACACGGCCCTGGACGCGCCGCCCAGCACGCGGCAGGTGGACATCTACCGGGTGGTGCATTTTGACGGCCGCTGGTACGCCGTGGGCTGGTGCCACCTGCGCCGCGAGAAGCGCTCCTTTCGCGTGGACCGCATAGGGGCGCTGGAGGTGCTGCCCGCCACCTTCACGCCCCCCGCCGACTTCGATGCCGCTGCCTACCTGCGCGCGCAGCTGCGCGCCCCGCCCACCGCCTATACCGTGAGTGTGTGGCTGAACGCACCCGCGGAGCACCTGCGCGGCCGGGTGTCGCTGTGGGGCAGCGAGCTGGAAGCCGAGGAACAGGGCACCCGCCTGCGCTGCCAACGCGAGCACCTGCACTCGTTTGCCGCCTTTCTGCTGGGGCTGGGCTGCGACTTCCGCATCGACAGCCCCCCGGAACTGCACGCCGAATTTGCCCGCTTGCACGCGCGCTGCGCGGCCTACGCACAGTCCTCGGAGCCGCTACACTGACCCATGACGACCCTCCCCACGAACCAGGACCTGGCCCAGGGCAAGGCGTACGTGGCCCCGGGCATCACGGTGTACTACGACGCCCGGCGCTGCGTGCATGTGGCCAACTGCGTGCGCGGCTTGCCGGAAGTCTTCAGGCCCGGCGAGCGGCCCTGGATTCAGGCGGCCCAAGCCGGGGCCCTGGCGGTGGCGGCGGTGGTGCGCACCTGCCCCACGGGCGCCCTGCACTACGCCCTGGACAGTGAAGGCCCCGAAGCGCCCCAGGCGCCCACCACGGTCACCCCGCTGCCCGACGGGCCGCTGGTCCTGCGCGGCAACCTGATCCTGCAGACCCCGGGCGGCGAGGTCCGCGACGTGCGCGCCGCCCTGTGCCGCTGCGGCCAGAGCGGGAATAAGCCCTACTGCGACGGCACCCACGCGCAGGTGGGGTGGAAAAGCGGAGAGGGGTAGCAGCGGCAACCGGCAGCTCTGGTGAATTTGGCCGTGCCACACGCGCCACGGCCCCAGGAGAACTGCTCTAGACTGGCGCATGACTTCCCTTCTCAACATCCCCGACCTGATTCGCAAGAAGCGCGACGGCGAGACCCACACCCGCGCCGAACTGGAGCAGCTGGTGCTGGGCTACACGCGCGGTGAGGTGCCCGACTATCAGATGAGCGCTTGGCTGATGGCCGTCTACCTGCGGGGCATGCAAGAACAGGAAACCGCCGACCTGACCATGGTGATGGCCCAGAGCGGCGACCTGATGGACCTGGGCACCCTGGAGCGCACCGTGGACAAGCACTCCACCGGCGGCGTGGGCGATAAGACCAGCCTGATCCTGACGCCCATGCTGGCCGCGCTGGGCCTGACGGTCGCCAAGATGAGCGGGCGCGGGCTGGCCCACACGGGCGGCACCATTGACAAGCTCGAAAGCGTTCCCGGCTGGAGCCCGGAACTGGGAGAAGAAGCGTTTCTGCGTCAGGCGCGCCAGACGGGCCTCGCCCTGGTGGGCCAGAGCAAGGACCTTGCCCCGGCCGACGGCAAGCTGTACGCCCTGCGCGACGTGACCGCCACGGTGGACTGCCTGCCCCTGATCGCTTCGTCCATCATGAGCAAGAAGCTGGCTTCGGGCGCGCAGACGGTGGTGCTGGACGTGAAGGTGGGCGCCGGGGCGTTTATGCGCACGCTGGAGGATGGCCGGGGCCTGGCGCGCGCCATGGTGGATATTGGCACCCGCGCGGGGCGGCAGGTGCGCGCGGTGCTGACCGACATGGACACGCCCCTGGGCTTTATGGCGGGCAACAGCCTGGAAGTCCTGGAGGCCCTGGACACCCTGCGCGGCGAGGGCCCCCACGACCTGACCGAGCTGTGCGTGGCCCTGGCCGTGGAAGCCCTGGCCGCCCACGGCGAGGACGAAACCCAGGCCGAGGCCAGGGCCCGCCAGACCCTGCGAGACGGCAGCGCGCTGGCCAAGTTTCGCGCCTTTGTGGCCGCGCAGGGCGGCGACGCCACGTACGTGGACGACCCCAAGAAATTTGACGTGGCCCCTGGCCGCGCGCAGGTGCTGGCCCAGACCGCCGGCTTCGTGCAGAAGGTAGACGCCCTGAGCGTGGGCCGCGCCGTGCTGGCCCTGGGCGGCGGGCGCGAACGCAAGGGTGAAGCCATTGACCACGGCGTGGGCGTGGAACTGCTGAAGAAGCCCGGCGAGGCGGTGGCGGCCGGCGAGGCCGTCCTGCGGATCTACCACAGAGACGGGCGCGGGCTGGACACTGCCCAGCGCCTGCTGGAAGGGGGTCTGGCGGTCAGCGAGACGGCCCCCGCCGCCGAACCGCTGATTCTGGACCGCGTGAATTGAGGAGGCCATGAGCTATGGGCCGTGAGCCATGAGGGAGGACCGGGAGAGGATGCCCGGTTCTCTTCCTTTCATACGGGTTCCGAATAATTCCGTGACGTGTGACGGAATTATTCCGACCGGAGAGAGCAGGAAAGAATGCGGATGTCCGGGAATTGGGCTGGAACAGCGCCGAAGGCGGGGAACATCCAGTTCTTCCCGGATGTTACGGAAATGGACGGCAGTCCGTATCAGGGGAGAAGCGCCTGTGTTTGGCTCTGCCGGCGCCAGGAAAGAACGGCCCCACCTGCCCCCAGACCCCAAAGCCCAAGGCTCATGGCCCAAAGCCCACGGCCCAGTGCCCCTTCACGGCACCCGCAGCGCCTTGCAGTTCTCGCCGGGCAGGCGGGGGGGCGGGGCGTCACTGGACACGACGACCTTCTCGGTTTTGCCCACGTAGCCCCTGCAGCGGGCCAGCTGTTCCAGGTACGCGGGATCGTTGGCGGCCCGAATGGCGTCTTGCAGCACACGGGCGTCCTCTTCCAGGGCAGCCACGCGCACCAGGGCCTGGCGGGTCTCGGCCGACCAGGTGGCGCTGCGGTAGAGCATGTGCCCCAGCTGAAAACTCAGTTGCACGATGCCCAGGGCCGCAAGCACACTGGCCACCATCATGCTCAGGGGCAGGCGCTGCACACGCCGCCACCAGGCGCGCCGCGCCGGGCGGGGGGGTGGGGGCGCGTCCGTCACGCCCGGCAGGATAGTGCATGGGCACGGGAACAGATGAGCCGGCGGGTGCGCCGCTACACTGGGCCGCATGACGGGAACCTCTGAACAGGGCTCGGCCTCGGCGCGCGTGCCTGCGCTGAACTGGCAGGACGCCCACCGCACCGGGATTCAGCTGCGCTACGGCGACCTGGACGCCATGGGTCACGTGAACAATGCCCGCTACGCCGAGTTTCTGGAGGTCGCCCGCCTCGCGCTGGCCGCCGAACTGGGCATTGAGCTGGCCGGGCGCTCGGTGCTGGCGCGCCTGGAACTGGACTATGTACGCGACATCCGCCCCGGACAGCAGGTGCTGATCGAGACGCTGGTGGAGCGCACCGGGCGCACCAGCTGGACCAGCGTCTCGCGCATTCTGGCCGACGGCGTGCCCTGCGCCTTTTCCCGCTCCGTGGTGGTGCGCGTGGACGGGCAGGGCCGCCCCGAGCCGCTGCCCGAGGCCCTCAAGGCCCAGGTCTCGCCCTGGCTGGTCCGGGTGTGAGCCCTGCGCCGTCCACCTTTGAGGACTGCGTGCTGTATCAGGGCGACCCCTGGGTGCGCCTGGACACCCTGCCCCGGCTGCTGGCAGAAGGCTGGCGGCGCACCCTCTCGGGCGGCGGCGTGGTCAGCGTGGTGCGCACGCCCTTTCAGTGGTCCATGGGTAGCCCGGTGATTGAAATTGAAACCGGTGGGTATATGGGCGACGTGGGCCTGTATGTGCCCGAAGTGCAGCTGCCCGAGGCCCTGGCCTTGCTGGGGCTGGACGACCCGGACCCCACCGACGCCAACCAGGGCTGACCCTATCCAGAGGAGCCCGGCCTGTCCTGAAAGCGCTTCGGATAGAGTTCGGAGAAGTTTTTCTGCCCCTGCCCCCGCCCTGTGCCGCGCCGCGCGGCGTTGTCCCCCTGTCCGGAGCCCACATGAGTCAACCCTTTTCCCCAGAGCCCATCAGCATTGGTATTGATGTCGGCGGCACCAAGATCGCCAGTGGTGTACTGCGCGGCGACGAGCTGCACGACTCCCACGTGGTCCCCACCCCCGAAACCGGCTGGAAGGCCGTACTGGACGCCATTGCTGGTGAAGTCCGCCGTCTGCAGGAGCGCCACCCGGAAGCCCGCCTGATTGGTGTGGGCATTCCCGGGCCCCTGAACGCCGACCGCACCCGTGTCAAATTCGCGCCGAACATCTACGGCTTTACCGACGTGCCGCTGGTGGACGGCCTGCGCGACCGCCTGGGCCAGCGCGCCGTGCTGGAAAACGACGCCAAGGCGGCGGCCCTGGCCGAAGCGCACCTGGGCGCGGCGCGCGGCGCCGAGAGCAGCATCTATGTGACGGTCAGCACGGGCATCGGCTCGGGCATTGTGCTGAACGGGCGCATCTGGCGCGGGCGGCACGGCATTGCCGGCGAGATTGGCCACGTGACCGCGCTGCCCGGCGGCCCGGTCAGCGGCACGGGGCTGGACGGCGCGCTGGAGGCGGTGGCCAGTGGCACCGCCATTGCCCGGGACGCCAGTTACGCCCTGAACCGCGACGTGACCACCGCCGAGGCGTTTGCCCTGGCCCAGCAGGGGCACCCCGGCGCCCGCCGTGTGGTGACCCAGGCGCTGCGCCACATCGGCATGGCCCTGGCCGACCTGCAGAAGATTCTGGACCCCGAGGTGTTCGTGGTGGGCGGCGGCGTGGCCAGTGTGGGCGACTACTTTTTTCATGGCGTGCAGGCCGCCGCCGACGAGTACGCGCAGGGCTTCGCGCCCGTGACCATCCGCCGCGCGCAGCTGGGCGGAAATGCGGGCGTGATCGGCGCGGCGCTGGCGGCGCGGCACGGGTAAGCGCCTACCAGGAGGCCCCGTGAACCCCGACGCCCTGCTCAGCGCGGCTGAAGCCTACGCCCGGCCTTTTTATGCCGAAGCCCACCGCGCTTACCACAACACCGCCCATGTGCAGGCCATGCTGGATGCGCTGGGTTCGCGGGGCGTGCTCTCCCCTGCCCTGGCGCTGGCCGTATGGGGCCACGACCTGATCTACGACCCGCGCGCCGGAGACAACGAGGCCCGCAGCGCCCAGGTGTTCGGGGCGTGGCTGGCCACGCAGGGCGCAGTGCCCGCCCATATGGCCCAGATTCGCGCGCTGATTCTGGCCACCCAGCACACGGCCGCGCCCGCCACGCGCGAGGAGGCCCTGCTGGTGGACGCCGACCTGGGCATTCTGGGCGCCAGCCCCGCCGACTTTGCCGCCTACGACGCGGCCATTCGCCAGGAATACCGTCATGTGCCGGGGCCGCTGTACCGCATCGGCCGCCGCAAGGTGCTGCAGGGGTTCCTGAAGCGCGGGCGCATCTACACCACGCCAGAGTTTGCGGAGCTGGAAGCGCAGGCGCGGGCAAATCTGGCGGTGGCCCTGAGCAAGCTATAATACGGCTTCCGAAAAATTCCGTAACACATTACGGAATTTTTTCGACCGGAGGGACTCGAAGAGCTGCGCAGCAGAGAAGGAACAAATGCGGATTTCCGGGAATTGGAGGAACATCCGGCTCTTTCCTGGATGTTACGGAAATGGACGGAATCCGTATAACGCTCAAAAAACGCCGCCCCACAGAAGGGGCGGCGTCTGGGTACTGGGCTTTTAATCCGCGGCTGAGCCGTGATTGCCCGCTTGAATATTGGCGCGCTGCTGCTCGGCTTTCGCCTCGATCTTCGCCTTGATCTTCTTCTGGGTGTAGCTGGCCTCGCGTTCACGCTGGTCCAGCACACTGCGAATAAAGCGGATGTCATCCTCGATTCCGGGAATGACCACCTGTTCCAGTGCGTTCACGCGGCGGGAAGTCTTTTTGATTTCCTCGCCAATCCGGCGCAGCTTCGTTTCGGTGGCGGCCACCTTCACGATGGCTTCCATCACGCCGCCAAAGTCCGTGGCGGCCTGAATGGTCCGCGCGCCCACGTTGATGGGGCTGAAGTTGGCGCTCTGCGCGCGCTCGGGCACGCTGATGCGCGGCACCTTCACGCCGTACAGGTTCTCAATCTGCATGCTGACGGCGTAATCGCCGCTGCCGGCCAGACTGAGGCTCTCCACGGCTTCCGGGCTGTCCCAGGCTTTGGCCCCGAACAGGCTGGTGTACGCACCCTTGCTGACACCGCTGAGCTGCTCGCGGGCGGCCAGCGCGTCCTTGACCAGCGCAAAGAACTCACCGATCAGGGCGTCGCGCTTGCGCTTGAGCAGGTCCGCGCCGCCAGAGGCTGTTTTCAGGCTGGCCTTGCTGGCCAGCAGCGCGCTGCGGGTGGGGCTGATCTGTCCTGCCATAATTCACCTCCTTCGTCGGTGAATGGTGATGGTTGATGGTCAAAAGTTGACGGAAGTCTTCCATCAACGCTCAACCATCATCCATCAACGTCCTACATCCGGCTGCCCTTCCACATCTCGTCCATCTTGGTGCCGTAGTACTTGTCAATGGCGTCTTTCGAGATACGGGTCAGCTGGCTCTGGGGCAGCTTGGAGAGAATCCCCCAGGCCACGGTCAGGCTGTCTTCGATGCTGCGGTCCTGGTCGCCCTGGCCGATGAAGTAGGTCTCGAAATCATCGGCAAAACGCAGGTACAGCTTGTCAGTCTCGGTCAGCGCGTCCTCACCGGTGATGGCCACCAGCTTGCGCAGGTCCAGGCCGTTGGCGTAGGCGGCGAACAGCTGATCCGAGATGTTCTTGTGGTCGGCGCGGGTCTTGCCCTTGCCGATGCCGTTGCCCTGCAGGCGCGAGAGGCTGGGCAGCGGGTTGATCGGGGGGAATACACCCTTGGAGTTCAGGGTGCGGTCCACCACGATCTGGCCTTCGGTGATGTAACCGGTCAGGTCAGGGATGGGGTGGGTGATGTCGTCGTCGGGCATCGAGAGGATCGGCACCTGGGTGACCGAGCCGGGCTTGCCGTCCACCACACCGGCGCGCTCGTACAGCGACGCCAGGTCGGTGTACATGTAGCCGGGGAAGCCGCGGCGACCGGGGATCTCTTCACGCGCGCCGCCGATTTCACGCAGCGCCTCGCAGTAGTTCGTCAGGTCGGTCAGGATCACCAGCACGTGGTAGCCGTGCTCGAAGGCCAGGTACTCGGCGGTGGTCAGGGCCATGCGGGGGGTCAGCAGACGCTCCACGGCGGGATCGTCGGCCTTGTTCAGGAACAGCACGCTGCGGGCCAGGGCGCCCGTGCGCTCGAATTCCTGCGTAAAGAAGCTGACCTCGCGCTGGGTCAGACCCATCGCCGCGAACACCACGGCGAAGTCGCCTTCGTGGCCGGGCACCTTGGCCTGACGGGCAATCTGGGCGGCCAGCTCGTTGTGCGGCAGACCTGAGCCCGAGAAGATCGGCAGCTTCTGGCCGCGGATCAGGCTGGTCTGCACGTCAATCGTGCTGATGCCGGTCTGAATGAACTCCTCGGGCTTGGCGCGCGCGGCGGGGTTCATGGCCTGACCGTTGATCGAGAGGCGCTGTTCGGCCACCACGGCGGGCAGGCCGTCAATGGGGCGGCCCAGACCGTCGAAGCGGCGGCCGATCATTTCCTTGCTCACGCCCAGGCGGGCCACGTCTTCCACAAGGCTCACGGAGGCGGTGGCGAGGTCCAGACCACGGGTTTCTTCGAACACCTGAATCACGGCGTTCTGGTCGGTCACGCTGATGACCTGACCGCCGCGCGAGCGCCCGGTGGCGTCTTTGATGTTCACGATGGCGCCGTACGCGAGGTCCGAGGCCGCGTTCACGAACAGCAGCGGACCGGAGATGTACGCGACGTCGTTGTATTCCTTCTGGAGAAGGGTCACGCTTTCACTCCCTTGAAGGTGGTGTGCAGCTCGTCCATCACGCCCTCACCGTAGGCGATGAACTCGCTTTCCGGGGTGTAGCGGGCGCGGGCCAGCTTCTCGATAACCGGGTTCTGGATGATCTCGTCGATGGTCGCGCCACTCTTCAGGGCGGCGTCGGCCTCGTCGTAGAACTTCAGGAACATCTTCATCAGGCCGTAGTTCTTGGGCATGGAGGCGCTGGCGTCAACGGGGTCGAAGCCGTTCTGCTGCAGGAAGTCCTGCCTCAGCATGCGGCCCGTCTCGATGATCAGGCGCTCGTTGTCCTGCAGGGCGTCGGGACCGACGAGCTGCACCACTTCCTGAAGGCTGGCTTCCTGCTGGAGCAGGTTGCCGATGCGCTGGCGCAGTTCGGGGAAGTCGGGGCCCACGTTCTCGCGGTACCACTTGTCCAGGATCGGCGTGAACAGGCTGTAGGAGCCGTTCCAGTTGATCGCCGGGAAGTGGCGGCGGCGCGCCAGGCCGGCGTCCAGACGCCAGAAGGCGCCGGTGATTCGCAGGGTGGCCTGGGTCACGGGCTCGGACATGTCGCCGCCGGCCGGGCTCACAGCGCCGATCACGGACACCGCGCCGCCCTCGCCCGCCAGGGTCGTTACGGCCCCGGCGCGCTCGTAGAAGGCCGCCAGCTTGGCGCCCAGGTAGGGCGGGTAGCCTTCTTCGGCGGGCATTTCTTCCAGGCGGGAAGAAATCTCGCGCAGCGCCTCGGCCCAGCGGCTGGTGGAGTCGGCCATCAGCGACACAGAGTAGCCCTGGTCACGGAAGTACTCGGCCAGCGTGATGCCGGTGTACACCGAGGCTTCACGGGCGGCCACCGGCATATTCGAGGTGTTGGCGATCAGGATGGTGCGGTGCATGAGGGGCCCGCCGGTCTTGGGGTCCACCAGTTCGGGGAATTCCACGAGCACGTCGGTCATCTCGTTGCCGCGCTCGCCGCAGCCCACGTACACCACGATGTCGGCGTTGCCGTACTTGGCGACCGACTGCTGGGTCACGGTCTTGCCCGAGCCGAAGGGCCCGGGAATCGCGGCGGCGCCGCCCATCACCAGGGGAAACAGCACGTCCAGAATGCGCATCCCGGTGAGGAACGGCAGGCTGGGGTCCAGCTTCTTGGTCACGGGACGAGGCGCGCGCACGGGCCAGTAGTGCGCGAGGCGCAGCTTGGTGCCGTCTTCCAGTTCTGCGATGGTGTCGTCAATGGTGTATTCACCGGCGTCCGCCACCCAGCGCAGCGCGCCCGCCTTGTCGGGGGGCGTCAGGATCTTGTGGGTGAAAGAGAACTCCGGCACGGTGCCCAGGATGGTGCCGCCCTGCACGCGGTCGCCGGCCTGCACGCTGGGCGTGAAGGCCCACTTCTGGGTGCGGTTCAGGCTGCTCACTTCAATGCCGCGGGCAATAAAGTCGCCCGAGGCTTCGCGAATCTTGTCCAGCGGACGCTGAATGCCGTCATAGATGCCGTTGAGCATCCCTGGCCCCAGTTCCACGCTCAGGGGCAGCCCCGTGGTTTCCACCGGCTCACCCACGGTCAGGCCCGAGGTGTCTTCATACACCTGCACGAAGGCGGTGTTGCCGTCGAGGCGAATGATCTCGCCCACGAGGCGCTCCTTGCCCACGCGCACGATGTCGTACATCTTGGCACCGTACATGCCGTCCGCGATCACGGCCGGCCCGGCGATGCTCTGCACGACGCCCTTTTGCTGTTGCGTCATTTGAATCTCCTTCGGAGAGGGTCTAAGGGTCGAGGGTCCAAGAGTCTAGGGCGGGGGGCGCACACCGTTTGTGGGTTGGCCCTTCGACTTCCAGACCCTTAGACCCTTTGACCTCTTTTACAGTTTGATATCGAACCCAATCGTGTCGCGCACCAGTTTGCCCATGTAGGCCTTGGCGTCCACCGTGTTTGGGTTAAAAGCGTCTTTGAGGCTGGGAATGGGCAGCAGGATCGGCAGGTCACGGCCGCGCATCACGCGGGCTGTGGCGGTCTGCGGATCGGGAATGAGTCCCGTGTCCACGGCCACCAGACCGTACTGGCCTTCCACGATCAGCCGCTCCAGGGCCGCCACGGCGGTCTCAGGGGTGGCCTCCACGACCTCGGCGCCCGCAAGGCGGTAGCCGGTGGCCGTTTCGGCGTCGCTGAGCACTGCCACACGCTGCGTGGTGCCGGTCATGCCTGCACCTCCTTGCGAATCTGCTCGGGGCTCAGGTCATAGAACTTGCCGCGCCCGATCAGGCGGAGCTTGGCAATTTCAATTTCCTTGCGCCGCAGGAAGTCCAGAATCAGGCCCACGCCCTCGGGGTCGCCGGCCGCAATGTTGCGGGTGGCGCTGTCCAGGGCGCGGCGGGCCGCCACCTCGGCGTCTTCCAGGCTGGGGGCGTCCAGAACGGCCGCCACGTCACCCAGTCCACTCGCGTCGCCGCCCGCCAGACGGGCGTACCCGGCGGCGTCCAGCTTGCCGCCCTGCACGAACAGCGCGGGGTTCATGGGCTGGCCCGCCCCCGCGCGCGCAATCAGGGCGTTGGTGATGTCAATCTCGCGGCTGAGGTAGCGGCGCAGGCTGGTGTTGCGCGCCACGCTCAGGGCGTGGCGGTAGTAGCCCTGATCCAGCGCCACTTCCAGGTCCAGCAGGCGGCCACTGGCCTGGTAGGCGTTGGCGCCGGCGCGCAGCGCGCCCGCCAGCGGGTGGCCGCTCAGGGCAATCGCGGCGGCCGCGCTTTGCAGGTCGGTGCTGGCGGCGGCGGTCTGCAGCGCGCTGGGTTTCAGGGTGCCGCCGGGAATCAGGTTGCTCAGCACCGCGTCGGCGCCGCGTCCGGACACCACGCCGCGCGCCACGGTCTTGAGGTTCACCAGATCCCACTTCATCAGCAGGGCCTGAATCTCGCGCTTGGCGTCGCCGTCGGCAAAGCCCAGCACCTTGCGGGTGGTGTCGAACAGGTTGCGGCTCAGGGCCTGGTCCAGTTCGGCCAGTCCGGCGCTCTCGCCGGTGGTTTCGCGCAGGTTCGCCGCGAGGTTCGTTTCGGTCAGAACCCGCAGGAACTCCTGGTAACTGCCCGCCGCGAGCGCCGAGTCAAGCGAGCGTCCGTCGAGCAGTTTGGTCCGCATGACGCGGACGCGCGTGTTGATGTAAGCGTAGTCGTCGGGCATGGGGAACCTTATTCCGCGAGCAGGCGGCTGATCTGGGGCGCCAGCTCACCGCGCACGCGCTCCAGGCGGCCCAGCAGCGTGTTCTGCACACTGGACTTGCCGTCTGCACCCACGAGGCGCACACCGGTCCGGATCTGCTCGTTGGCGCGCACTTCCAGGCTGCGGCCCAGCTGCGAGAGGGCCTGGTGTACGGCGCCGTGTTCAGCCGTCGCGGCTTCCACCACGCGGGCGCCGGGCAGCACAGTCAGGGCCTCTTCCAGCAAGCGCACCAGGATCATCGGGTACTCGGGCGACTGCGCGGCGCCCTGCAGGTACCCTTCAGAGGTCGCAAACGCCTGGGCCTGCAGCGAGTCCGACGCCGAGAGGCGCTGGGCATTGCTGTCCAGGTCGGCGGCGCTGCGGGCGCGCACCAGTTCGGCCTGCCGGGCACTGTCCAGCTGCCGGGTGCGCGACTCGATCAGCGTGCGGGCCCGTTCCTGGGCCTGGGCGACGATCTCCTCGGCGCGGGCCTGGGCCTGGGCGCGGATCTGCTCGATCTCCTGCTGGGTCTCGTTTTCGAGAAGCTTGTCGAGGGCCATATCAGTTCAGGATGAACAGCGCCAGGAAGCCGAAGATCACCAGGGTTTCGGGCAGCAGGAAGTACAGCAGCAGGCTACCGGCCTTGCTGGGGTCCTCGGCCACGGCGCCGACCAGGCTCGAGCCGATGCGGGCCTGGGCGATGCCGGTGCCGATGGCGCCCAGGCCCAGGGCCAGACCGGCGCCCACGGCGCGCAGACCACGGTACAGTTCGTCGGTGGCGGCGTTGGTGCCTTCCTGGGCGTAGCCGGTGCTGGCGAGGGCGAAGACGAGGGACGCGAGGACGATCTTGTTGTACTTGGTCATGGTGAACACTCCTGTGGTTATTTGACCTGCCCCTGCGCGGGGCTGAGGCGACGAAGGGGGTTATAGCGGGGGCTGGAATCGGCGTTGAAGCCGGTGGGGTTCAGGAACTCGACCATGTGCAGACGCAGCGGCTGCAGCACGTGGCCAATCAGGGTCAGGGCCAGCACCAGGAAGTGCAGCACCAGGCCCAGCACAATGCCAATGATGATGCCCAGGAAGCCGATGTTCTCGGCCAGGCTCCAGCCCAGATCGGTGCAGAGCTTGGCCAGAATGGCCGACACCAGACCCACAGCGAAGATACGGGCGTAGCTCACCACGGCCCCGCCCTGCGACAGCAGTTCGATGGGCAGCAGCGGGAAGTGCTTGATGACGCGCAGCCAGCCAATCACGAAGGCGGCAAAGCCCAGGTACATCAGCAGAATGCGGGGATCAGAGAAGTTGGTAAAGGCGCCGAAGTCCTTGCCGGCGCGGGTGGCGAAGGCCATCATGACCAGGCCAAACACGCCGCCGAACAGGGCGATGCCTTCCCAGGTGTGCAGGGGATCTTTGTGCTTGAGGCCCTGCTGAATCCGGATGCCCCAGCCCCACAGCACCTGCAGGATGCCGAAGAGCAGCGCGAACACCAGCGCCACGTTGCTGAAGTAATCGGTTTCCAGGCGGGGGAAGAGAATCGGGAACACATGGAAGAGGGTCTTGTGGGCCTCGGCTTCTTCGGGGTAGCGAATGCCGGTCCAGCCCCAGAGGTTATTGAGCAGTTCCGGGTTGATGTAGAACACGCCTAAGTGTTCCAGGAACGTGCCGAAGAACTCGCCGGTCAGGAAGCCCCACAGGATGGTCCAGGCAGCCATGACGTTGGTCACGTAGCCCAGGTCGCGCACGGTGGCGGGCGGCACATAGGCGCCGAAGAAGCTGAGGTTCCAGCCCTCGTTTCTCCTGGCCTTGCCCAGCAGCCACATCCCGAAGGCCAGGAACAGCAGCCCGTAGCCGATGTCCGCCATGATGATGCCGAAGAACAGCGGAAAGAACAGCGCCACGACCCAGGTGGGGTCGAAGGTGCCGTACTTGGGCGGGGTCATCAGGCCCATCACGGTCTGGAAGGGTTTGACGTAGCTGTTGTTCTTCAGCTCCACCGGCACGAGGTCGTCGTGGTGGTCGTCTACGGGGTGAACCTCGTAGCTGACCCCGGTGCCAAACGGAGCCAGGGCCCGTTCCAGCGCGCCCAGACGGTCGGCAGGCACGTAGCCCTGCAGCGCGAGGCTGTACTTGCCCCGGGCCGACACGGCGCGCACGTCGTGAACGGCCACGCGGTCTTTCAGGGCGTCGCGCAGGGCGAACAGCACCGGCGCGTGCGCCTGGGCCAGCCGCTCGCGCTCGGCGGTCAGTTCACCCTGACGGCCGGTGCCGGTGCGCGCAATGCGCTCCATCTCGGCCGCCGCGTCGCTCAGCGGCATGCCGTCAAAGCGGCCGGGCAGGCGCAGTTCGCCCAGGCGGGCCCGTGACAGGGCCGCGCGGGCCGCGTCCCGCTCGCTGCGGCGCACGGCCACCAGGCCCACGCCCTTGCGGTCCTCGGCCTCCACGGCCAGGGCGTAGCGGTCACCCAGCTCGGTTTGCAGGGCCGCGTCCAGCTCGGCAAGGTTGTCGGTGGGCTGAAGCATGAAGGGCAGAACGGTCAGGCGGCGGCTGCGGTCCAGGCCACCGGCCAGGCGGGTCAGGATGCGCACGGCGTCGCCGTACACCTGCTCGGCGTCCAGGTCGGCCTGCAGTTCCTGCCGGGCGCGGGCCAGCGTGGCCACCGGCTGCGCCGCCGC
This sequence comes from Deinococcus arcticus, assembly GCF_003028415.1. NCBI lineage: Bacteria > Thermotogati > Deinococcota > Deinococci > Deinococcales > Deinococcaceae > Deinococcus > Deinococcus arcticus. The sequence goes on from NZ_PYSV01000004.1 coordinate 175,118, forward strand.
CTCAATCAGCTCGGCCCACTGCGCCTGCGCGGGCAGGGGCGCGGGCGCGGGGCGGTAGCTGCCCAGCTCGGCCAGGGTGCTTTCCACTCGTGCCAGCAGGCGCTCGTCTTCACGGCGGCTCTGGGCATCGGCACCCACGAGGTTGCCGGTGCTCAGAGGCCCGCCCGTGATGGGCTTGAGGTGCAGCACTCCCGCGTCTTGCAGCGCCGCAATGACCGCTTCACTGCCGCGCTTGCGGGTGGCGATCACAACCTGCTGCATGGGGATGATCACGGAAGCACCGCCCGCATGATGGTGTCCACGGCCTGCCCCAGCTTGGCCTCGGCGCGCGCGCGAGTGTCCTGCGCCTGCGCCTGGGCAGAGGTGGCGGCCTGCTCGCGGATCTGCTGCACTTCACCGGCCAGCGCCTGCTCGTGCTCGGCCTGCATGGCCTTGACCTGAGCTTCTGCGTCCCGGAGGATGCTCGCCGCCTGCGCCTCGGCAGCGGCCACAGTCTGCTGCGCCTGCACGCGGGCGGCTTCCACCTGCGCGTCCAGCGCGGCCTCGCGGCTCGCCAGCTCACTTAAGACTCGACTTGAGACGTCCAAAACTCACTCCTCCTTTCCCTTCGTGACTCAAGCACCCCGGTCAAGCGCCCCATGAACGTCATGGGGTGTGGCGGGGGTGCGGTGAGTTTTTCGGTGGCCCGACCCTGTTAAGCGTTGTGTCAGACTCGGGGCCCATCGTAACACAGCCCCCGAACTCCCCCGACAGGTCAAGCGTCCCTGAGCGGCCTTCACAGCACAGGGCTGGCCCCCCGGGGATGCGGTCGGGGGGCCAGCGGACGTGGAGGGGCAGAGGGGAGGGAGAAGGAGGCGGGGGAAAAGGCTGGAGCGCCAAGAGCGCCGAGCCGGTGGGGAGTGACGGCGTGGGCGCCTTGAGGGCTGGACCCCTCGCTGTCCTGGCACTCGGCGGGGGAGCGCCCTGGGCGGCTCCCCCGCCCGCCTTCCCTCAGTCGCCGCCCACGAACACGGGGGCGCCCAGGCCGGTTTCGTTGTCGGCGTAGCCCTGCTCGCTGTGGGCGCTGACGTCCATGCCGGCAATTTCCTGGCTGACAGGCACCCGCAGGGGCGTCAAGAGCGACACGAGCTTGAGCAGAACAAAGGAGCCCAGGCCGGTGTAGGCCACGGCCGCCACCACACCGATCAGCTGAATCACCAGTTGCTCGCCGACCGGCTTGCCGCTGCCGGTCGTCCAGGCCAGGGCGCCGGTGAGCAGCGCGCCCACGATGCCGGCCACGCCATGGCAGGCAAAGACGTCCAGGGCGTCGTCGGCTTTCAGGCGGGTCTTGAGCTGCACAGCGCCGAAGCTGGCCGCCGCACCCAGCGCACCCACCACCACCGAGGCTGCGGGGCTGACAAAGGCGCAGGCCGGGGTAATGGCCACCAGGCCCACGACCAGCCCGGTGGCCGCGCCCACGGCGGTGGGTTTACCGGTGCGTACGCTTTCCAGACCCAGCCACGTCAGCATGGCGGCGGCCGGGGCGATCAGGGTGGTGATGAAGGCCAGGGCGGCCGTCTGGTTGGCGGCCAGCGCCGAGCCCGCGTTAAAGCCCATCCAGCCGAACCACAGCAGGCCCGCGCCCAGCAGCACGAAAGGCACGTTGTGCGGCACATGGGCGGTGCGGGGAAAGCCCAGGCGGCTGCCCAGCACGGCGGCGGCCACCAGCCCACTTACCCCGGCCGCAATGTGAATGACGGTGCCGCCCGCAAAGTCCAGGGCGCCCAGCTTGAACAGCCAGCCGTCGGCGCTCCAGACCCAGTGGGCCAGCGGCGCGTAGATCAGCAGGCTCCACAGCGCCCCGAACAGCACGAAGGCGCCAAAGCGCATGCGCTCAATCACGGCCCCGCTGATCAGCGCCACGGCGATGATGGCGAACATGGCCTGAAACGCCGCAAAGACATAGGTGGGGATGGTGCCGGTGAGGCCGCCCGCCAGCCCGTCCAGGCCCAGGTGCACCAGCGAGCCCACCAGGGCGTTGCCGCCCGCCCCAAAGGCCAGCGAGTACCCCACCAGCAGCCACAGCACCGCCACGAGGCCAATCGAGACCACACTCATCATCATGGTGTTCAGCACGCTCTGGGTGCGGCTGAGCCCGCCATAGAAAAAGGCCAGCCCCGGGGTCATGAGCAGCACCAGGGCCGAGGCCACCAGCATCCAGGCGGTGTCGCCGGTGTCCAGCTTGGGGGCCCCGGTCTGGGCCAGGGCCGCGCCGCTCAGCAGCACGGTCAGGGGCAAGAGGGTCTTGAGCATAGGGTTCCTCCGGTGGGGGTCCGCGTCAAACGGGCGTGAGCTTGGTTTCGGTGACCGGCGTCAGGGCGGCGGTGTCGCGCTCGCCGGTGCGGATGCGGTAGACCTGCTCCAGCGGCTGCACGAAGATCTTTCCGTCACCCACCTCGCCGGTGCGCGCGCCCTTGCAGATGGCGTCAATGGCCACCTGCACAAAGGGCTCGCTGAGGGCCATGCGGATTTCCACCTTGTCGCGGAACTCCACCATCACCCGGGTGCCCCGGTAGTGCTCCACGATTTCCTGCTCGCCGCCGTGGCCGCTCACCCGTGAGAGTGTGATGCCGCTGATGCCGGCCTGAAACAGCGCCTCCTTGACCTGCTGCACCCGTTCGGGCCGCACCACTGCCGTGACCAGTTTCATGGCGTCTCCTTTTTTTCTGCCAAAGTGCAGCGTTCGCATCCCTGCATACCGTCAGCTTAGGGATCAATTTGCCAGATGTCAGAATAAGTCTGGACATTTGTCCATAATTTCTATAACAGATTGCAGAGAACAGGCAGAAAAACAGAAGAGCGACTCCTGGCAGGCTCAGGGTGCCGGGCCAATACACGCCAATACATACCGAGGGGAGAAGCCACGCGGACCTCTCCCCTCTTCACCCCTGTGCCCTTCAGATCAGTCGGCGTGTGCGCCAGCGGGTCCAGAAGCGGTAGCCCACCACCGCCAGCGCGGCCAGCAGCAGCGCCGCCAGCAGCGGCACGAACACGGCCAGCGCACTCATGAGCAGGCTGGTGAAGTCCTCGATGCCACTGACCACCGGGTTGCCCAGGCCAGCGGTGGTGGCAGTGGCCACCGGGCGCGCCGCCGTGCGGGTGGCGTGGACCCCGCCCGCCACCAGCACGCCCAGCGCGAGGCTGAGGGCCGGGGGAATGTCGGCCACGCCGGTCTGGGCGGCAAAGAGAATGGCGCCCGCCGCCGTGTTCACCACGCCGCCCAGCAGGTGCAGCGCGTGGTCCACCCCGGGAATCTTGTCACCCACGAAGTCCAGTGCGCCCAGCACCCCGATTCCCAGCAGCACCCAGGGGTTCGAGAGCAGGTCGTAGGGGGAATTCAGATTGAGCACGCCAAAGCGGTCCAGCAGCCCCACCAGCAGCAGCGGAATATAGGCGTTCAGGCCTGCCGCCCCCGACAGGCCCAGCGAGGAGAGCAGCCCTGAGAGCAGTTCCATGCGCCCATTACGCGCGCCGGGCCGGCCCCGTTACCAGAGCCGGCCCGTTGCGGGAACCTTGTGGGTTTTCAGAGCAAGAAACTTATTGCAGGTACGCCAGCAGCAGGCTCAGGCCCGCGCGCAGGTCGTCCACCTGCACAGCCTCCACCACCGTATGGATATACCGCGTGGGCAGGCTGAGGGTCACGCTGGGTACGCCCCCTCTGCTGCGCTGAATAGCCGCGCCGTCGGTGCCGCCCAGGGGCAGCACTTCCAGCTGGGCGGGAATGCCACGCTCCTGCGCCAGATCCCAGAACTCGTCCACCAGGGCGCGGTGGGAAATCATGGTGGAGTCGAAGACCTTGATGCCGATGCCCTCGCCCATGCGGGTCACGGCTTCTTCAGGCGCCACGCCGGGCGTATCCACCGCCAGGGTCACGTCCAGGCCAATGCCCACGGTGGGTTGCACGCCGTAGGCCGCCGTGATAGCCCCGCGCAGGCCCACCTCTTCCTGGGTGCTGAACACGGCGATGACCTCATGGCGGGGCGCCGTGTCCTTCAGCGCGCGCAGGGTTTCGAGCAGCAGGAACACGCTGGCGCGGTCGTCCATGGCCTTGCCGCAGATCAGGTTGCCAACCCGGCGGGCGGTCTGGTCCAGGGTGACCATGTCGCCCACCCGCACCTGCGCCCTCACATCCTCGGCGCCCAGGCCCAGGTCAATGAAGAATTCGCGGACCTCGGGAATCTTCTTGCGCTCCTCTGGGCTGGCGATGTGCACCGGCTTGCCGCCCGGGGTCAGCAGGCCGGGCAGGGTGCCGCTCCGGGTATGCACTGTGACGTTACGGGCGAAGAGGTTGCGGGTGTCAAACCCCCCCAGCGCCTGCACGCGCACAAAGCCCCGGTCGTCAATGAAGCGCACCAGAAAGCCGATCTCGTCCATGTGGGCCGCGATCATCACGCGCTCCACCCGGTCATCCTTCTTCGCCTTTCGGGCGGCGCGGCGGGCAATCACGTTGCCCAGGGCGTCCACCCGCACCTCGTCGGCCAGGCCCTGCAGTTCACGCAGCACGAAGTCACGCACGGCGTCTTCCTGGCCGGGAACACCGGGCAGATCGGACAAGTGCAGCAGCAGGTCCAGCCGCAGCTCCGGGGGGGTGGCCTGGGGTGCGGGCAGGGCGGGAAGCTCAGCCTTCTTCTTGGTTTTCGGCACGGCCCTCAGTATGCGCCGCTGGAGCGGGGGCCAGGGCTGCTGCGGGGGGTGCCGGGGGCCGGGGGCGCAGGTCCGTGCTGTTGAACTGTCCCTGTGCTTCGGACAGCCCGGCCACGGCCCAGACCCCCACGGCGTCCGCGCCCAGGCGCACGAGTTCGGCCACGGTCGCCGCTTCCTCATCCCGCCACTTGCTCAGCACCCAGTCGCTCACCGCCCAGCCGCCCGGCGGGCGGTTGATGCCGATTTTCAGGCGGGGGAAAGCCTCTTGGCCCAGCAGGCGGATGATGTCGCGCACCCCGTTCTGGCCCCCGTGGCGCCCGCCCATGCGGAATTTCAGCAGGCCAAAGGGGCTGTCGAGGTCGTCCTGCACCACCAGCAGGTCCTCGCCCTCCAGCTTGTAAAACGACAGCAGCGGCACCACCGCCTTGCCCGAGGCGTTCATGAAGGTCTGCGGCTTGAGCAGCAGCACCTTTTCGCCCGGGGCCGCGCCCAGCCGGACCTCGGCCACCTCGGCGTCTTTGCCCTCTTTGCGCCACGTCGCCCCGGCGCGGCGGGCCAGTTCGTCCACCACCAGCCAGCCCACGTTGTGCCGGGTCTGGGCATACCCGGCGCCTGGGTTGCCCAGGCCCACCACCAGCTTCAAGACAGCCCCCTCAAGCCTCGTGGCCGGAGAGCAGTTCGCGCCACTTGCTTTCGGTCTCGCGCACGCGGGCGTCTCCCCGGGCGCGGGCATAGCCGGCCCGGAACTCGGCAAAGCGGGTGTCGGTGTCGGCAAACAGCAGGCCCAGGGCCTGGCGCACGTCCTGCAGGTTGCGCCCGGTGAGGGGGCGGTCCTTGGCGTCCAGCACCTCGTCCAGCGTGGCCATCAGGCCAGACAGGGGCCGCAGCCACTGAAACTGCGGGTGGTTCATGACCAGGGAATACAGCTCGAAGGGGCCCCCCACCGGGCCGTGGATAAATTCATATTCGCCCTTGGCCACGTCCAGCAGGGCCGAGTGAAAGTGCCGCAGCGCCGGAGCCAGGGCCGAAAGTTTCGCGCGAACCGCAGCGTCTGTCATGGGGCCAGGGTAGCAAGGGCGCCAGAGGTTCAGGGGGAGCGCCGCACGTCACGACCGGCCTCCCTACCAGCCCCAGGTGCCCGGGCCGCCCTTGAAGGGCCCCACCACGTCGGGTGTGATCCAGCCGCCGTAGAAGTCGCCCGGCTGGGGCAGGGCGCGCACACCGTCCACGCGGCACTCGTCCATGCGCCCGGCATAGACCGCCACCGCGCCGGCCAGGGCGGCAAAGGCGGGGGTGGGGGTTTCGTAACTCCAGCCGGCGGCGGCCTCCGTGCGGGCCCCGGCGCGCAGGGTCCAGTACGACGCCTCGCCCTTCCACTCGCACACGCTGCGGCCCGGCGCGGGCGAGAGCACTCCGGGCACAAACGCCGCGCGCGGCAGGTAATAGGTGGGCGGGTGGCTGGTTTCCAGCACGCGAAAACCCTGCGTGGTGTCGGCCACCAGCACGCCGCCCAGCCAGATTTGCACTCGGCGCGGCGTGCGTTCCAGCCGGGGCGGGCGCGGGTAGGCCCAGACACTTTCCTGGCCAGGGCCAGCGGGCAGGGGGCGCGGCGGCATGAGGAGAGGGTGGCGCAAAAGAAGCGGGTCTGCCGTCAGAGGGACTACGGTCACTGGGCAAGGGGCCGGGCGGCCCAGCGCCCAGCGCTCAGCCCGCGCGGTCGTTCATGCCCTCCCGTGCCTGCTGCTGGCCCCCGGCGTACAGCGCGCCAGTCAACGGCTCTACCGCCCTGCCCTGCTGCTCCAGCTCAGGGCGGACCTTGACCCACCGCAACAGCAGCCAGACGGGGGCGCCAATCAGAACGACCAGGATGAGGAAGGTGGACATGGGCCAGCGTAACACTGAAACCCCTGGCGGCGTGGCCCCGCCGAAAAAGCCCACGCGCTACGCTGAGCCATGAACCGCGCCGACGCACCCCTGAGCCTGGACACCGCGATCAATCTGGCCGACCTGGAAACGCTGGGCCGTGCGGCGCTGGACCAGAACGCGCTGGAATATTACGCCAGCGGCGCCAACGACGAGCACACCCTGCGCGGGAACCGCGCGGCCTACGCCCGGCTGCGGCTGCGCCCGCGCGTGCTGGTGGATGTGGACACGGTGGACCCCTCAACCCAGGTGCTGGGGCTGGGGCTGCGCAGCCCGATTGGCATTGCGCCCAGCGCCTTTCACGGCCTGGCCCACCCGGACGCCGAAACCGCCACGGCGCGCGCGGCGGCCCACGCGGGCAGCGTGATGACCCTCAGCACCTTTTCCAACACGCCGCTGGAAGAGGTGGGGGCGGCGGCGGGCGGGCGGCTGTGGTTTCAGCTGTATCTGTGCCGCGACCGGGCGCTTAGTCAAAGCATGATCCAGCGGGCCGAGGCCAGCGGCGCGCGGGCGCTGGTGTTTACCGCCGACGCGCCGTATCTGGGCCGCCGCGAGGCCAACGAGCGCCACCGCTTTGCCCTGCCGCCGCACCTGCACGCGCCCAACGTGGGCCCCCGCGAATGGCTGGCCGGGGTGGAAACCGACACCGGCTCGCAGCTGGCGAACTACTTTGCCCATCTGGTGGACAAGACCTTTACCTGGGCCGACCTGGCGTGGCTGCGCGACCAGACCCGGCTGCCCATTGTGCTCAAAGGCATTCTGACCGCCGAGGACGCCGCCCTGGCCGCTGAACACGGCGCGCACGTGTGGGTCAGCAACCACGGCGGGCGCCAGCTGGACACCGCCGTGAGCAGCCTGGAGGTTCTGCCCGAAATCGTGGACGCGGTGGCCGGGCGCACCGAGATCTATCTGGACGGCGGCGTGACCCGGGGCACCGATGTCCTGAAGGCGGTGGCCCTGGGGGCCCGTGCGGTCTTTCTGGGCCGCGCGGCGCTGTGGGGACTGGCTGCCGGGGGCGAGGCGGGGGTGAGGCGCACCCTGGACCTGCTGCACGAGGAATTCCGGCTGGCGCTGGCCCTGTGCGGCAAACCCAGTGTGGCGGCCCTGGGCCCAGAGGTGGTGCGCGGATTGCCGGCCGCTTGACCAAAGTCATGGCCGGGCGCGCCTCTGCCCGGCAGGCTGTGGGCCATGAGCTACGTGATCACTTCACTCTGTGCAGGCGTTCGGGACGGGGCGTGCCTGCAGGTGTGCCCCTGCGACTGCATTCATGATGCCGGCGAGCAGTTCGTGATTGACCCGGACGAATGCATTGACTGCGGGGCCTGCGCCGCGGCGTGCCCGGCTGGCGCCATCTTCCATGAGCTGGACCTGCCCGAAGCCCACCGGGACGCGGCTGGGCTGAACCGGGCGTTTTTCCGCTGATACGGGTTCCGTCTCTTCCGCCGACAAATCGGAACAGAGCCGATGTGCCGACTCCACGCCCGGAACCTGTTTTGCTCCTGCTCGCTCTGCTCGGATTGAATCGCTTTTGTCAGCGATTCAATCCGAGTTCGTATGACCCCCCGCTGTGCCAGCATGGAGTGGTGTCCGACGCCCTGAGCCTGCTGCGCCGCACCCCACCGTTTTCGGAGGCGGCCCCGGGCACCCTGGCCGCCCTGGCGGGACAGGCCACCCCGTTGACCCTGGCGCGGGGCCAGCACCTGTTTCGCGTGGGCGATCCTGTGGACACCGTGTTTATCGTGGCCCAGGGCAGTGTGCGGGTGTATGTGGTGGGTGGGGGCGGGCGCGAACTGACGCTGCGGCTGGACGGCGCGCACCAGCCGGTGGAGCTGGCAGCGGCGCTGGGGGGCCAGGAACAGACCACACATGCACAGGCGCTGGCACCCACGACCCTGTTGACCCTGCCCGTATGGGCCCTGACGCGTGAGGTGCAGCGTGACCCTGTGCTGGCGGCCTCGGCCCTTCGCCATCTCGCCCGGCGCGCGGCCGATAGCCAGCGCCGCCTGGAAGCCCTGGTGCTGAGCGGGGTGGGCGAGCGGCTCTGCGCCTACCTGCTGGCGTGCGCCCTGCCCCACCCGCTGCCCACGAACAGCGAACTGGCCGCGCTGCTGGGCACCGTGCCGGAACTTGTCAGCCGCAAGCTGGGCGAGCTGTACCGCCTGGGCCTGATTGAGTGGCATGGCCGCACCGTGACCGGCCTGGACCGGGCGGGGCTGACAGAGCGCACCTGAGTTCCGCCTCCGGTGCGCCCAAGGCGAGAGGTCAGCAGCCTCGGGGAGCCGCGCCGGAGAGCGAACACGAGAACAGACGGGCCTCCGGTGATGAAAAAGCGCTCATGCGCCGCTCCACGGATGAGCCGGACCCCAGGGAGCCGGCCGCCTATCATGCGGCCCATGCGCCTGCCTTTTCTCCTTCCTGCGCTGCTGGGGCTGACCCTCTGGGCCCCGGTGCCTGCCCGCGCCCAAAGCGTGCCCGTGCCCCGCATGGGCTGGCATGACCATTATCAGCGCGTGGTGTATGACCTGCCCGGCCGCGTGGGCTGGACCATCCACCGCCAGCCGGGGGAGGTCCGGGTTCAGCTGAGCGGGGCCACGCTGCCCGCCTCCTCCTTCGCCTTTGAGGTCCCCGGAGACACGGTGCAGGCTGTGGTGGGCGCCCAGAGCGCGACCTTTACCAGTGCCCAGGGCAAGCCGCTGCGCCTGAATGTGACCCTGCTGCCCCCCGCGCCGGGCAGCAGCGGGCGGCGGCTGGTGCTGGACCTGTACCCGGCCGACACCTGGACCGACTACGAGCCGCCTCTGGCGGGCCCCTGCGCGCTGGGCCAGGGCGGGCAGGCCGTGCCCTACGTGCCCCCGGCCTTTGCCACCGGGCAGGTGGGCTTTTACATGGCGCAGCTGGACCCGAAAACGCTGGCGCCGCTGAAGGTGGTGACGCACCAGCCAGACCGTCTGTTTCCGCTGGCCAGCACCTTCAAGCAGCTGACCCTGTGGGCCGCGCTGCGCGACGTGGACGCCGGGCGCCTGAACCTGAACACCCGCTTTGCGGTCACGAGCAGCAACCGCTCGATCGAGTTCTACCGCCCCGGAAACCGCACCCTGCTGGACCTGGCCCGGCAGATGGTGGTGAGCAGTGAGAACACGGCCTCGGACATCGTGCAGCTGGCGGTGGGCCCCGAGCGGCTGCAGGCGGCGGCGCGCGGTTTTGGCACCTGCGCCACCCGCGTGCAGACCACCACCAAGGCCATGTGGGCCGCCCAGGCGGGCCTGATCCCCGAGGTGTACGGCCCGGACACGCTGTCCTGGGCCCAGACCCTGCTGAGCCTGCCCGAGACCGTGCAGGCCCAAACGGCGGCCGGGGCGGTGCAGGCCAGCCTGCGCCTGAGCCCGGAACGGGTGCTGACCGACCTGGAAGCCTATTTCCGCAGCCCGGCCTACAGCCCGCAGCTGGACGTGGCCCTGCAAAACCGCAGCACGCCGCGCGAATGGGCCTCGCTGGTCGCGCAGCTGCACCTGCGCGGCGGCCTGACGCCCCAGAGCGCCAACACCTTTCGCCGTTTCCTGGCCGAGGGCTGCTGCGCGCCCAAAGGGGTGACGTCCAGGTACTGGGGCAGCAAGGCGGGCAGCGGCTGGCGGCTGGTCACCCTCAGCGGCCTGCTGCAGCTTCAGGGCGGCGAAACCTTTGCCTACGCCTATTTCAACCACGGCTCGGATGTGCTGGACAGTCCAGAGATTGAGCGGCAACTGCCGCAGATCGCCCGCTATGTCTGGGACACGGCGCAGCGGCTGCGGCGCTGAGGGGCTGGCCCGGGGCTGGAGGCTGCGCGGGGGCAGAGGACCTCCGCGGCCCTAACGCTCCTCGCTCATCACCGCCTGGATCTGCCGCTGGGAAATGCGCGCCAGTTCGGGGTTGGTGTGCCGGTAGTACGGCCACGCCAGCAGGCCCACACTCAGGGCCCAGCCGCGCCCCCGGGCCCAGGTGGCGTCATCGGGGGCCAGGGCGGCGCGGAAGGTGGCGCGCGTGGCCGGGTCCAGCAGGTTCCAGGCGGGCAGCAGATCCGCTGCCGGGTCACCCAGGGTCAGGGCGCTCCAGTCAATCACGGCGCTCAGGCGACCACCCTGAGCCAGCAGATTGCCCGGTTTCAGGTCGCCGTGCAGCCAGGTGGGCGGGCCGGCCCAGACTGGGGCAGCCAGCGCGCCCTCCCAGGCGGCGGTGACCGGGTCCGGGTCCAGCAGGCCCAGCGCGGCGCACCCGGCGATGGCGTGCCGGGTGGCGTCGTCTCTGGTGCGCAGGGGCACCCCGCGCGAACCCAGCGGCGCCTCGCCATGGGGCGCCGGGAGGCGGCGCAGGGCCAGAATGAAACGGGCGAGGTCACGGGCAAACTCGTGGCCGTCGCGCACGGTCTCCAGCGTGGCCTCTGGACCCGGCAGCCAGCGGTACACCGCCCAGGGAAAGGGGTAGCCCTCGCCCGGCCCGCCAGCAAACAGCGGCGGCGGCACCGCCACAGGCAGGTGGGGCGCAAGGCGGGGCAGCCACGTCTGTTCCTTGGCCACATCCTCGGCGGCCCAGTCCACGCGCGGCAGGCGCACCAACAGCGCCTCGCCCAGGCGGTACACGGCATTGTCGGTGCCGGCCGAGGCCACGCGCCGCAGCGGCAGCCCGGCCCACTGGGGGCACTGGGTGGCCACCAGACGCGCCACCAGCGCGGCAGACACCTCGATTTCGTGGTCGTGCATGCGCGGCGGCCCGCTCATGGGCAGGCCCGGGTCAGAACCACATTCCACCGCATCATACGGATTCCGAAAAATTCCGTAACGTGTTCCGGAATTTTTCGACCGGAGGGACTCGAAGAGCTGCGGAGCAGAGAGGGAACAAATGCGGATTTCCGGGCATTGGGGTGGAACAGCGACGAAGGCGGGGAACATCCCCCTTCTTCCCGGATGGTACGGAAATGGACGGCAGTCCGTCTCACGCCCGGAATCCGCTTTGTTCCTGCTTCCCCGGCAGCGCAGCGGTCCCGGTCCAGCGCCGGGCCAGCTACGGCCGCTTTGCACCCGTCTTTGGCCACGCCCCAGTGGACCACAGCGCCCACAGCACCAGCAGCGGCTGAAAGAACAGGCGGGTCAGCCGCGCCTGATCCGTGTTCAGCCCAAACGCGTCGGTGCGGGTCAGGTACTGCGAGATGTTGCCGGGCAAAACGGCCACGAAGAAAGCCGCGACCACCCAGCCCACGGTGACGCGCTGGCGGGGCAGCGCCAGCAGGGCGGCGCCCAGCCCGATTTCCACCACGCCGGAAGCCAGCACCACCACGTCCTTGTCCAGCGGCACCCAGCCCGGCACCTGGGCCTGAAAATCCTGGCGCAGCGTGGTGAGGTGGCTGACGCCCGCACCGATCAGCGCCAGCCCCAGCAGCGTGCGGGCGAGGTGGCGGGGCAGGGACAGGCGATTCACGCCGCCTCTTCTGTCTTGCGGCGCCCTCGCCGCACCCGCAGCATCTTTTCGCTTTCCAGGAGCCGCTTCAGGGCCGCTTCACTGCGGGTCAGGCCCTCCAGTTCGGGTTCGCCCCGGGCCGCACGCGGTTCGTAGTCGTCCAGCACCTTGCCGTCCAGATAGCGGTCAAAGATAACCGGGCAGATGTAGCTGCTTCTCGTCACGGCGGGGGTGTTGCCCAGGTCGCCCGCCACGTACTTCACGCACTCCACCAGGGTTCTGCGGGCCTGGCGCTCCGTGTCGGCCACCCCGGCCTCGGCCAGGAATTCGGCGGCCAGCAGGGTGCCGCCCCAGGTGCGGAAATCCTTGGCGGTGAAGGGGCCAATCACTTCACGCAGGTAGGCGTTCAGTTCCCCGGAGCGGACGCGGCGCCGCGCGCCCTCGGCGTCCACCGTCTGAAACAGCCACGGGCCGGGCAAGTCCAGCAGCCGCGAGATGTTGGCCGCCAGCGTGCGGTCGGTGGTGGCCTTGTGCTGGGTAATGCCGTGCTTGCCCTTGAAGTGAAAGGTGACGGTATTGCCCTGCACCTGCACGTGGCGCTGGCGCAGGGTGCTCAGGCCATAGGTTTTGTGCTTGCGCGCGTAGTCGTCGCTGCCCACCCGGAAGCGGGCCACGTGCAGCAGACGGGTCATCAGGGCCGCCACCTTGCGCGGGGGCAGGCCCTGGGCGCGCAGGTCGGCGCCCGTCACGGCCTTCAGGGTCCCCAGGGCGCCGGCAAAGCGGGTGAGGCGCTGCCACTTTTTCAGCGCGCCCGCCTGCACGAAGTCCGGGTGGTACCGGTATTGCAGCCGCCCGGCGGCGTCGCGGCCAAACGCCTGCAACTCGGCGCCGGGGTCGGGCGAGACGAACACGCCCTCGTAGGCGGGCGGCACGGCCAGTTTGGCGATGCGGGCAAGGCCACCCTCGTCCTCGTAGGGGGTGCCGTCGGGCCAGAAGTAGCGAAACGCCCTGGGGTCGGTGCCCTCGCGGCGCAGGTATTCCTCCTGCAACAGGTCGGTGCGGCTCATCGGCGCTCCGGGGTCATTCTTCGGCCTTCATGGGCAGCTGCCAATCAATGGGGCCGCGCCCGGCCTGCTCCAGGGCCGCGTTCACCTGCGAAAAGGGCCGCGAGCCGAAGAACTTGGCCTCGCTGAGGGGACTGGGGTGCGCAGACTCGATCACCACGTGCTGCGGCCCCGTGATCAGCTTCTTCTTCTTGCGGGCGTAGGCGCCCCACAGCACGAACACCACCCGCTCCTCCTTGGCGTTCACGGCCCGGATGACCGCGTCGGTAAAGTGCTCCCAGCCCTTGTTGGCGTGGCTGTTGGCCTGCCCCTCGCGCACCGTCAGCACGGCGTTCAGCAGCAAGATGCCCTGGTCGGCCCAGTGCTTCAGGTGGCCGTGGCGGGGCGGGGTAAAGCTGGGAATGTCTTCTTTGAGTTCCTTGTAGATGTTGCGCAGGGAAGGCGGAATGGTCACGCCGGGGCGCACCGAGAAACTCAGGCCGTGCGCCTGCCCAGGGCGGTGATAGGGGTCCTGGCCCAGAATCAGCACCTTCACGTTCTCCAGCGGGGTCAGGCGCAGGGCATTCAGAACATCGGGCGCAGGGGGAAAGATGGTGTGCTCGCGGCGCTCCTGCACCAGAAAGTCTTTGAGCTCGTGAAAGTAAGGCGCGGCAAATTCGGCGCCCAGCGCCTGCTGCCACGATTCGGGCAGGCCGGCGGGCATGATGGCTCTGGGGGCTTCGGGGGCAGGCTGCAGGCCAAACAGGTCAGGTTGATCGGACATGGGGCGGCTCCTTTGCTGGGCAGTCTGGCGCGTTTTGCGCGGGGATTTTTCGGGCAGACCCTGCGCTTTTCTTTCGGCTCGCACGTCCGCCTTCTTGCGGCTGCCGTGCCGGTCATAGATGCGCCGGGCTTCCACTTCAAAGGCGGGCGAGGTGCGCGCGGCGTAAATCCGCGCCCGGGCGCGGCGGCCGGCTGCGTGTTCATCCACGGTGGGCGGCGGGTAGGCCAGCCGCGTGGCCCCGGTCCACTCCCAGGGCGCGTGCAGAAAATCGCCGGGCACGTCCGCCAGTTCCGGCACCCAGCGGCGAATGAACTGCCCCTGCGGGTCCTGCTCGCGCGCCTGCCGGGTGGGCGAATAGATGCGCACGCGGTTGATCCCCACCGTGCTGCCCTGCATCTGCATCTGGGACCAGTGAATGCCGGGTTCGTTGTCCATCCACTGCCGCGCCAGGAACAGCCCCGGGCGGCGCCAGTGCAGCCACAGGTGCTGGGTGGCGAACGACACCAGCAGGGCGCGCATGCGGAAGTTCAGCCAGCCGGTGGCGCGCAGCATGCGCATGCAGGCGTCCACCAGCGGAAAGCCGGTCTGGCCCGCGCACCAGCGCTCAAAGTGTTCCTCGTTCCAGTCGTTCTCGCGCAGGCCGTCCAGCGCGCGGTTAAGGTTGCGAAACTCCATCTCCGGCTCGGATTCCAGGCGCTGCATGAAGTGGCAGTGCCAGTGCAGCCGCGACTCGTAGGACCGCAGCGAGCGCACCCAGCGTGGGTCGGCACCCGGGTCGCCCTTCACGTCCGCCAGCCGCTGCCGGGTGGCCTGCAGCACCTCGCGCAGCGAAACCGTGCCTAAGGCCAGCGGCGCACTCAGGCGTGAACAGCTCGTCTCGGCCGTGAGGGGGCTGCTCATCTCGCGCATGTAGTTCACGCCGCGCACGGTCAGAAACGACTGCAGCGTCTCGTGGGCGTACGCCTGCCCGGCGGGGGGAATGGCCTTGGGGCTCTCCGGCACCCCCAGGTCAGCGTGGCCGCGCAGACTGCCGGGGTCGGCATCCGTGCCGCGCAGCCCGGCCGGCACCGGCACCTGCGGCGCCGCCATGCGCTCTTCCCAGGTGGCGGCCCAGCCGTCGCGGTTGTTCAGGCGCCGGACCACCCCGTTCTGCGGCAGCTCGTGCAGGGGCAGCCCCCGGGCCCGCGCCCAGGCGCGCACGCGGCGGTCCCGGGCAAAGCTCACGCCGTTGCCGGTTTCCTCGTGGGCCCAAACGGCCCCCACCCCGTGCGCCTCGCGCAGTTCGTCCAGCACTGCCACCGCCTCACCCACGCGCACCACCAGCGGCGTGCCCAGGGCGCGCAGGCGCAGGTCCAGCTCCTCCAGGCAGCCGTTCAGGTAGCTCAGGTGGTGGCCGTCAAATTCCTCGTGGCCCACCTGCTCGGGCTCGTAGATGTACACCGGCAGCACCGGGCCGCGCGCCGCCGCCTGAGAGAGTGGCGCGTGGTCGCGCACCCGCAGATCTTTCTTGAACCACACCAGTTGCACCGGCCCGAACACAGCCGCCAGTGTGGCCCAGCCGCGCCGGGCAGACGGTGGGGCTTCGCCCGGACTTCAGAACAGATAAATCCGGGCCGCCCAGGGTGCAGGCGGCCCGGATCTGTGAGGGGCTGGAGTTACTGAATGGTGGCCCGGAAGCAGAAGGTGACGGTCTGGGTGGGGGCCAGCACGAAGCTGCCACCGTTCACGCTCACCTTGCCGCCGCTGAGCAGGCCGGGGTCACCGTCGGCGGCGGCCGTGTAGAACGCAGTGCCGGCGGGGCTGCTCACCCGGATGTCCTGCCCGGCGCCGTAGGCCCCCACCCGGAAGGCGGTGTTGGCCGGCACGCTGTCGGAAAACACGATGTTCGTGGCGTTCAGGTTGCCGTCGTTGCGGGTGGCGATGCAGTATTCCAGCACGTCACCGGGGTTGCCGCTGGAGCTGGTGCCCACCGGGCCGCCCCGGGTGATGTTCTGCACGGTCTTGGTCACGCTCAGGCGCACCTGATACACGGGCGTGACCACCTCGTTGGAGGGCACGCCGCCCTGCGGCCCCTCTGCGTAGCGCACCAGTGCGATGTTCCGCACCTCGGCCGGGTTCAGGGGAAAGGGCCGGTTCACGGTCACGCGGAAGGTCACGACCGCCTCGTTGTCCAGGGTATTCGGGGTGGCGTCAATCTTCAGCACCTGGGTGGTGCAGGCGCTGCCACTCTGGCTGCAGATGCCCACGGGCTGCGCGAAGGGGTAGGCCGCCCCGCCCAGATTGGTGGGCGCGCCGCCGGTCACGGTGGTGGCAAAGCCGTTCACCCGGGCGCTGCCGGCCACGTAGGTCGTGCCCGCGGGCAGGGCGTCACTGAAGGTCACGCCACCGGCCGGGAGGTTGCCGCTGTTGCGCACCGTCACCGTGTATTCCAGGGTGTCGCCGGGCTGCACCTTGTCACCGCTGCTGCCCGAGACCTTGCGCACGCTCTTGAGCACGTCCAGTTTGGGCGCAAAGGCGGGGAAGAAGCAGCTGGCGAGGTCGGTGGAGCCGGGCGTGCTGGTGCCCACGCTGGTGTAGGTCACGTTCACGAGGTCAATCTTCACCAGCCGGCCCAGGTTGTCGCGGGCGTAGATGCCGCTGGGACTGGCGGCAATGCCGTTGAACTGCGAGCCTTCCGAAGGGTTGCTCAGGCGGCCCAGGTACTCGGCGCTCACCGGGGCGCCCGGGGTAATCAGCCACAGGTCAATAGAGCCCGAGCCGGTGGCCGCACTCACCATGTACAGCTTGCCGGTGTTGTCGGCAAAGAAGTCGCCGTTGTCCAGGAAGCTGGGCGCGCCGCTGCTGCTGGAGGTGACCTGACCCAGCGGGGTGACCGCGTAGGCGCCGCTGGTCTCGAAGCGCCAGAAGTTGGCGCCCGAATCCATGGCGTAGCCGATGCCGGTGCTGGTCACGGCCATGCGCACCAGACGCCCGGAAATGCCGCTGAACACGCCGCCGCTGAACCACGTTCTGGTCACGGTGTCGTACACGCGCAGGCGTCCGTCATCGGTGGCGGTAAAGAAGCGCTTGGCATCCGCCGAGATCGCCAGCGTGGCCGAGGTGCCGCCGCTGGGCAGGGTAGCAATCAGGGTGCCCACCGTGTTGGTGGTCACGTCCAGCAGCCGGATTTCGGTGCCGTCGGTGCTGCTGCCGGGGGCAGCCAGGGCGTAGACCTGCTGGCAAGTGGGCTGCGCCGTGGGCGGGGTGACCGTGGTGGTGGAGACCGCGCACTGGCCGCCGGTGGCCGTGCACGTGCCCGGGTCAGGGGTGGGGTCGGGGTCGCCGCCGCCGCCCACGCTGGCTTTATTGGTAATAGAGCCGGACAGGGTGCCGGCCAGGGTCACCGGGAAGGGCAGGCTGACGCTGGCGCCCGCCGCCAGGACAGCGGTGCTCGTGCAGGTCACGTTCTGACCACTGGTCGTGCAGGTCCAGCCGCTGGCCGGAGTAAAGGAGGCAGGCGTGCTCACGCCCGTGGGCAGCAGGTCCCGCACGGTCACGGCGCCACTGGTGGGGGCATTGCCGGTGTTCTGCACGGTCAGGGTGTAGCTCGCGCCGCTCTGGCCCGCCACCCAGGGGCCGTTGTTGCTCTTGGTGATCGTCAGGGCCGGGCGGGCGGGCACCGGGCAGGTCAGCTTCAGATCGTCCAGCTTCAGCACGTTGGTGTCCGCACTCGTGCCGTCTTTCAGGGTGTAGATCTGCAGGGTGACCTGGGTGCCGGGGCTGGTGAAGGTGGGCACCGTCTGCAGGGTGTAGCCGGTGGTCACCAGGGCGCCGCCAGTCTGCTGCAGCACCGCGCCGCTGCTGTCCCGGAACACGTAGCGCAGCTGGGTGGCGGTGTTGGAGTGGCTGCGCACCCAGTTTTCGTAGCTGAGGCTGGCGCCCGCCGGCACATTGATGCGCTGCTCGTACAGCAGGCCCGGGGTGCTCAGGGTGCCGCCGTTCTTGCCCTCAAAGTTGGCAATGTTCATGTACAGCGCAAAGCCCGTGCCTGAGCGGTTGATGTCGTCCCAGAGGGTATAGGTACCGTCGGTGTTGGTCACGGTGCCGGCGTCGTCGCTGTCGTCGGTGTCGCCGTCATTGATATAGCGGTGGTTTTTCACCTCGGCCAGCGCGGCGCGGGTGTTAAAACTCTGCACGAAGGGCGCGCTGGCGGTGCAGGTGCCGGGGGCAGGGGTGGTGGTCGTGGTCGCTGTGACCTGGGCCAGGGCGGCGCTGCTGCCCAGCAGGCCCAGGGCCAGAACGCCCCGCAGGGCGCGAGTCCAGGTGTGCAGGGGCATCAGCGGCCCTCCTCGGTGGTGGGCGCGGCCTCGGCCGGGGGGGCGAGATTCACGCCACTTTGCTGGTTGTCGTCCAGCATCAGATCCAGGCGCAGGTACAGGCCCTGGCGGGTGTAGATATTCGTGCCGATGCCGCTGAAGCCCACCGGGTTGTAGCCCAGCGTGACCCAGGT
This sequence comes from Deinococcus arcticus, assembly GCF_003028415.1. Lineage (NCBI taxonomy): Bacteria > Thermotogati > Deinococcota > Deinococci > Deinococcales > Deinococcaceae > Deinococcus > Deinococcus arcticus. Next base: position 193,467 of record NZ_PYSV01000004.1, read on the forward strand.
GCCCGGCAGGGCGCGGTAACTGGCTTCCAGGCCCACGCTGGTCAGGGTGGAATTCGTGGCCGGCTGGAACAAGGCGCGCCCCGCCAGCCCCAGACCCAGGCGGTCGGTGACGTAGTAGGTACCGCTCAGCGACGCCTGGTAGGTGGCGCTGCCGGTCTGGGCCAGCAGGCTGCGCCCGGCCAGGCCGCCGCGCAGGGCGAACTGCGGGGTGTGGTACTCGGCGTTCACCTCACCAATGACCTCGGGGGTGCCGCCCGAGAGCGCACCGTCCTTGTAGCGCAGGTACGCCAGCCCCTGCCAGGGCCCTGCGCGCAGCGCCGCCGAGGCCGCGTAGTGGCTGCCGGCGCCTGCCCCAAAAATCTGGTGGGCGTCGGCGGCCAGGGTCAGCTGGTCGTTCACGCTGTAGCTGGCCCCGGCCTTCAGGCCCACGCTGAAGTTGCCGGCGGTATTGGCGGCGTCGGCAGCCAGGGCAGCGCTCAGGCGCTCGGTCTTGTAGCGCAGGGCCACGCCCGCGTTCCAGCCACCCTCGTTCTGGGCGTCGCCGTCCAGATCCAGGATGTAGCTGCCGCTGACGCCCACAGACGTGGTGTCGTTCAGGGGCAGCTGGGTGTCCACGCCAAAGCGGGCGCGGTTGCCCCAGCCGTCGGCGCCGGGCAGGTCGTAGTTCACGGCCACGTTGGTCAGGCCCATCTTGGCCTGCAGGCCCAGGCTAGCGCGGTGGCCATCTTCCCAGTTGATCTCGTCGCGCGCCGTCAGGGTAAGGTTCTCGCCCAGGGGTACGCTGGCCTTGAGGGTGGTGGTGGGGTCCACATTTCCACTGAACGGCTGCACGTGCTCGGCGGTCACATTCAGGGCGCCCTGGGTATAGCCCGCACTCAGAATGCCGGCCACGCCCTGCTCGGCGCCCAGGCCCACGCGCACGCCCGCGCCCACGGTGAAGGGCGAGAACGAGTACAGCCCGCGCAGATCGGCGTGACCGGTGGCCGTCTCGGGCGCGCTGCCGGTGCCCGGGGTGCGGGTGTAGGCCGCGCGGGCGTTCACAGCAAAGCGGTCGGTGAGTTCATAGGTGGCGTCCGCACTCACGCCCAGGCCGGGCGCGACCGCGTTGGGGCCCCGGTAACTGCTGTCCTGGTAGTGCGCCGAGGCGCTCACGCTGAAGCGCTCGCCACTCAGGCTGGCGCTGCCGTTCACCAGCACGCCCCCGCCCGAGTAGGCCGCCAGCAGATCTGCGCGGGCGCTGTCGGTGGCGTAGCGCGCCCGCACGCCGACGCTGGTGACGCCGTCCACGCTCACGGCGGCGGCGCCAATGCGGGCGTTCTCGCCCACGCGGGCGCCCACCTGCACGCCCCAGGCCAGCTTGCGCGCGCCCAGGGGATCGTTCAGGCGGTAGCTCAGGCGCACGCGCAGTTCGCGGCCCTCTGCGTCCACCAGGTCCAGCGGGCGCTGGAAGTACAGCACGCCCGCCGCCGCGTCCAGGGTGTAGTCCTGCAGGCGCACCAGGGGCCGCACGAGTTCCTCGGCCCCGGTGAGCGGGTTGATGCTGACGAGTTCCACGCTCTCGCTGTCGCGCTGCAAGTTGCTCTGGCCCAGCGGCAGGGTGCGCAGGCCGTTGGGGGCCAGGGTCCGGCGCACCAGGTCGCCCGGCAGCGCCGCCACAAAGCCCGAGACCTGCGGGTTGCTGCGGGTAAAGCCGCTGAGGGTGGTGGCGTTGATGCCCAGGTTAAACACGTCCACCGGTACCGGGGCCTGGCGGTAACTCACGCTGAAGGCGGGGTGCTCGTAGCGGGCGGCCACCGGGTCAATACCCTGCAGCGGCATGGTTTCGGTGCTGCTGTCGCCGTAGTTGGGGTAGCGCTCCAGGGTGCTGGTGGTGGGCAGGGCGTGGGCTGGGTCCTGGCGCACGGTGGTTTGCCCGGCCGCGGTGCGGTCGGCCACCACGGCGCCGTTGGCGGCCACATACAGCTTGCCCTCGCCAATCGGGGTTTCCAGGTACGCGGCGCCGCGCGCCTCGCCGGCCGCCACACCGCCGCCCCCCAACAGCACGCCGGCGCTCACCATGCCGATGCCCACGCGGGTGGTGCTGGGCAGGGCTTCAAAGGCCTTGGTGATCACCCGGTCGCCCAGGCGCACGCTCACGTCAAAGCGGCCGGGCACGCTCTGGGGTTCGAGTTCCAGCACGCCCTCGCCGTCCACCAGTTTCACCTGATAGCTGGCGGTGCGGGGCTGCGCGTCCCCCTGGGCGGGCTCCAGGCTGGTCTGCACCGTCACATTGCTGCTGGCGGTGGTCAGGCCCGAAGCGTCCAGCAGGCGAATGCCAATGCGCAGCGGGGTCACGCCGTCGGCCACCAGCTGCTCGGCCTTCAGTTCGGCGTTCACCGGGGTGCCGGCCAGGAACACGCGCACCGTCTGGTCCCCGAAGGTGATGGTGTTTTCGCCGGTGCGCAGCCCTATGCCGTAGAACTCCTGGCGCTGGGTGCCGCGCTCGGCGTCCACGCTCTTGCGGCCCAGGGTAGCGGGGTCCACCGGCACGCCGTTCACCAGCGGCAGGGCCGTGCTGTCGGCGGGGCTTTCCAGCGCCACGGTGATGCGGTCGCGCTCGCGGAACACCGTGCCGTCCAGCGGCAGTTTCAGGGCGCCGTCGTTCTCGGTGGCGGCGGCCTGGGTGTCCACGGCGGGGCGCAGGCCCCCCAGATCGTCGAGGTTGCCGTCGCCCACCAGCACGGTCAGACGGTCGCCCGCGGCCTTGCCCACCAGGGTGGGGCTCTCCAGCGCGGGCAGGGCGCCCTCGTGGGTGACGGTGTAGGTCAGCACGCCGCGCGGCGCGCCGGGGGTGGTCCAGTAGAACTTGCCGCTGGGGCCCACCTGCGGGTCGGCCAGGGGGCGGCCACTGAGCTGGCTGCTGCCGGGGACATAGCTGCTGCCCGCCGGCGGCTGGTGCGCCACGATCACCTGGGTGGCGCCGCGCGTGCTGGGCACGTCGAAGGGAATGCGCACCGTGCTCTGGCGGGTCTGGGTGACCACCGGGGTGGGGGCCGGGGCAGGCGGGGTCTGCACCCGCAGCACGCCGCCCACCACCTGCTGGCTCTCGCAGCTGCTGCTCAGGGTGGCTTTCAGCTGGCCTTCGCTGCCGCCGTCCCCCTTCACGCGGGCGCGGTAGGTCAGGACCTTTTCCTCACCGGGGGCCAGTTCGCCGCTGAAGGTGGTGGGGTCCAGGGCCTCCAGAGCAGCGCCGGGGTCGTCGTTCAGGGTGTAGGGGGCAGGCACCGAAGAGGTGTTTTTCAGGCTCAGCGTGACTGTCACCGTTTCACCGGCCAGGGTGGGGCTCAGCTCGGCGCGGCGCAGCTCAATCTGGGTGGCGGTGGGCAGCACGCGCACGCCCAGGGTCTGCGTCTGGTTCCAGGGCGCCAGGGTGGCGCGGGCCTCGCCGCCGCCGGCCGCCTCGGCCTTGGCCTCAAAGGTCAGGACGCCGGGGTTGGCCGCGTCCACCCGCGCAGTGGCGGTGGTCTCGCCGCCAGCGGTAAAGCCGGCCGGCAGAGTCACGCGCAGGTTCGCGGGCAGGGGCTGGCGCTCAAAGGCCGTCTGGGCCCGGGCCGTGAAGGTCACCACGTCGCCCACGCACACTTCGGGCTTGTCGGCGGTGAAGCTCAGGTCCACGCTGGGCCTGACCTGCACGGCCACGCGCGCCGTCTGGCCCTTGACCACCGTGGCGCTGGGGGCGCTCACCGTCACCTCGGCGCCGGTGATCGGCTCGGCGCTGACGGGGTATTCCCTGGCGGGGAGGGTGAAGGGGCCAGCGGCGCCGTTCACGTTGTAGGCCTGCTCGCCCACGGTCACGGTGGCCTGGGTGGGCAGCGTCTCGTCCGGCAGCACCAGTTCGGCCTGAATTTCCAGGCGGCCCGTGGTATCGGCCGTGACGATCTTGATGGGCCCGGTGCTCAGCTCAAAGCCCACCGAGTTCGACCACTGGTAGGTCTTCTGGGGCTGGCGCAGGTACAGGGTGTAGTTGCCGGGCGTTTCAGGCACAGCCACATCGGTCCACTGCAGCTCGCCGCTGATTTTCACCGGGTAGGCGTTGCCCTGGGCGTCACGCAGCTCGCCCTGCAGCTCGCCCTCGCCGTCGCCGTCGTACAGGCGGATGCCCATGGCGCCGCCGGGGTTGTACACGTTCAGGGCCGGCACCCAGTCGTTGCTGCGGATGGTGACATTCAGGTGGTCGGCCTCCACCGCCGCGCTCACCGAGGTGAGGCGGAAGGCGAAGGTGTTCTTGCCGTTGCCCTGGGTGCGCACCTTCAGGGTGTAGGTGCCGGCCGGCAGGTCACTGTTCAGGAAGGTCTGCCAGTCCTGGGCGCCCACGCCGAAGTCCTGCTGCTTGACGACCACGCCGTCGGCGTTCACCAGGGTAAAGGTGGAGCTGACCGGGGCCTTGGGGGCAGCGGTGTCGTAATTCTCGTCGCCGTACTGGTCGGGGGTGCGGTAGTCGGTGGGGTCGAACTGGGCGCCGTAGACGTCCAGCTGCACGCGGGAGCTGACCCCCACGATCAGGCGCAGGTCCTGGTCGCCCACCGTCCACATGAGCTTGTTGCCCACCGAGGTCAGGGGAAGAGAAGTGGCAATTTCCTGCGCTGCGGCCGAGCCGAGGAGGGCCGCCGTCAGGGTGGTGATGGCGCGTTTCACTCAGTACCTCCAGCTCGCCGTCGGGTCGGTCACGGCGCCTTTGGGGTCGCCGGTCCAGCGGAAGCGGTAGGTCACCGCTCGCTCGCCCCCCGGCAGGGTGTCGTAGGTCAGGACGTTCTGGCCGTCAATCAGCTCGGCGCCGGCTGGCAGCGGGTCATCCACGCGCACCGCGCTCAGGTCGGCGCTGCTGCTCAGAATCAGCTGCACGCGGTACTCGCCGGCCACCTCGCCCGCAAACACCTGCTTGCGGATGGTCAGGGTCTGGGGGGTCTGCAGCGGCAGGCCAGCAGCCACGCGCAGGGTGGTGTCGCGGATCACGGCAATCTCGCCGTAGTCCGGGGCCAGCGGGAAATCCACACTGGTGAGGCTGCGCACGTACACCAGGCGGCTGCCAGGGCGGCCCGCATCCTGCGGCACCGAGAGGTTCTGCGCCCACACCGAGTTGGGGTCCAGGCGCAGGGCGTGGGTGCCCTCCACGAGGTTGCGGAAGTGGTAGCGGCCCTGGGCGTCGGTCAGTGCAATCCGCCCGCCGGCCAGGATCACCCGGGCGTTCTGGTAGGGAATGTCGGTGCCCCGGTCGTAGATGCCGTTGCGGTTGGTGTCCAGGAACACGTAGCCCACCACGTCGGCGGTGGTGCGCCCGAAGATCAGGGGGTCAATGGTGTTCACGGCGCTGCTCACCGGCGTCTGGGTCTGGCCGTTGTTGCTGATGGCCGTGGCGATGGCGCTGTTGCGGATCTGGGTGCCGGCCTCCGGCGTCACCTCGGCGTCGAAAGTGATCACGGCGCTGGCACCGGGGGCCAGGCCCGGAATCTCCCAGACATAGGTGCGGCCCGTGACCGTGGGCACAATCGGCGTGCCGTTCAGGCGGCTGCTGCCCTCGATGTACACCAGGCCCGCCGGCAGGGTGTCCTGCACGCGGATGGTCTGCAGGGCGGCTGTTGCGCTGCGGTTGGTCACCGTGAAGGTGTAGGTGATGGTCTGTCCGTAGGCCACGCGGTCGGGGCTGCTGGTCTTGACCATGCTCAGGTTGGCCTGGTTGAACACACCGTTTTGCACGGGGTTGGACTCGGTGGGCTCGGGTACCTCGGCGCTGACCACCGTGAAGGTGTTCACGGCCAGGGCGCCGTCGGGCGTGCTCTGGGGCACGCGGGCACGCAGGGTCAGGGTCACGGCCTCGCCGGGGTTCAGGCGGGTAAAGCGCCACACCACGGTGTCGCCTTCAAGCACCCCGCCCTGGTCCGCGCTGATGAATTCCAGCGCGTCGGTGCGGATGAGGTTGCCGCCCGCATCCAGAATGCGCAGGTTGCGCAGGTTGTCGCGGATCACCACACCCGTCAGCGCAAAGCTCTGGGCGTTGGTAAAGCTCAGGGTGTAGGTGATCTCCTGGCCCGGGGCCACCAGACCGCTGCCCGCGCTGCCGGTCTTGACCGGGCTCAGCAGGTTCTGGGCCACGCTCAGCACCACGTCAACCGTCAGGTTGTCGGGCGCGCCCCGGCTGCTCTGGGCGCGCAGCTCAATGCGCAGTTCTTCCAGCGCAGAGCTGACACTGCCGCTGCGAATCAGGTAACAGGCGTTGAAATCCTTGGTGGCCTGCGGGGCCAGCTCGGGCACCCGGAAGGGCTCAGTGATCGGCGTGCCGTCGCGCTCGGTAAAGCGGATGGTGGCCTGTCCGCGCGCGGCGCGCCCGGTGACCGTGATGGTATCGGGGCGGTCACCCAGGTTCTGCACAGTGTGGGGGAAGCACACCTCCTGGCCAATCAGGGCCACCTGCTTGGTCTGCTTGTCGTCCTCGCTCAGCTCGCCGCCCGGCAGGGCCTGCGGGTTGCTGATGGGGCCCAGAGCAATGGCCGGGGTGTAGCGCAGGACCACGTCGGCCGGGGCGTCCACGGCAATGTCACCGCTGCGCAGCAGGCCCACGTTGCGCCGGGTGCCGGTGGCGTCGGCCGGAGCGCGCAGGCGGAAGCTCAGGGTGAGGGTCGCGCCGGGGGCCAGACTCTCGGTGCGCACGCGAATGGCGGCCACCGGGCTGGTTTCCGTGCCGGTCCAGGCTGTGCCGTCGGCGCTGTATTCCAGCACCCCGCTGCCCTGCACACGCGCGCTGCCGCTGATGAACACGAAGTCGCGCATATCGGGCGTGTTCAGGAAGTCCGTGATCGTGACCGGGCGCGAGGCGCCGGCGCCGGTGTTGCGCGCGGTCAGAATCACGTCGGTTTCCTGGCCAGGGCGCAGTTCGGGCAGGGTCCCCACGGCCTGGGGCTTCAGGCTCTGGGTGAAAATGGGGTTCACCGGGCTGAAGGTCTTGGTCAGCGTCAGCTCGGGCGGCTCGCCCACGCGGATACGGCCCACGTTGTCGTCATCGGTCTCGCCGGGGCGCCCGGAGGCGTTCGTGGCGCAACTGGCGATCAGGTTCACAAAGGCGTCGCCCCGGTTGCTGGCCGCCGTGGTGGCGGGCACAAACAGCGTGGCGCTGGCGTCAGCGGCCAGGGTCACGCTCTGCACCGCCGCGTCGCTGTCGTCCAGCACGCCGTTGCCGTTGCTGTCGGCACGGATGGCCAGGCCGCCGGGCGTGAACTGCGAGGCGGCCTCCACGGCGGCGCGCAGGTTCACCGTGTTGGCGGCGTTGCCCGCATTCGTCAGGGTGTAACGCAGGGTCGCGCTCTCGCCGGGTAACAGGCTAAAGCTCTGCCCCGGCTGGGCCACGGTGCCGCTGGGCACCACACTGACCGCGCAGATCGGCTGCACCACGGTGGTGACCGGCGGGGTGGGAATCGAGGTGGGGGGGCCGCCTTCCGGGGTGAATTCCAGGGTGGCCTGGTTTTCAATCACCGTTCCGGCGGGCGTGCCGGCCGCGAACGCCGGGCTGAGCAGGGTCAGCGCCAGCGCCGCGAGCGTCTTGAGCACCGAAGGGTTTTTGCGCACGTTGCCTCCCAGAGCAAAAAGGGGTGGGGAAAGAAAACAATCTCGTGTTGGGGGTCTCAGGGGGAGCGGAAAAAGAAAGCGGTCGGGGCTCCCCCAGGGGGAGGGGGCGCACGCAGGCCTTGCTCCCGCGTGCGCCCGGATTCAGGCTTACTTCACTTCGACAACGAAGGTGCCGGTGATGGTCTGGCCGGGGGCCAGGATGTCGCCGGTGTCAATGGTGCCGTTGCCGTTGGTGTCCACGCCCGCGTACACCGTCACGCCGTCGTTCTGGGGCGCCGTGATGGCGGCGGCGCTCCAGCTCGTGCCGTTGGTGGAGTACAGCACCGTGCCAGCGGCCGTGCTGGTGGCGGTGAAGCTCACGAACTTGGTGTTCGCAGGCAGCGTGTCGCGGATAAATGCCTTGGTCACGTTGGCGTTGGAGGTGTTCTTGCCGATGATCGTGTAGGTCAGGCGCTCGCCGGGCCTGGCTTCGGCCTTGTCCACGCTCTTGGTGGGGGCGCCCACCGGGGTCTTGCCCACCACGACCGTGTCGTTGGTGTCGGGCACCGACACACCGGTGGAGGGCGAGGTGGCGCGCTGGGTCAGGGTGATGACCTGGGCGCTGGCGGCGCAGGGCACGTCCACCACGGCCACCAGCTTCAGTTCGGCGCCGGGGGCCAGCGGACCGGTGTCGGCCACGCCGTTGCCGTTGGTATCGGTCAGGGCGGCGTCACCCGCGTCGAACACCTTGTTGCCGTTGTTGTCGCGGAAGTACGCCACATTCACCGTCACGGTGCTGCCGTCCACCAGACGGATGGGCGCGGTGCCGCTCACGTCGAAGGTGTCGGTGGCGCTGCCCAGGTTGGCAATTTCCATGGCAATGCTGGTGCGGGTGGGCGCCGTGGTGCTGGTGCACACGCTGGGCGGAATCACCGGCGAACCGGGGTTGCCGGGCTGGCCCGTTTCGGGGGTGCCGGGGGTGCCGGGGTTGCCGCCCGGGGTGGGCGTGGGGTTGCCGAAGGACAGGCCCGGCAGGTTCACGATGTCGCGGGTGGTGTCGCTCTTGCTGGGGTCGTTGCTGGAGGTGGTGATCACCGTGACCGTGGGCGCCGTGGTGGGCGCGGTGGGAGCGCCGCCGGCCGGGAAGGTCACGCGCACCAGCAGGTCGGCGGTGGCGCCGGGGGCCACGCTGCCCACGTCGGGGGTGCCGTCGCTGTCGGTGTCGGGCAGCGGGGTGCCGTCGGGCCTCAGCAGCGTCACGGTCGCGCCCGCCGGGAAGCCCGCGAGGCTGGTGGTGATGTCCAGCACGTCGGGGCGGTTGCCGGTGTTCTGCACGGTGTTCGTGAAGGTGATGGCCGTGGTGGTGGCAATCGCCTGCGCGGTCTGTGTGTCGTTGGCGCTGGGCGTAATGGTCAGCCCTTCGGGGCTGGTGTAGGGTGGGGTCACGGGGTTGCCGTTGCCGTCCGGGTCGTTGCGCGGCCCGATGAGCGCCGAGTCGTTGCGGGCCACGGCGGTAACGTTCGAGTTGTTGGCGTCACGCGGCACGCTGGGGTCGTTGTTGAACGCCGGGTTGTCGCGGCGGTTGCCGGTGGGGTCGGCGCCGTAGCGGTCGGTGTTGGCGGCGGCCGTGGGCACCGTGTACACCTGGAAGAACTTCACGCTCTGGTCCATCGCCACGCCCGAGATGGAGGTGATGGCGGTGGCGGCGGCGATTTCGGCGTCGCTCAGCGTGTTGTCGCTGTTGGTGTCGGCGCTGGCAGCGTAGAAGCGGATGTTATCCGGGGTCTTCACCGTGCCGGCGGGGTCGGGGGTGTTGGTCAGGTCGTAGGCTTCGTTCGGCACGTTGCCGGTGTTGGTCAGCGTGTAGGCAAAGCTCACGGTGTCGCCGGGCCGCGCCGTGGCGGTCTGGCCGGGACGGGTGTAGTCCGGCACCGTGCGGTCGGGGCTGCCGTCGTTGGGGGTGATGGTAAAGCTGGGCACCGGCAGCACGGTCGTGGTGACCGGGTTGGAGGGAATGGGGGGGTTGGGCGTCGTGCCGCCTTCAGGCGTGAACACGATCTCGGCCGTGTTGGTGATCACAGTGCCCGCAGGCGTGCCGGCGGCGGAGGCGGTGCCGGCGGCCAGTGCGGCCAGCAGGGTGCAGATGGTCCAGGATCTCTTCATGTGGGTCTCCTCCGGGGGGCAGGGGGCGAAGCTAGTTGACTTTCACGCGGAAGCCCGGCTTCCGCGTTTCGTCCGGGGCGAGGGTCTGCACAGTCCAGTTCACGTTGGTGGTGCTGGTGGGCGAGGCGGCGCTCAAGGTCTTGCCACCCACGCTGGCCTGCACGGGCGCGCGGGTGCTGTCGGTGGTGCCCCTGGGTTCTGGCGCGTTGGCCAGCACGCCCCGCAGGGGGCGGCCCAGAACGTGGCGCAGGGTGACCCGCCCGCTCAGCACGTCACCGGGCTGCACGGTTTTGGGGCTCTGCACCAGGGTGCCAGTGGTCTTGCCGCTGGCCGTCACGCTGCGCCGCACCAGGTTCTGGGTCAGGCTGAACGACACGCCTGTGCCGGCGCTGCGCTGGGCGGCGGCGGCCAGAAGAAGTCTGAGCGGCAGAATGCGGATAACACACCTCCGAAAGCAAAAAGTTGACCGACAGCCTACGGATCACTCCGCGTTCTGTCGGTCGCGCCACTTGCTCCTCACCTGGCATAAGCGCCCGTCTGCGCCAGGTAAATCATCGCTTCAGAAATTAGGTTGTTGGTCGGCGGGCAGGTCCCGGTGGACGGCTGCGCAAGAGAGGCTTCAAATGACTGACAACTTCATCACTGACTCAGGTGTCACTATGAAGTTTCTCACTCCGCAGGTCCACCCGTATCATCCCGGGCTGCCCTGGGGTTGTCAAACCCCAAGTCGGCCAGGAAGCGCTTTGGCAATGGGGGTACCAGTGCCCCCATCAAAGGCGTCAATCTCTTCAATGAAACGGTCAAACAGGTAGCGGCTGTCGTGCGGACCCGGGCTGGCCTCGGGGTGGTACTGCACCGAAAACACCGGGTAGCGCGCGTGCGCCATGCCTTCCAGCGTGCCGTCGTTCAGGTTGATATGGGTGGCCACAAAGGCCCCGTTGGGAATCGAATCCAGGTCCACCGCGTAGCCGTGGTTCTGCGAGGTGATCTCCACATTTCCTGTTAATAGATTCTTCACGGGCTGGTTGCCGCCCCGGTGCCCGAACTTCATCTTGAAGGTCTGACCTCCTGCGGCCAACCCCAGAATCTGGTGGCCCAGGCAGATGCCGAAGGTGGGCAGCAGGCCCATGAGTTCCCAGGCGGTCTTGTGGGCATATTCCAGCGGGGCTGGGTCACCGGGGCCATTGCTCAGAAACAGGCCGTGCGGCTGCAGCGCCATGATCTGCGCCGGTGTGGTGTGGGCCGGCACCACGATGGGCTCAATGCCCACCTCGGCCAGCCGCTCGATGATGGTGTGCTTGATCCCGAAGTCCATCAGGACCACGCGCTTGCCGTGCCGCAGGGTGGGAAAGGCGTAGGGCAGGGCGGTGGTCACTTCACGGGTCATGTCGTGCCCGTCAATGTCCTGGTGGTCGCGGGCGCGCTGCACGTACACCTGTTCCTCGGCGGGCGTGAACTCGCCGTACGCATCTTCCGGGTGGGTGTAGGAGCGGTGGGCAATCACACCCTTGACCACCCCACCCGTGCGCAGCCGCCGCACCAGCGCGCGGGTGTCAATGCCCTGAATGGACACGACCCCGTACTGCTGCATAAAGGCTTCGAGCGACTGCTGGGCGCGGTGGTTGGAGTACTCGCCACTGAATTCGCGCGAGATAAAGCCGCGCACGTAGGGCTTGTTGCTCTCCATGTCGTAGATCGCCACGCCGTAATTGCCCACATGCGGGTAGGTGATGGTCACGATCTGCCCGTTGTACGAGGGATCGGTCATGATCTCCTGGTAGCCGGTCATGGAGGTGTTGAACACCACCTCGCCCACGGTTTCGCCCCGGTGCCCGAAGGCGTAGCCCCGGTATACGGTGCCGTCTTCCAGGGCCAGGATGGCCCGCTCTTTTCTGATCATGTGTGTCCCTCCATTCGCGCCTCGCTGGACGCGTTTCATGGCCGGGCGCCGCGCGGTCCCTCCTGGCCCCTGCCCCGCATGCGGGGTTTACCAGCGGTAGCGCACGCTCGCCTTGCCGATGATGACATTCCCGGTCACGCTGCGCTGTGAGCTCATGCCGTCAAAGCGGTTGATAAGGTCGGCCGCCGCGTTCATGGCCGGGGCCATGAGTTCGGCCAGTTCCTCGTCCTGCATCTCGGCCGGCAGGCTGGCCAGCAGGTCCTGGCCGCTCAGGGCCGGCAGGTCGGGGGTGAAATTGAAGCCGGCGTTGCCGCTGAGGTTGGCCGCCCGGAAGCCTGCACTCTGGGCCAGGGTCGCGCCGCCGCTCCCCTCGGCCAGCGCCGCGCGCAGGGCCTCGTCGCTCCAGGCGGTCACCAGGTAGCCGTCCCGGAAGCCGTAGACCATCTTCATGCCGGCCAGCAGCCGGTCCACCTGTTCCAGGCTCTCGTCGACCGCCATCATGCTGGCCATGCCGGCGGCCCCCAGCTCTGCCATGTCCTCGGGCGACACCATGCCCTTCATGGCGCGGTCCACGCTGCCCTTCAGGGTGGCGCGCACGCCCTGAATCGCCTCGTTCACGCTGCGGGCATATTCAGGCAGATGGGCCTCGGCCGCCGCCTGATCCGTCACCCGCTGGTAACCCACCCCGTAGCGCAGGCTGGCCAGGGGGTCATTCTGGTTCAGGCTGGCCTTGGTGCCGCCCGCCAGGGTCACCTGGGCGCACTCGGTGCCCAGGTACGCGCCCGAACGCTCCAGGTGGCTGGCCAGCTGGCTGTCGGTGAGGAAGCCAAAGGGTTCAAATAGGTCGATGCGGGTGAGCCAGCGGCCCAGGTACGCGCCGGATTCGGGGGCGCAGGCGCTGGCCTGCACGGCCTCCACATTTGCCGGCAGGATGTCCTGCACGCCGAAGTCGGTGGTGGCGGTCAGAATGCGGCGCAGCGGGGCGTCCTTGCCCTCGGGGTTCACCACCTGGGCCGAGGAAGTGGTCAGGCCGCTGGCGGTGGTCGTGAAGCCGCCTGCCAGTTGCCCTAGGGTGTCAATGGCGTCCACCACAGGCGACAGCAGCCGGGGCAGGAACACCTGCGACAGCTGCGAGCGAATGACCTTGGCCGTGGCCGAGAAGTTGGCATACAGCCCGAATTCGTTGGTGCCAGCTGCGCGCGTGGCCGCCGCGTACGGCGCCGAGGCCGCCAGGGTGGGCGCCGCCTTGCCGCTCAGGCGCCCCAGGTACGACATGAGCAGGTTCTTGTCTGTGGAGACGTACAGCAGCCCCCCGCCCTGACCCATGAACACGTCCCCGTCGCGCGAGAAGGTGAAGTTGCCCACCCGGGCGCCGGGCTTCTTGCCGCTGGACAGCATCTCACGCGAGAGTTCGCCCGCGCGGGCCACCGCCAGCAGTTCCGGGGTAAAGGTGCCGCCCGGCTTCTGCACGGCGAACACACCCGCCACACCCTCACGGCCCAGCAGGTCGGCGGCGATGGCCTGCAGGCCACCCGCCATCTCACCCGGGCCGTCCTCGCCCAGTTCAGCGGCTTCCAGCACGCGGCCCATCACCCCGCCCAGGCGCTGCAGGGCCGGGGCGGCGTTCTTTGTTTCCAGGGTCAGCAGGGCGCCGGCGGGCAGCGAGGTGCTCAGCGGCTTCTGGGCCGTCTGGTTCTGGGCGCTGGCGGCGCCGGCCAGTGCCAGGGTCAGGGTGGTCAGGGCCAGGGGGGTCAGGGTTCGGTTCACACTGCTCATGGTAGCTGGCCTGCGGTCAGCGACAGGCCGCAGATGCTGCCTCACGACAGCGCCCTGAACATGGCGATCTCGTTGCAGTTCTCGAAAAAGGCGCAGCGCTGGCACTCGGACCAGACCTTGGGATGCAGGTTCGTCTTGTCAATTCGGACAAAACCGCACTTCTCGAAAAAGCCCTGCTGGTAGGTCCAGGCAAACAGCGCCGGCAGATCCATGGCGCGCGCTTCGGCCTCGCAGGCTTCCACCAGTTGCTTGCCCAGGCCACGGCCCTGCATATGGGGGTGAATGGCCAGGCCACGCACCTCGGCCAGATCGGGGGCCAGCAGGTGCAGGCCGCACACCCCGGCCAGCCCGCCGGGTTTGTCCCCGCAGGGCTCTGCCATGACCAGATGAAAGTCCCGGATGGTCTCGGCCAGCAGGGCGCGCGAGCGCACCAGCATCAGCCCCCGCGCCGCCCAGTACCCGATGAGTTCGTGAATGGCCTCTATGTCCGAGAGCTTCGCCTTGCGCGGATGCAGCGGGGCGTCCGGGTGCAGGTCGGGAACGGCGATGGAATCGAGGGCGAGGGTCATAGGGGCCCCTGCGGGGCCGGAAGTGGGGTGTGGGGTGTGGGCTGTGGAAAAACCCCTACAACCCACACCCTACGTTCCGCAGCCCCTCTTACCCCAGCGTACGCATCCAGGTCGTGCCGCCCGGCCGATCGCCCCGGGCGCGGTAGGCCTGAATCTGGGGTGCGTCGGGGATGTCGCCCATCACGACGGCCAGGGGCACCTGCTGAAAGCCGAAGTGGGTCCAGTCGCCGCCCTTGGAAAACAGGTACAGGGTGCGGTCGCCCCGGCCCTGGGCATATTCCAGGGCGCTCATGATCAGGCGCCGCCCCAGGCCGCCGCCCCGGGCTTCGGGCAACACGGCCGCGCCGCGCAGCAGCGAGGCCCCCTGGCCGTGTTCCAGCCCAATGGCCCCCACGGCCTGCCCACCACGCTCCATCACCCAGTAGGTGGTGCCTTCGGCCAGCGCGGCGTCGGTGTCCAGGCCTGCCTCGCGAAACACGCGGCAGACGGTGTCCTTGTCGGTGGGGCTGGCCAGGCGAATCTGAACACTGGAATCGGTCATGAAAGACTCCTTGGGAAAGAGACGGGGCCGGGGTCACAGAAACCGCCGGATGACACAGGTTGTGCGTGGCGGCAGCATAGCGCAAAGCCCTGTGGAAGCGGTGCCGGGTGTGCGTCACGCGCCCTCCTCTCCTGCGCCGGCCTGGACGTCCAGCCGCCACGCCTGTTCGTCATGAATCCAGCCCCGGGTCAGGCCGCTTTGCACCTGCGGGGCCCCGGGCAGCGCCGCGCTGATTTCATCGGCCGTGACCGGTCTGAAGCCAAAGCGGCGCCAGTAGTCCCCCGCTTCCTCGCTGAACAGGTACACGCGGCGATCACCGCGCAGGGTGGCCTGTGTCAGGGCACTGCGCACCAGCGCGCGGCCCAGTCCCTGCGCGCGGGCCCCAGGCAGCACGGCGGTGGACCGGATCAGCGACACCCCCTCGCCGTGTTCCAGGCCAATGCAGCCGCCGGGTTCGCCGTTCAGGTCGGCAATCCAGTAGGTGCTGCCCTGCGGGGTCACGCTGGAGGTGTGCAGGCCGCAGCGGCCCAGCAGATCGAGAATGGTGGGAAAATCTTCAGGCTGCGCCTGGCGCAGTTTGACGTGCATATCGGTCAGGGTCATGACAGGGCTCCGGGGGCAGACGGGGGGCGGGTGGGAACGGGCGGCAGGCACCGTCATCGTCGTCGCGCCTGATCGGCCTTCGCTGCGGCTTTCAGGAAGTAGCGCACCCCGGCCCCCGCGGCGGCGTCGGTGGCCCAGCGCGGAATGACGTGCAGGTGAACGTGGGGGATGTGCTGCCCACCCGCCGGGTAGACGTTCCAGCCCACGGTGTAGCCGTCGGGCTTCACGGTGGCGTCCAGATGCGCCCGGACCTCGGCCAGCAGGGCGTGCACGGCGCTGGCTTCTTCGGGGGTGAGGTCAAAGACGGTCTCGCAGGGGCGCCTCGTCACGATGATGCCGGAGTAAGGCAAGCCCTCGGCATATTCGGGTTTCAGCTGACTGTAGACACAGAGCTCGTTCTGCAGGGTGAAGCCGTTGCCGTTCAGTTGCCCAGCCTCGTTGGGCAGCAGCGGATTCTCGTGCGGCGCGGCCAGATGCTCGGCCCACTCTTTCTGCCGGGCCGCCAGCAGCGTGCCGTTCAGGGCGATGGTGACGTCCACCGCGTTACCTCCTCTCCCCTTCCAGGGCCCGGCGCGCGTTCTCGATTGCCTCGCGCACCCGCTCTGGGGCGGTGCCGCCGTAACTGGCACGGCCTTTCACACTCTGCTCGACCGTCAGCGCCTGGGCCACTTCCGCGCCCAGCAGCGGGTGGGCGGCGCGCAGTTCCTCTTCGGTCAGCTCCCACAGCTGGCGGCCCGAACGGCTGGCCAGCCCCACCAGCCCACCCACGACCTCGTGCGCCTCGCGGAAGGGCACATCCTGCCGGGCCAGAAAGTCGGCCACATCGGTGGCGGTGGAATACCCGCGCGCCGCCGCCGCCCTGGTCACGTCGGCGTGCCACACCGTTTTGGGCAGCATGTCGGCGTACAGGCGCAGCACGATGCTGAGAGTGTCGTAGGAGTCGAACACGCCCTCCTTGTCCTCCTGCAAATCCTTGTTGTAGGCCAGCGGCGTACCCTTGACCACGGTCAGCAGGCCCATCAGGTTGCCAAAAAGGCGCCCTGCCTTGCCCCGCGCCAGTTCGGAGACATCCGGGTTTTTCTTCTGCGGCATGATGCTGGAGCCGGTGGTGTGGCTGTCCGGCAGCGTGAGAAAGCCGAATTCAAAGGTGGAGTACAGAATCAGTTCTTCACTGAGGCGCGAGAGGTGCGCGCCCAGAATCGCGCCGGCGCTCAGGAATTCCAGCGCAAAGTCGCGGCTGCCCACGCCGTCCAGACTGTTGGCGGTGGGCCGGGCAAACCCCAGTGCGGCGGCCGTGGCGTGGCGGTCAATGGGCCAGGGCGTGCCCGCCAGCGCCGAGGACCCCAGCGGCGACTCGTCCATGCGCGCGGCGGCGTCACGAAAACGCCCTTCATCGCGTTCCAGCATCGCCACATAGGCCATGAACCAGTGCGACAGCAAGATGGGCTGCGCCACTTGCAGGTGGGTGTAGCCGGGCAGAATCACCTCGCCGGGCAGGTGTTTTTCGGCTTCCGAGAGCATCACGGCCCGCAGGGCGCGGATTTTCTCAGCCAGATCGAGGGCGGCCTGCTTGGTAAACAGGCGGAAATCCACCGCCACCTGATCGTTGCGGCTGCGCGCGGTGTGCAGCTTGCCCGCCACCGGCCCAATGCGGTCGCGCAGGGCGGCTTCCACGTTCATGTGCACGTCTTCGCGGTCCAGGCGCCACTCGAAGGTGCCGGCGCGGATGTCGGTCAGGACAGCGTGAAGCCCATCCGTAATCTGCTCCACTTCCCCGGCACTCAGAATGCCCACCTGCCCCAGCATCGCCACATGCGCCAGCGAGCCCTGAATGTCCTGCTCGGCAAGGCGCTGGTCGAAGCCGACAGAAGCGTTGAACAGTTCCACCAGCCCGTCGGTGGCCTCGGCAAAACGGCCGCCCCAGAGTTTTTTATCGTGTTGGGTCACGCTCTTCCCCTTAAATCTTTGAGTATTTGCTCTATAGCGTGCTCGTAATACGAAGAGAATTCAGCTATGGCACCTTGAAACATAGTGGGTACGATGCCGCAATCAGCTGCTGGAAGGTTTTCCCAGAGTTGATTGCGTCCTGATCCCGAAACAATGAGCTGGCGGTAGTAGCCGCATCCCATGTCTTCTATCGTCAAAGAACCGCAAAGATGAGCATCATCGAAATACCAATCCATCCATTGAGCCACGTTCTCTCGTTCCGGCTCTCCTGGGCGCAGTTGATCTGAGACACTTTCAACATCAGGGGTCCATACAGCAGTGTGAGGGAAGTCAGTTCTCATATCCCAGCAGATAGAACGAGTAGCCTCTTGTAAAGACAGCACGCCACTTATGAAGTATCCAGAAGAGGAAAATCCGTTGCCAAATTCAGTGAGAAACTGCGCGTAACTGTCCGGGAGTTCCACTCCGATTTCCTCTTGCATCTGACTCAATGCTTGCTCAGACAGGCGTGGTTCGACCTGTAAGAAGCTGCCCGCTCCTTTTAATCTTTGATGGGGCTCGCAACCACGTAAAGCGGCAACCGCTTCCAGCTCTGTTCGAAGGAGGCGCCACACATCTTTCCTACGACTCATGGTGTCTGCTCCCCGCGCACCTCTTTCACCAGCACCACGGGCGGCGGGCTGGCGGGGTGGGCGTGGGCATACGGCTCATCGCAGCGCACGTAGCCCAGTCGCCTGTAAAACGGCAGCACGTCCAGGTTGTACTGGCTGACGGCCAGCAAAATTCGTTCATACCCACCCATCCGCGCCACATGCTCCACCTCGCGCACGAGCAAGCGGCCCACACCCTGCCCCCGGGCCCCCGGGCGGGTAGCCAGCTTGTTCAGGGTCAGGGTCGCCTCGCCGTCCGGGCGGTAGCCCACGCAGCCCAGGGCCTCTCCCCCAGCCCCCACGGCCAGAAATCCGCCCGCACCGGGCAAGAACAGTGACCGTTCCAGGTCGGCCGGGGTCGTGCGGCTCCAGCTGCTGCGGGGGTCCATGCCGGCAGCCATCATCAGGCCGTGAAAGGTGCCGATGTCCTCGGGGTTGACGGGGCGTACGGTCACGCCCTGGTCTCCGTGGCAGGGTTTCCCAGAATCAGGCGCAGTTCGGGGTGGGGGGCCTCGGTAAAGCCCAGCCGTTCATAGATAGAGCGGCCCTGGGCCGAGGCGTGCAGCGTGACTGTCCGCAGCCCCCGCGTCTCCACCTCGGTCAGCACGGCGCGCATCAGCGCCTCTGCCAGGCCCTGGCGGCGGCCTTCGGGAGCCACATAGACGTTCAGCACGTAGGCCCGCAGGGTGGCCGGGTCCTCGGTGGTGGGCGGCTTGGGGTGAAACATCAGCCCCGCACTGCCCAGCGGCTGCCCCGACTGCTCGGCCACGAAGCCCACGTACTCGCCCTTTTCAATTGCCCCAGCCAACCAGTCTGCCCACAGGCCCAGCTGCGCCTGAGCGGCTTCTCGCGTCAGGTCCCCCATATCGGTGAACATCTGGGCGCGGTGGGCGGCAATCCCGGGGGCGTCACCGGGAACGGCGCGGCGGATGGGCCAACCCGCCCCAGTCATGGTCCCACCCGCCCTGGAATCTGCGCGAGGTGGTGCAGCTGGTGCGCCACATAGTCCTCGGTCAGACAACGCAGGGTGACGGGTTCACCGCCACCAATCCGGACGGTGTGCGACAGACTGGCCGGTGGCAGCGCCTCGATCAGGTGCGCCAGCTGTTCCTGATACGCCGCCCACAGCGCCACGAGTTCGGCCCAGGGCCGGGCGGTATACCCGCCGCGCTGCACCCACAGGGTCTGGTCATACCCCGGCAGGCTCAGGCCGTCCTCGGCACTGACCCGCACAAAGCGGGCGTGGTTGTTCACCCCAGAGTCCAGTAGGTGGCCCAGAATCTCCCTGGCACTCCAGACCCCAGGGGCAGGCATGTGGGCAGCCTGCGCCTCGGTCAGGGCCGACAGCAGCGGCAGGTGCTGGGCCACGGCAGCAGACAGGCTGGGCATCCTCAGACCTGCGCGGGCTCTTGGTCGGGCTGTTCTGCCCTGGCAGCCACACGCGCCTGCACCCGCATGCGCAGGGCACTCAGCTTGATAAACGCGCCCGCATCGTGCTGGTTGTAGTCGCCGCCTGCCTCAAACGAGACGAGGTCCTTGTCGTACAGGCTCTGCGGCGCCTTGCGGCCCACTACCACGCAGTTGCCCTTGTACAGCTTCAGGCGCGCGGTGCCCGTCACACTGGCGGCGATGTGGTCAAAGTATACCTGCAGCGCCTCGCGCTCCGGGGCGAACCAGAAGCCGTTGTAGACCAGTTCGGCGTATTTGGGGCTCAGCTGGTCGCGCTGGTGCAGCACCTCGCGGTCCAGGGTCAGGCTTTCCACAGCGCGGCGGGCGTGATACAGCAGCGTGCCGCCGGGCGTTTCGTACACGCCTCTACTCTTCATGCCCACAAAGCGGTTTTCCACGAGATCCAGGCGGCCCACGCCGTGCTTGCCCCCCAGTTCGTTGGCCCTGGCCAGCAGCGCGGCGGGGGACAGCGCTTCACCATTGATGGCGACCGGGTTCCCGGCCTCAAACTCGACTTCCACATATTCCGGCTCGTCGGGGGCCTGCTGGGGGTCGGCGGTCAGCTTGAACATGTGCGCGGGCGGTTCGGCCCAGGGGTCTTCCAGAATGCCGCCCTCATAGGAAATATGCAGGAGGTTGGCGTCGGTGCTCCAGGGGTCTTTTTTTGTGGTGGGAACCGGAATGCCGTGCTCGTGGGCAAAGGCTTCCAGATCGGCGCGGCCCTGAAAGGTCCAGTCGCGCCAGGGCGCCACCGTCACGATGTCGGGCTTGAGGGCGTAGGCGGTCATCTCAAAGCGCACCTGATCGTTGCCCTTGCCGGTGGCCCCGTGGCTGACGGCCACCGCGCCTTCTTTCCCGGCAATTTCGACCATCTTCTTGGCAATCAGCGGGCGGGCAATAGAGGTGCCCAGCAGGTAAAACCCCTCGTACAGCGCGGAGGTACGGAACATGGGAAACACGTAGTCGCGCACGAATTCCTCGCGCAGGTCCAGCGCGTAGGCGGCCACGGCGCCCGTGTTCAGGGCCTTGACGCGCGCTTCCTCCACCTCGTCCCCCTGGCCCAGATCGGCGGTAAAGGCCACCACATCGTAATTCTGTTCGGTCTGCAGCCACTTCAGAATGATGGAGGTGTCCAGGCCGCCGCTGTAGGCCAGCACGATTTTCTGCCGCGTCCCTGCTGAGTGCTCCTTGGTCATGGTTCATTCTCTCCTGTCTGTGTGAAGGCCGCATCGTCAGGCCATACGGGACCCGACCCGGCGTCAGCAACGCGCTGCCCGAACACGCCCAGCGAGGGGGCGGTTCAGGCAGGGTTAACGTCGGGCGGTCAGGGTGGGCATGGTGTTTCTGTATGGATATGCGCTACAGACGCATAGCTATGCAATCAGGGTAGCAAGGGGGGCCAGAGGGGTCAAGCGTGGTGTCCAGCGGCGGACCCTCTGGCGGGGGCCACAAAAAGACCCAGCGCGGCGGCTGGGTCTCGGTGGGGGCTCCGCCCTGGGTTCAGGGCAGGCGGTAGTTCAGGCCAATGCGGGCGTTGCCAGCGGGGGCCACGCCGCCGCCCGCGCCCACCGTCACCTTCACGCCCAGGCTGCCTTCCACGAAGATGCTCAGGGGCGGGGTGACGTTGTAGCGCAGGCCCAGGGTGCCCTGGGGCGTCAGGCTGATGCTGGACCCGGCGCCCAGGCCCACCTCAGCGCCCAGCCCGATGCCGTAGTAGGGGTTCAGGCCGCCCAGCGCCGCGTCGTTGGCATTGAAATCGGCCAGGTAGTCCACGCTGCCGCCCACTGACAGGCGATTAAAATTAAAGTTCGTGGCGTTCAGATTCAGGCTGTAGCGCATGGCCGAGGACGAGGTCAGGTCGTTTTGCAGGTGCAGGCTGACGCCAGAGCCCACCGAGGCCCCCACCGAGGTGGCGGCGGCGGCCGTGGACAGCGCACTCAGGGCAAGCAGGCCAAACAGGGTCTTCTTCATGCTCCGCAGCATAGAGGCGAGGCTCACAGTTTCAGGTGGCCTGACTCTGGGCAATTCTGCCGGGAGGCTTGGCCAATTCTTAAGGAAGTGCCCGTTCCACCGTGAACATTTACACGGCCCCGGGTGAGGGCTCTGTCAGGGCCGCCACGCTAGAGTGCGCCCATGTGCCCCTGCCCCCCTGTGGTGGGTCGGTGGCGGTCTGGTGCGTGCTTCTGCTTCTGCGTTGCCCTGTGCGGGTGCCTTTCCGCCTCGCCCCTGAACGTCCCGTGAAGACCCTGGCCCGGCGCTGGCGGCGCGCCCTGCGTCCCCCGGCCCCCGATACTGCCGAATTCGCCTACCGGCGCGGCGGGCTGCTGGCCCTGCTGGCCTGCGGCGTGTTTGTGAGTGCCTTTACCCTGCTGGCGCAGGTGGGCAATGATTTCAGCGACGCCGACCGGCTGGCCCTGAGCGTGATTATCCTGAAGAATGTGGCCTTCATGGTGTGGCTGTGGCGCTGGCCCCGCCACTTTCTGGCCATCGGGCTGACCGAGCTGCTGCTGGAAATCGGGGCGGCCATCTTCCGGCTGTACGTGACGCTGCACAGCCCGCCCAGCATGAACGGGCTGGGGGGGTACGCCCCCTGGATGATCGTGACGTATCTGGCGGCGTTTCTGGTGCTGCCCACCCGCGCGGCGCTGGGGGTCAGCCTGACCCAGTTTGGGGGCCTGCTGCTGGTGGGCGTGGGGTTCAGCCTCAGCCCGGGCAGTCATCCGGCGCTGCGCGCGGCACTGGGCAACACCCTGCTGCAGACCTACCTGGTTCATGCCACCTTTATCGCCTTTCTGGCCCTGCAGCAGCGCCTGCTGCAGCATTACGTCCACGCGCTGGTCACCGCCCGGCACGAGGCCAGCCTGGCCCACCAGGACGCCCTGACCGGGCTGCCCAACCGCCGCCAGCTGACCACGTGGCTGCAGGGCGCCCTGCCGCAGGTGAGCCACCAGCCACTGAGCGTGGTGCTGTTTGACCTGGACCACTTCAAGCGCGTGAACGACACCTATGGGCACGAGGTGGGCGACCAGACCCTGCAGCGCGTGGCGCAGGTGCTGCGCCGCTGCCTGCGCCAGCGTGACCGCGCCGGGCGCTGGGGCGGCGAGGAATTTCTGATTCTGGTGGACGGCGACGCAGACGCCGCCCTGACCGTGGCCGAGCGGCTGCGCGACGCCCTGAGCCGCGAACGCCACCCGCAGGTGGGCCCCGTGACCATCAGCTGCGGGGTGGCGCCGGCCTCGCTTCACGACTCGCCGGACCTGCTGCTGCGCCGCGCCGACGAGGCCCTGTACCGTGCCAAGCACGCCGGGCGCAACACCGTGACCATCGCGGCCTGAGGGGAACGGGGCCAGAGGCGCCCGCCTATCCTGTGCCCCGTGCCTTCCTTCCTGCGCGGCCTGACCCTGGGCCTGTCCCTGATCGTGGCCATTGGCCCGCAAAACGCCTTTGTGCTGCGCCAGGGCCTGACGCAGCAGTACGCCCTGCTGGCTGCCCTGGCCTGCGCCCTGTGCGACAGCATGCTGATTGCGCTGGGCGTGCTGGGGCTGGGGAGCTGGCTGTCGCGCGTGCCCGTGCTGGTTACGGCCGGCACGCTGTTTGGGACGGCTTTTCTGACGTGGTATGGCCTGCGCGCCCTGCGCTCGGCCTGGGCGGGCGGCGCGGCGGGGCTGGAGGCAGGCGGGCCAGCCTCGGCCACGCCCCGGCAGATCGTGGGCACGGCCCTGGGCTTTAGCCTGCTCAACCCCCATGCCCTGCTGGACACGGTGGTTCTGATTGGCGGGGCCAGCGCGGGCCTGAACAGTGCGGGGCGGCTGGCCTTCTTGGGCGGCACCATTCTGGCGTCGTGGGCGTGGTTTTTCACGCTGGCGCTGGCCGGGCGGACCCTGGCTCCGGCGATGGCCCGGCCGCAGGCGTGGCGGGTACTGGACGCCCTGATTGGGGTGACGCTGCTGGTGACAGCTGCCGGTTTGTTGTGGGGACTCCAGGGGTAGGCGTGGCCGCCGCCCGGAGTGGCCCTCCGCCAGGCCTCACCGCAATTCCCCCTTTCCCGCACGGCTCAGCAGGGCCAGGGTCGGCAGGCGCACCAGCGCGGCCAGGGCCAGCGCCGCCCGCACGCCCCACAGGTTGCCCGCCAGCCCGAACAGCGGCCCGCAGCTCACCTGCCCCAGCGCGTCGGCCTGTGAGGCAAAGGAGTTGATGGTGGCGCGCGAACCGCTGGGCAGGCCCTGGTTCAGCCACGCCGAATACAGCGGGCTGTACAGGCCCCGCAGCACACCGTGAACCAGCAACGCGCCCGCCGCCCACCCAAACCCAGGGGCCAGCGCAAACGCCAGCAGCGCCACCACGCTGAGGCCCAGCACCACGCGCAGGGTACGCGCCACCTGCCGGGGCTGGCTCAGGTCCAGGCGGCGGCGCAGCGGTTCCAGCACCGCCCACCCCAGCACCGAGCCCGTCAGCGCCAGGGCAATAAACCAGCCTTCGGCACTCAGGCCCCCCGGCAGCCCCGTTTCGCGCAGCAACAGAAACTCGTTCAGGCGGTCCAGGGCCTCGGTGCTGGCGCCGTACAGCGCCGCTGCGGCAATCAGCAGGATCAGGACCGGGCGGCCCCGTACCTCGCGCACGCCCTGCCTCAGCGGGGCGGTCAGGCCAGCCCAGGTGGGTCGCTCGCTGGGGGCGGCGCGGGTGAAGCCCTGCTCCGGCATCTTCAGCGCCAGAAAGGCGGCCAGCGCCAGCAGCGTACCCCCGCCCACCACGATGCACAGCGCGGGGCCGCCCAGCGCGGCCAGTGCGGCGGCCCCCAGGATGCCCCCCACCCCGGCCACGCGGGCGTACTGCCCGCCCAGCAGCAGGGCCCCGCCCAAGCGGTCCTCGCCCAGTTCGTCGGCCAGCCACGCTTCATGCGCGCCGCTGAGGCAGGTGTAGCCCACGGCACTGACCACCTGCGCGGCCAGAATGACCCCAAAGACGGGAAACGAGCCCACCAGCAGCATCGCCGCGCCCAGCGCCGCGCACCCCAGCACCACCGACCATTTGCGCGAAAAGGCGTCGGCCAGGACGCCCGTGGGCACCTCCAGCACGAACGCCGAGAGTTCCAGCGCCGCCCCCACCAGCAGCAGCTGAAAGGGCGCCAGGCCCACGGTTTGAACGAAATACAGCCCTTGCAGCGTATACGCCAGGGCAAACGCAGCGGCCATGACGGCCTCGGTGACCAGATAAACCCGCAGCGCGCGGGAAGAATGGAGCATGTCAAAACCTCGGGGAGTGAATGTTCAGCGCGTCAACGTGAAGCGGCGCGTGGCCCGGCAGGGGCCCGCAGTGGCTTCTGAAATGGAGGGGGTCAGTTCAGGGTTGACATGGTGAATCACGCCCATGGGTCCGGGATGGAGGCAGCATAGGGGCTCCGCCAGAGCAGGTGCGATAGGCCAGGTGGCGCAGCCGGGCCTCACCTGTCCCGCATGCCTGCATAAGTTTGCATGCTGCCTCACCCCGCCCCGCCGCAAACCGTGTTACGCTCGTTCTCTGGAATGCCTAAGCGTACTGACCTCCAGACCATCCTGATTCTCGGCAGCGGGCCCATCCAGATTGGGCAGGCGGCCGAGTTCGACTATTCGGGCACGCAGGCCTTGAAGGCGCTGAAGGGCGAGGGCTACCGGGTGGTGCTGGTCAACAGCAACCCGGCGACCATCATGACCGACCCCGACCTGGCCGACGCGACCTACCTGGAACCGCTGACGCCCGAGTTCGTGCGCAAGGTCATTGAAAAGGAGCGCCCCGACGCCCTGCTGCCTACCCTGGGCGGTCAGACGGCGCTGAACCTGGCGATGGACCTGTTTCACAACGGCACCCTGGAAGAATTTGGCGTGGAATTGATCGGCGCCAACGCCGCCGCCATCAAAAAGGGTGAGGACCGCGAGGAATTTCAGGCCGCCATGAAGAAAATCGGCGTGGCCACCGCCAAGGGCCAGATGGTCCATTCGATGGAAGAAGCGGTCGAGTACCAGAAGGAAATCGGCCTGCCCATCGTGATCCGGCCTTCCTTCACCCTGGGCGGGACGGGCGGCGGGATTGCGCACAGCTACGAAGAGTTTCTGGCGATCACGGAAGGCGGCCTGCGCGACAGCCCCGTGACCAGCGTGCTGCTGGAGGAATCCATCCTGGGCTGGAAGGAATACGAGCTGGAAGTGATGCGCGATACCGCCGACACGGTGGTGATCATCACGTCCATCGAGAACTTTGACCCAATGGGTGTGCACACCGGCGACTCCATCACCGTGGCCCCGGCGCAGACCCTCAGCGACGTGGAATACCAGCGCCTGCGCGACCAGTCTCTGGCCATTATCCGCGAGATTGGCGTGGACACGGGCGGCAGCAACATTCAGTTTGCAGTGGACCCCAAAGACGGCCGCGTGATCGTCATCGAGATGAACCCCCGCGTGAGCCGCTCCAGTGCGCTCGCCAGCAAGGCCACCGGCTTTCCTATTGCCAAGATTGCCGCGCTGCTGGCGGTGGGCTACCACCTTGACGAGCTGAAAAATGACATCACGCGGTCCACGCCCGCCTCGTTTGAGCCCAGCATTGACTACGTGGTGACCAAGATTCCGCGCTTTGCCTTCGAGAAGTTTCCGGGCAGCAGCGACGCCCTGGGCACCCAGATGCGCAGCGTGGGCGAGGTCATGGCGATTGGCCGCACCTTCAAGGAATCGCTGCAAAAGGCGCTGCGGAGCGTGGAATCTGACGTGCGCGGCGCATTTGCCGCCATGAGCGACGAGGGCCTGCGCGGCCTGCTGTACGGCAACCCCCGCCGTCTGGAGGCCGTGCTGGAACTGCTGCGCCGGGGCGAGAGCACAGAGGCCCTGTTTGACGCCACCAAGATTGACCCATGGTTCCTGTCGCAGCTGAAGGAAATCACCGACGCGGAGAAGGAACTGAGCGACCTGGGCCCCATTGCCGAGTGGAAGTACGAACTCTGGCGCGAGGTGAAGCGCCTGGGCTTTTCGGACGCGCGTATTGGCGAGATCGTGGGTCTGAGCGAGTTGCAGGTACGCGAGCTGCGCAAGGCCGCCAAGGCCCTGCCGGTGTACAAGACCGTGGACACCTGCGCCGCCGAGTTCGAGGCCTTTACGCCCTACCACTACTCTACCTACGAGTGGGAGGACGAGGTGCGGGCCACCGACAAGCCCAAGGTCGTGATTCTGGGCAGCGGGCCCAACCGCATTGGGCAGGGCGTGGAGTTCGACTACGCCACCGTCCATGCTGTGTGGGCGCTGCAGGAAGCCGGGTTTGAAACCATCATGATCAACTCCAACCCCGAGACGGTCAGCACCGACTACGACACCGCCGACCGCCTGTACTTCGAGCCGCTGACCTTTGAAGATGTGATGAACATCGTGGAACACGAGCAGCCCGTGGGCGTGATCGTGCAGCTGGGCGGGCAGACGCCGCTGAAACTGGCGAAAAAACTGGCCGACGCGGGCGCCCCCATCATTGGCACCAGCCCCGAAACGATTCACGAGGCCGAGGACCGCGCCAGCTTTAACGCCCTGTGCGAACGCCTGGGCCTGCCGCAGCCCAGGGGCAAGGTGGCCGAAACGCCCGAGCAGGCCGCTGCTCTGGCCGCCGAACTGGGCTTCCCGCTGATGGCCCGCCCCTCCTATGTACTGGGGGGCCGCGCCATGCGCACCGTGCGCAGCATGGAAGAACTGACCACCTACCTCAGCGAGGTCTACGCCGCCGTGGAAGGCCAGCCTAGCATCCTGCTGGACCAGTTCTTGGAAGGCGCGCTGGAGCTGGATGTGGATACGTTGTGTGACGGGCAGAAGGCCGTGGTCGCGGGCATCATGGAACATGTAGAGGCCGCCGGGGTGCATTCCGGGGACAGCGCGTGCATCCTGCCGCCCGTGAACCTCTCGCCGGAGCTGCTGGCCCGCGTGAAGGCCGACACCGAGCGCCTAGCACTGGAACTGGGCGTGAAGGGCCTGATGAACGTGCAGTGGGCAGTCAAGGACGGGGTAGCCTACATTCTGGAAGCCAACCCACGCGCCAGCCGCACGGTGCCGTTTGTCTCCAAGGCCGTGAACCACCCGCTGGCCAAGAGTGCCGCGCGGATTGCCGTGGGGCACACGCTGGAGCAGATTGGCCTGACCGAGACGCCCACGCCGGGCATGTACTCGGTGAAGGAAGTGCACCTGCCGTTCCTGAAGTTTGCGGGTGTGGTGCCGGTGCTGGGGCCAGAGATGAAAAGCACGGGCGAGAGCATGGGCATAGACGCCGACCCCTACCGCGCCTTTTACCGCGCGCAGATTGGCGCGAAGAACTACCTGCCCACCCAGGGCACGGCACTGGTGATGGGCGACGGGCTGGATGACGTGGCGAAGGCGCTGGCAGAGGCCGGCCTGAACGTGATTCGGGAACAGAACGGCCAGGAACTGCCTGCCCTGCTGATAGACACCACCGGCAGCCCACTGCTGAGAACTGCTCTGGAACGCGGTGTGCCGATTGTCAGCACGAGAGAAGGCGCGGAGTGGACGGCGAAGGCGATTGGGGCCGTGAAGAGTGAGGTGCTGGGCGTGCAGAGCTTGCAGGAGTGGGTCAACATCTGAGATGCCTCTAGAAGCCTGCCTCCGATGTGAAGTTCAGGGAGGGGAGGAGAGCACCTGGCTGCCCGTGTCCTTTTCCAGCATGCCCGTCGATTCCGTGTGGCTTGAGAAAGCCGTGGAATGGGCTGGCTCCGCTGAACGAGGCCTTCCCGCAGATTTAGGCGCATGCTTGACGCAGGAATACGCAGGTGATCTAGAATACGCTAAGCTTCAACCCGCTAAAAAACTAATTGGGGAAACATGGTTTTTGGACGATGAGTTGGATACTCTTCTTGAAACGCCAGACGAGAGCGAGCAAAATCACTTGTCTGTTCGATGGTGGAAGCGATTTGCGGAAGGACAAACAGGTATTGGACGTAAAGTTCGTTGGGTAGTCTGGTTCTTTGCTGAGGCCAGCTAATAGGGTGGAAATCTAGCTTTTCTGCACTCTTCCTCTAACTCGGCCATTACGCACTTCACAGCCCCTCCCCTACCCTCCGCCCGTGACTGATAAAGGGAACGAAGCCGAGCAGATGTAGGACGCCCACGCCCAGCGTCAGGAACACGAGCGCCAGACGGGGAAAAGCCCGTGCCGCCTGCACTGATGGCGCGGGCAGCATGAGTACACCGGGCAACGGTGAAATTGGCGGAGAAGCATAACTTCCTTGCCTCCGCTTTTTTGCTGCGGCCTGAACAAGCGCGCGTAGCCCTTTCTGGTAGTCCTACAACCCCAGATGTAGCCTCATCTTCCCGTCCAGTTCCGTCATCAAATCGGCGGGCACTTGCCCAAGCCGTTTCCTCACGCGGCTCAGGGCCACGCTCCGAATCTGCTCAACCTGCGCCTTGCTGTCGTGGTCTAAACCTGTTCGCTGATTCGGCAGCAGCAACTGAAAGTGATACACGCGCTCAACATTGGTGGTCAGCGGAATGACAGTCACAACAACGTTCTGCGCGTTGGCGGCGTTGTTCGTGACAATCACGGCTGGTCTCAGGCTATCCGCCTCGTTCTCCCTCGCTGGAGCAAAATTGACAAGGTAGATGTCGCCCCGACGAATCAGCCCTATTGCCACTGGGCCGCCTCATTGTCCAGCCCGTCGCCTGTTTCAAGGTCCACAAATTCACCAGACCGGGCATATTCAGCGTATTCCTCGGCCAGCAGCTGCTCCTTTAAGGCGCGCAGCCCCATCGCAATGATTTCGCTCTTGCTGGTGCCTGTGCGCTGCTGGTACTCGTCGACAAAGGCGGCCAGGTGAGGCGGCAGACTGGCTGTGATACGCTGCGCAGTTTCGTATGTCATATTTGCATACTAAAGCGCATACGATTAAGCGAGTGGGCAGCGCGATACTTTTACGCATATGCCCTCCCGCCTGCGCTTTCTCTTCGACACCGGCTCTGGCATCTGCCTGTGGGCGGGCGATGCAGCCACAGAGGAGCGTCACGGACTTGCTGTGGAAGCCCAGGCCCTCCCCCTTCCGCCCGAGTTGGTGGCCGAGGTAGAGCGCCTAACCACTTTCTGGGATACGGGCATTGACTGGAACAACCCCGGCGGGCCGTCCCCATGGACAGCGGAGGACGAGCGGGACTTTCAGGAGCAGGCGGATGCGCTGCTGGAGCGGTTGCGGGCAGCGCTGGGGCCAGGGTTTGAGGTGGTGGACGAGCGGCGGCGCCTCTAGCGCAGCTCTATCATGGGTTCATGACGTTGCTGAGGACACTCACCCTGACATCCCGTGAGGACGCGGCCCGCGCTGACCAGGAAGCCAACTGGGCGAAAACGCCCCAGCAACGCCTGGCTGAAATTGAATTTCTGCGCCGCCAGACCTACCCAGAAAGAGTCGCCCCCAGGCTGGAGCGAGTCCTGAAGATGGTGGAGCGCGAACCCATCATGGCCAGAGGCGCTACGGAGACGTGAAGCCATGAGCATGACGGCAGAGATTCAAGCGGAATACAGCCTGAATGCTGGGCAGACTTGGTGGCCAGTCGCCACGTTTGAAATCGGCACGGCACGGCGGTTTGCCCTCGCCCTGCAAGGTGCGGGCCTAAAGGAACGGGGACTTCCTGAGGACGTTTTTGAATCTTTTCAAGACCGCTACGCCGCTCGCCTTGCCGCGTACCCACAGGAAATTTTCGGGGCCACGTGGTTCAGCAGCGCAGAGCTTTCGAAACTCATGGACGCTCGCCTCTGGCTGAGTGCCGAAGACCTTGAGCGAGTACCCCTGCACGCCTATGACGGCTACACCGAAACGGACACGGTGGCGGCTTGGTCAGCTTTTGCGCAGGTTCACGAGACCAATGGCCATCCTGTTCGCTTTGTTGTCTGGTTCGAGTGGTAAGCCCCTTGCTCCTCTTCAACCTCCCTTCACCCGCCGTCAGCTGCCGGTTGTCAGGCTGCCGGACATGAAGACCCTCCTTCAGGCTTCAGCCCTGGCGCTGGCCTTGCTGGGTGCCGCACAGGCTGCCTCTGCGGTCACCACCACAACCGCCAACCTTCGCCGCGCGCCGTCCCTGTCGGGCGCTGTGGTGGCCGTGGTGCCCCAGGGCCGTCTGCTGACTGTGGCCTGCCAGGGGGACTGGTGCCGCACCACGTACCAGGGGCGGGGCGGGTACATGGCACGCAGCCTGCTGCGGCCCGTGACCAGCAGCGCGCCGCTTTCGGGCGAGGGCACGCGTTTCTTTGCCACCTGTCAGGCCATGCGCCAGGCCGGCGCAGCGCCGCTGCGCATTGGCACCCCCGGCTACCGGGTGGGCCTGGACCGCAACCGCAACGGGCTGGCCTGCGACGCCGGCGAGCGCTGAGCTCTCATACGGATTCCGTCTGTAACGCCCACAATCCGGCACAGAACCGGATTGCCAAGTCGCTCGCTGCCAAGCCCCCGATCAACCGAGCGGACTGGAACAGCGGCGCCACAGAGCGAGTCTCGAAAAAAGGACGTTGCACCGGGCGTGGAGACTTTGCGGTGCTCTCCTGAACAGTCGTAACGTGAGGGGCAACGTCCTTAACTCCACGCCCGGAACCCGCGTTTCTCCTGCTCACTCTGCGAAGCAGCTCTCCGAGTCCGCTCGAATTGAATCGTTTGCAGAAACGATTCTATCGGAGTCCGTATCAGATCAGGCGCCGCCCCCTTTACACAGCCAAAGGCCCGGTGCTACATTCCGCAAGCCCTGAGGCGTCAGGGGCTGTGGCGCAGTTGGGAGCGCGTCTGAATGGCATTCAGAAGGTCAGGGGTTCGAATCCCCTCAGCTCCACCAGAACCAGACCGAGCCCGGAGGAACAATCCTCCGGGTTTCTCTGTAATTGGGCGGCGTGGCTTTCACCTGCCCCCGGCCCTTGTGGTCCGGGCGGCGCAGGCCCTGGCCGTGGGCACTGCCTAAAGACCCGGGCAAGCGCAGCTTCAGGGGTCTGCAACGTTCATTCATCTGGCAGCGCTGCCTGGGCCGCCAGACTGACGTCATGACCCGACTTCGTACGTCCGTTCTGCTGGCCGGCGCGCTGCTGGTGGCGGCCCCTGCCCAGCAGGCGCAGGCCACCGTGGCCGAAAAGGCCAAGTTTGTCTTTCATCTGGGCGCGGCCTACTACGCGTTCAACACCTGGGTCTGGAAACCCTACCGCCAGTACAAGTTTCAGGTGGGTGCTCCCGGCCAGCGGGCCAACATCGTCAAGGCGGGGCTGGCGCTGGGCTTCGCGGCCTATCAGGTCAATGCCGCGATCAAGATGACGCGCAACACGCAAGACCCCTTCCTGCAGAAGATTGGCTCGCTGCTGCCAGGCTTCGGGAAGTCGTTGGGTGTGGTCGGCAGCGATCTGCAACGCGGCCGCTTCAACGAGGCCGGGATTCATGACCTCAACCGCCGTATGAACACGCTGCTGAATACGGCGCAGGATCAGGGCCAGCCCATCCGGCCGGTGGCTGTGCCCATTCCGGGCCTGTAAAACCATCTGATACGAATTCCGTCCATTTGCGTCATATCCGGGAAGAAGGGGGACGTTTCTCCAATTCTCGGCCATCCGTCTCTTTTCCTGCTCCGCACCGCTGCGAGTTCGTCCGGTCAGAACAATTCCGTCATGTAGTACGGAGTTGTTCGGAACTCGTCTGAAGGGTCACGTTTCAGCCCGCCCTCTGGCAGACTGAAACGCGGCCCTTCACACTGCGGGGCATGACCCAGCAGGCTTCTTGCACCGTCACGGACCCGGCCACCGCCCGCACCTTGAGGCAGCACCACGCGTTCCTGGGGCTGTTTGTGCAGCCGCAATCGCCCAGCGAACTGGCACCGCGCCTGGGGATGGCGGCCAACCTTGTGCACCACCATGCCCGGCGGCTGGCTGACTGTGGGCTGCTGTTCCAGCAGCGGCGCGGGGGCGGCCGGGTGTACTTTCAGCTGACGGCGCGGGAGTTCCGGGTGCCCAGCTGGCTCCTGCCCCCAGAAGACCCCCAGGGCAACGGCACGGCCGACCTGCGCGAACTGAGTGAGGGCTTTCTGGGCGCCTACAGCCGGTCGTGGGCCACCCTGCATGCCGGTGAAGAGGACGTGTACGGTTTTGGGGACGCCACACACCCGGCCCCACGCATGACCCCGCCCGATGCACCCAGCCCCGAGGGCCACCCCGCGCACCTGGACCGCCTGACAGTGCACCTGACACCTGAACGGTACCGGCGCCTGGCCCGGGCCCTGAGCGCCCTGCTGGAAGAAGCGCAGGCCGAGGGCCACAGTGAGGGCGGGGCGCCCTGCACGCTGGCCGTGCTGACCTTCCACGCCGGGGACAAGCCTGGCCGCAGCCTGTCGCGCTCCACCAACAGCTTTCTGGGGGCAGACCAGTAATACGGACTGCCGTCCATTTCCGTACCATCCGGGAAGAAGGGGGATGTTCCCCGCCTTCGGCGCTGTTCCAGCCCAATGCCCGGAAATCCGCATTTGTTCCCTCTCCCTCCGGTCGAAAAAATTCCGGAACACATTCCGGAATTTTTCGGAAGCCGTATAAGGACAAGGCAAGAAGCAGGGGGCACGCCAGTCAACGGCGTGCCCCCTGTCCGTGGCCTCTGTTGCTTACGCGGTGACCAGCTGTTCCCAGCCGAACACAGCGCGGTCATCCACGGCCAGGGTTTCGTTGCCGGCCTTGATGGTGGCGGCCAGCGCCTTGGTCTCGGGGAACAGCTTGGCGAAGTAGAACCTGGCGGTCTGCGCCTTGGCCAGATAGAAGCCGTCCCTGTCCTGCCCGGCGTCCATCTTGTCGTGGGCAATTTTCGCCATGCGGGCCCACAGGTAGCCGTACACCACGTGCCCGAAGAAGCGCAGGTAGTCCACCGCCGCCGCGTTCACCTCGTCGGCGCCGCCCTCGCCCATGGCTTTCTGGCCAATCACCATGGTCAGGCTGCCCAGTTGCTGCGCGGCCTTGCCCAGCTGGTTCACGTAGTCGCCGATGTGCTCGTCGCCCTCGTGTTCCTCGGCGAAGGCCTGCAGGGTGCCGGCCAGCTTCTGCAGGCGTCGGCCCCCGTCCATCAGGATCTTGCGGCCCAGCAGGTCCAGCGCCTGAATGCCGTTGGTGCCCTCATAGATCTGACCAATGCGGGCGTCACGGACAAACTGCTCCATCCCCCATTCCTGGATGTAGCCGTGACCGCCGAAGACCTGCTGGCTCTGCACGGCGATGTTAAAGCCGTTGTCGGTCATGAAGGCCTTGGCAATGGGGGTCAGCAGCGCCACCAGATCGGCGGCTTCCTTGCGCCGGGCCTCGTCGGGGTGGTGGTGCTCGGTGTCCAGGCTCAGGGCCAGCCACATGGCCATGGCGCGCCCGGCCTCGCTGTAGGCCTTGCCGGTCAGCAGCATGCGGCGCACGTCGGGGTGCACGATGATGGGGTCTGCCTGCTCGGCGGGGTTCACGCGGGGCTCGTGGCGCATCTGGGTGCGGTCCTTGGCGTAGGCCAGCGCGTTCTGATAGGCCACCTCGCCCAGGCCCAGGCCCTGAAGGCCCGTGCCCAGCCGGGCCGCGTTCATCATGATGAACATGTGGTTCATGCCCTTGTTCACCTCGCCAACGAGCCAGCCCTGGGCGCCGTCGAAGTTCAGGACAGCGGTGGCGTTGCCGTTAATGCCCATCTTGTGCTCAATAGAGCCGCAGACCACGCCGTTGCGCTCGCCCACGCCGCCCTGGGCCGTGGGCAGGAACTTGGGCACCAGAAACAGCGAGATGCCCTTGGTCCCCTCGGGGCTGCCGTCCAGGCGGGCCAGCACAAGGTGCACGATGTTCTCGGCCATATCGTGCTCGCCGGCCGAGATAAAGATCTTGGTGCCGGTGATGGCGTAGGTGCCGTCGCCGTTCTCGCTGGCCTTGGTGCGGATCATGCCCAGGTCGGTGCCGGCGTGGGGCTCGGTCAGGCACATGGTGCCGGTCCACTCGCCCGAAACGATCTTGGGCAGATAGAGGGTTTTCAGCTCGTCGCTGCCCACCGCATGCAGAGCTGCGTAGGCCCCGTGCGACAGCCCAGGGTACATGGCCCAGGCCACGTTGGCGCTGTTCATCATCTCCACCAGTACGTTGCTGATCAGGTGGGGCATGCCCTGGCCGCCGTAGGTGGGATCGGCGTCCAGTGCGGACCAGCCGGCCTGGGTGTACTTCTGGTAGGCCGCTTTAAAGCCGGTGGGGGTGGTCACGTCGCCGTTGTCGTGGCGGGTGCAGCCCTCCTGGTCGCCCACGCGGTTCAGGGGCACCAGTTCGCCTTCCACGAACCGGGCGGCCTCGTCCAGCACCTGGCTCAGCAGCTCGGCGTCGGCGGTGTCGTTCTGGGTGTAATAGGGCATCTGGGCCAGTTCGCTGGGGGCGTCCAGCAGCTCGTTCATCAGGAACTTGATATCGCGCAGCGGGGCTTTGTACGTGGGCATAGTCGGTGTCCTCCGTGTGTGGGGTTTCGCCCCTGGGGGACGCCACCCGGCACTGTTAGTTGAACCGAGTATAAAACGATTCGGGGCGAATGTCATGTGAGGTGGCACACGGGTCGGGCCCGGTTGGCAACCGGCGCGTCTGGGGCGGAACCGGGGGAACGCGGCATTTTCGGGTATTGTGAAGAATCATGAACTATCCAAGCCTGGTCTGGCACCTCAAGAGAACGGAGCTGTTCGCCGACCTTGAACTTGCCGAACTGGAGCGTGTGGCGGCCAGCACCCCCTACCGGTCCTACGGGCCCGGGGAAGTGATCTACCGCATGGACGACCCGGCCGACGCGCTGTATTTCGTGCGCAGCGGCCTGGTGAAAATCAGCAAGCTGTTTCCCAACGGCAAGGAAGCGATTCTGGGCGTCATTGGCCAGCACGACACCTTTGGCGAACTGCTGCTGCAACCAGAAGAGCGCCGCCCCACCCAGGCCGAGGCGCTGGAACGCACCACCCTGATCGTGTTGCCGCGCAGCGAACTGCAAAAACTCCTGAGCAGTAAGCCTGATCTGGCCATGAAGCTGATTCGCCTGATGGCCGCCCGTCTCTTCGAGGCCCAGGCGTGGAGCGCCACGGTCAGCGCCTACAGCGCCCCTGAACGGGTGGCCAGCCTGCTCTACCGCCTGGCGCGGGAATTTGGCCGTCCCCACAGCCAGGGCGTGGAACTGAACCTGAAACTGAACCAGGAAGACATTGCCCGCATGGTGGGTGCCACCCGCGAAACAGTCAGCCACTCGCTGGGGAAACTCAAGCAGGACGGCGCCATTGTGCGCGCCCGCACGCCCATTATCGTGCGCATGGACGCGCTGAAACGGTATATCGAGCAGGGGGGGTAGGGGGCGCGGGGCGCCAGTCCAAGGGTCAAAGAGGCTCAGGGGCTCAGGGGAACGCAGGTTAAGGGGGCGAGCACCACATGTCTCGCCCCCTTGGTGCCCAGACCGACTGCTCGACCCACCCTGTCCGCTGCCTTCAAGTTGGTTCACCTCTGTTCCCGGCGCCCCCTACACTCCTCCCATGCCCACCATTCGTCCGGCCATGCCTGAGGACGCTGCTGCCATCGCTGCCCTTCATGTGGACAGCTGGCGGGAAACCTACGCGGGCCTCATGCCCGACGACTTTCTGGCGCGCATGACCGATGAGGCGCAGCGGGCGCGGCGCGCGGCCTTCTGGGCACAGAACATTGCGGCGGGCACCGACGTGGTGCTGGTGGCCGAGGAGGGCGGCGCGGTGATCGCCTTCGCCTCGGGTGGGGCCGCCCGCGACCATGCCGGCTACGACGCCGAACTGCTGACCCTGTACAGCCGCCGCGCCGCCCAGGGCCGGGGCACCGGACGGGCCCTGCTGCGCGCCGTGGCCGGGCAGCTGCAGGCACGCGGCGCCCGGAATCTGGCCCTGTGGGTGCTGGACGTGAACCCCACCCGGGCGTGGTACGCCCGCCAGGGCGCGGCCGAGGCGGGCGAAAAGGTGGAGCCGATTCCGGGCGGCCAGCTGCGCGAGGTGCGCATGGTGTGGCCAGAGATCGGGACGGTGGGTGCTGGCGGCCCAGAGCCGATGCCCCCCTCCCCTAGCGCCGCAGCTTGCGCGCCGCCTCATCGGGCGTGATCTCGCCCCGTTCCAGGCTGGCCAGCACCTCCGCCTGGGGGTCGGCCTGCTCCGGCTCGTAGCCGATGGCGCGCAGCAGGGTGTCGAAGCGGGCGCGCACCGTGGGGTAACTCAGGCCCAGCACCCGCTCCACCTCCTTCAGGTTGCCGCGCACCCGGATATACAGACGCAGGAACTCCAGGTTTTCCGGGGTCAGCACGGCAAATTCATTCAGTTCAAAGACCCCGCGCACCGTCACGCCGCTGGTGGGGAAGCGCAGTTCGGTGACCAGGGGCGACTCGGTTTCATCGGGAAAGGGCAGGGGCAGGGGACGCATGGGGTTCATGGTTGATGGTTCCTGGGTGATGGTCAAGCGAGGGGCGGTGATGGCAGATGGTTGATGGAAAAAGACCTGCTTCTCCATCAACCATCAACTTTCAACCCTCTACTTCAGTGCAATGTGGACTTCGTTCCCGTGCTGGTCCTCGGCGTCAATGAGGGGGCCGGGGGCGGGGTTGGCCTCAATCAGGAGTTGCAGGGTCTCCAGGGTAAAGCCGGCGCTTTCCAGGGCCGCGCGGCCGTGGGGCGGAATCAGTTTGTCAAGGTGGGCGGCCAGACTGACCGGGATATTGGCGCTGAATTCGTCGCCGTGCTGGGATTCCACCTGAATGCGCAGCACCCGGGGCGAGCGGCTGGGCCCGTGGCGGTCCTCGTGGTGCATGTGGCGCTCGAACTGCGACATCTCGCGCTCGACCTGGGACGTGATGTTTTCAACCATGGCGTCTATTCCTCCCGTCAGGCGGTCCACGAAATGCTCTACCCGGGGCCCGGAGCGGCCCCCCACCACCACGCGCGGGCCGCTGGGCGGGCGGGGCGGCTGGGGCGCAGAGGGTGCGCTGGGGGCGGCGTCACGCACCCCGCGCAGCAGCATCAGGTGTTCGGCCACCTGGGCGCTGTCCAGTTCCTCGCGGGCCAGCAGGGCACTCAGCAGTTCGCGGTCACTGTCGGTCAGGGCCAGCTTGGGGCTCAGGGCGGCCAGCAGGGGCGCGGCGTCGTCCAGGGTCAGTTTGCCGGCGCGAATCAGGTCCAGAATGCGTTTGATCTTCTCTCTCATGGCCGCTCTCCCCAGGGGCAGCGCGCGGGGGCGCTGCGCAGCGTGGCTGCCAGATACAGGTCCAGCCGGGCCTCGTACTCGGCGCGCAGTTCGGCGCGCTGGCGCTGGCGGGCCAGCTGGTCCTCGGCCGTGGGCGGGCGCACCAGCTGGGCCCAGATACGGCGCAGCCACGCCCCGGCGTCCAGGCGCACCGGCTGCCACGCCGGGTGCAGCGGTTGGGCAGGAAGTTTCATCACTGGGTCACCACCTTCAGACTGCCAGCGGCCACCTTGCCGCTGAGCGAGGCCGCGCCGCTGCCCAGCTGGCCCTGGTGGCGGGTGTTCAGGAAGCCGCCCTGGCGCTGGGTGGGAAAGTCGGCGCGGAAATTGCCCACGGTCACGCTGGCGTCCAGGCGCACGCTGCTGCCTTCCTGCAGGCGCAGGGTGGCGTTGCCGGCGTTGACCTCCACGCGGTGGTCGCCGCCCGTCAGCACGCCGGCCCACTTCAGGTTGCCGCCGTTCACGCTGGCATTCAGGGTGCGCGCGCCCCGGAGCGAGAGGTTGCCCCCGTTCACCCGCAGGTGCGTGGGGCCGCCCAGCTCGGCGGCGGTCAGGTTGCCGCCGTTCACCTCGGCGTGCAGGCTGGCGGCGCGGCCCATGCGCACGTTGCCGCCGTTCACTTCAGCGCGCATCTCGCCGGCCATGTCGGGCAGGGTCAGGTTGCCGCCGTTGACCTCAGCCCTCACGTGGCCAGGGGTAAAGGGCAGGGTCAGGATGGCCTTGAGGCTGCCGGTGCCGGTCTGCTGGTGCGAACCGGGCACGCGCGCCACCCGCCAGCCCTGCGCGGTGTGCTCCAGGGTCAGGCGGCCTTCCTCATTGGCGCTCAGGTGCGGCGCCGACAGAGACGGGTCCTGCACCACGGTCAGGCTGTAGCCCTTGACCAGCAGGTGCAGCGCGTGCTCGGCCTGGGGCGGGGCCAGCGCGGGCCCGGCGTCGGTCACGTGGGGCTGCGGCGCGGCGGTGGGCGCCACATCTTCAAGCAGGCTCCGGGCCTCCTCGGCGGTGAGTTTGCCTTCGGCCACCAGACGCTGAACGTGCGAACGGAAGTCGTCCTGCGGATGCTGTTCATTCATGCTCGTCTCCTTTGCAGATATAGAAACATGAATCTTCCGGATTGTCAATTCCGACTTTCTATTTGATGAAGAGGCGGATGTGAGTGAAGGGTGAATGCCCGGTCCGCAGGTCTGGAAAGCGTTCTACAAATGCTTGACCAGGGCGGCAAGAGGTACGCCCGGTCACCAGGAAAACCTGTGTGGCACCCTCTTCAGCTGCATTGGGCTGACAAGGGCAGCCAGTCCCTGACCTCCCCTGATTAAATTTGCCCTGTCAGCACACTGGCAAACCCAACCTCTTTAAAGTGAAACCTGGGCTTGCCAGCGCACGGCAGGCCCTGCGCCCCCTATGCTCTGAACCATGACCCTGCCCGACCTCACCCCCGCCCAGCGCACCGAAATTGAACTGCTGGCCCGGGGCAAACAGGACAAGAGCCGCACCTTGCGCGAGCTGAAGCTGCCTGAAACCCCGCAGGCGGCCCACGCCCTGCTGCTGCGCGCCGGGCTCTGGCCTGAAGCCCGCACGCCCTACGCCGACCGGCTGGGGGCGGCCCTGCAGCCGGTCACGCTGGCCGTTCCTGCCTTTCCCGAGGAACCCCGGCTGGACCTGACCGGGCTGCAGAGCTACGCCATTGACGACGAGGGCAACCGCGACCCCGACGACGCCGTGGGCCTGGAGCCGCTGCCTGACGGCCGCACGCGCCTGTGGGTGCATGTGGCCGATGTGGCGGCGCTGATTCCGCCGGACAGCCCCCTGGACCTGGAAGCGCGCGCCCGGGGCGCCACGCTGTACCTGCCGGACCAGACGGTGGGCATGGTGCCGGACGCCCTGGTGGCGCAGGCGGGGCTGGGGCTGCACTCCACCACACCCGCCCTGAGTTTCAGCCTGGACCTGGACTCCGACGGCAACGCCGACGCCGTGGACGTGGCCCTGACCACCGTGCGCGTGACCCGACTGACCTATACCCAGGCGCAGGCGGCGCTGGACGCCGGAGAAGCGCCCTTCGTGGCCCTGGCCGGGCTGGCGGCCCAGAGCCGGGCGCTGCGCGAGGCTGAGGGCGCGCTGACCATAGACCTGCCCGAGGTGCGCGTGAAGGCCGATGAGGCGGGCGCCGTGGTCACCCCGCTGCCCAAGCCGGACATGCGGGCGGTGGTGCAGGAGTGCATGACCCTGGCGGGCTGGGCGGCGGCCATCTACGCCGACGACCACGAGCTGGCGCTGCCCTTTGCCACCCAGGACCCCCCACACCGCGAGGTGCGCGGCGAGACCCTGACGGCCCACTGGGCGCGGCGCAAGACCCTGGCCCGCACCCGCTTTCAGCCGGCACCCGGCCCCCACGCGGGCATGGGGCTGGACCTGTACGCCCAGGCGACCAGCCCCATGCGCCGCTATCTGGACCTCGTGGTCCACCAGCAGCTGCGTGCTCACCTGACCGGCGCCGAGCCCCTGAGCGGCAAGGCGGTGGCCGCCCGCGTGGCGCAGGCCCAGATGAACGCCGACGCCACCCGGCAGGCCGAGCGCCTGAGCCGCAAGCACCACACCCTGCGCTTCGTGGCCGCCCAGCCGGAGCGGGTGTGGCCGGCCGTGGTGGTGGAGCGGCGCGGCCCGCAGGCCACCCTGCTGATTCCCGAACTGGCCTTTGACGTGGCCCTGAGCAGCGCCGTGCCCGCCGGACAGGCGGTGCAGGTGCAGCTGACCGATGTGAACCTGCCCGAGCTGACGGTGCGGGCGCGCGTGGTGGGCTAAGGATCTCGCCCCTCCCATTGCAACGGTTCCATTCCCGGTGCCAGGCACTGTGTTCGCTTCTCTATGTGCGGCGCCGCTGTCCCAGCCCGCTCGGTTGATCGGGGGCCTGGCAGCGAGCGACTGAAGCGCAGCGGAAGCCCCTGCCTGTGGGGGACCCCTCTGCGCCGCCCTTTCAGCCGCCCAGAGCCAGGCCGCGTTCCAGGACAGATGCCCCGGTTCTGCGGAAAATCGTACGTTCTCATTTCGGCTATAACGGAAAAACAGCGTGAGGGACGCACAATCTGCTCTGGCAAACCTGATTCATCTTGCATTCATGCAGCCCCCCCTGTGGCTACACTGCCGGATATGTCCGCAGCGAGCACCGTCCAGAGCGACATCGTGTCCCTCCGCATGAGCCACTGCCGTGCCGAGCACGCCGCCGGCTCTGCCCAGTACCACCTCGCTGTGCTGCACTACCGCACCTGCCTGGAAGCCGCCGAGCGCCGCGAGGACTGCCGCGCCGTGGAGTTCTTTGCC
Organism: Deinococcus arcticus; assembly: GCF_003028415.1. Lineage (NCBI taxonomy): Bacteria > Thermotogati > Deinococcota > Deinococci > Deinococcales > Deinococcaceae > Deinococcus > Deinococcus arcticus. The sequence goes on from NZ_PYSV01000004.1 coordinate 234,182, forward strand.
CTGAAGCTGGCTGGCTGCTACGAGCGCATGGGCCTGACCCAGAAGGCCGCCAGCTTCCGTGCGCTGGCCGGCAGCGGCGAGGGCCCGCTCATCGGGTGAGCGCGGCGCCTGAGCTGCTGGCGCTGCTGCAGGAAGCCGGCGCCCTGCGCCCTGGCTCCACCCGGTTTCGCAGCGGCCTGCGGAGCGACGGCTGGATTGAAAAGGGCGAGGTCATGCGCGACCCGGCGCGGCTGGACCGTGTGGCGGCGTGGCAGGCGCAGGCGATTGCCACGCAGTTTCCCGGGACCACGCTGCTGGTGGGGGCCCCGGCCTGCGGCGCCGTGCTGACCGCCTTCGTGGCCCGGCACCTGGGGCTGCCGGTGGCCTTTGTGACCCTGGAGCCGGCACCCGCGTGGCACCGCATGCATGTACCGGGCCCCCAGCACCGCGCCGTGTACGTGGATGACCTGATCTGCACCGGCGAGGGGGCCCGCACGGCCGCTGCGTTCCTGCGGGCGCAGGGGCTCACGGTACTGGGGGTGAGTGCGTGGATCAGCCGTACGGCCCTGGCCGGCGAGCGGCTGCACACCCTGGCCCCGCCGCCGTTTCAGACCTGGACCCCCCACGAGGCCGCGCCCGCCGGACCGCCGCTGCACGTAGGCGTGCGGGAGTAAATCACCCGGCCGTCAGGTCCGGGCGGCACAGTGGGGACCATGCGCGCCCTGCTTGCCGCCCTGCTGCTCTTTGCCCCGGCCCACGCGGCCACCCTGGACCTGCGCCCCGGTCAGAGCGCAGACCTGGGCGCGGCCACCGTGACCCTGCTGCGGGTGCAGGACAGCCGCTGCCCCATGAACGCCCGCTGCGTTCAGGCCGGGGAGTTGCGGGCCCAGGTGCTGCTGACCCAGGGCGGGCGCATCCGCTTGCTCGCGCTGACCTTTCCGGCGCCCCAGGCGGCGCCGAACATCCTGCACATCCGCGCCGCGACCGAACGCGTGGCCGGTGCCCCGCGCGCGCCCCTGGTCGTGACCTTCAGCGACGGGCGCTGAGGCCCAGCCCACTTCCCACAATCCCCAACCTGCTCTAGCCTGCCCCCATGTCTGACCTCTCCCCTGCCCAGGACCCCACCCCGCGCGAGCTGGGGTTTGCCATGCCCCCCGAATGGGCGCCCCACGCCGCCACCTGGCTGAGCTGGCCCGCCCATGACGAGCTGTGGTTCGGGCACCTGAACGCCGTGCGCGGCGAATTTGCCGAGCTGGTGCGCACGATTGCGCGCTTTGAAAGCGTGCAGCTGCTGGTGCGCGACGAGGAGAGCGAACACGACGCCCGCGCCCGGTTGCAAGGGGCCGACGTAACCTTTCACCGCGTGCCGCTGGACGACGTGTGGGTGCGCGACAACGGGCCCATCTTTGTGAAACGCGGTGAGGACGTGGCCCTGACCGACTGGACCTTCAATGCCTGGGGCGGCAAGTTCGAGTGGGCGAACGATGACCGCGTGCCGCAGTACGTGGCCGGGCACCTGGGCACGCACCGCTGGGCGCTGCCGCTGGTACTGGAAGGCGGCGGCCTGGAGGTCAACGGCGCCGGGGTGGGCCTGACCACGCGGTCGTGCTTCCTGACCGACACCCGCAACCCCGGCCTGACCGAAGAAGGGTACGCCCTGCTGCTCAGCGACATGCTGGGCGTGAACAAGCTGCTGTGGCTGGACGGCGGCCTGGAAAACGACCATACCGACGGCCACATTGACACCATCACCCGCTTTACCGATGAGCGCACCATTGTGACCAGCGTGGAGGCCAACCCCGAAGACCCCAATCACGCGGTCATGGCGAAGAATCTGGCCGACCTGCGCGCCATGACTGACCTCAGCGGGCAGCCGTTCCGGATCGTGGAGCTGCCGCTCCCAGCCCAGCGCCTGGAGGGCGCCGAGGGCCGCCTGCCACCCACCTACGCCAACTTCTACATTGGCAACGGCTTCGTGGTGGTGCCCCAGTACGGCGATCCCCACGACGCCCGCGCGCTGGAGGTGCTGAGCGCCCTGTTCCCGGAGCGCGAGGTGATCGGCCTGAGCAGCCGCGCGATTATTGAGGGCGGCGGCTCTTTTCACTGCGTGACCCAGCAGCAGCCCACCGGCCAGCCGTGGCGGCCGGAATGATTGACCTGGGCGGGGGCCACCACGCCCGCCCCATCACGCTGGCCGAGTACCGCGCGGCCTGCACCGCGCTGGAGGACCAGATTTTCGGCGGCAACTCGCTGTACGCCTTTGGGCCGCCGGTGCGCTCCGCCCCGCCGCTGGGCGAGTCGTGGAACTGGGGGGTGTACTGCGGCGACCAGCTGATCGGGTGGCACCACGCCCACGCGCGCGACGAACGCACCGTGTACATGGCGGACACCGGGCTACTGCCCGCGCACCAGGGGCAGGGGCTGTACACCCGGCTGCTGCCGCACCTGCTCTCGGCCTTCCAGGCAGCGGGGTTCACACTGGTGCAAAGCCACCACCGCGCCACGAACAACGCCGTGCTGGTGCCCAAACTGCACGCCGGGTTCTTTCTGCAGGGCCTGAATGCCTACGAGGGCGGCCTGAATGCAGCCCTGACCCTTTCGCTGGACGACACCTACCGGGAGGCCATGCACGTGCGCAGCGGCTTCCGGGCCGCGCGGGGCGAGGCGGCGCGCCGCCTGGGACTGCCCAGCGTGCCCGCAGAGGCTGCACGCGCGGTTCCGGCGCGGCCCCTGCCACCAGAAGCCGGGCCCGGCACCGACCTGGGCGGCGGCTACACGCTGCACCGCGTCTCGCCGGAGATCTACCAGGAGGTGTACGGCCAGCTGGAAGCGGCTGCATACAGCACCGTGTCCTTCGACTGGGCCGGGGCGCCCGAGGGGGCGCCGCCACGCGGGCCGCTATGGGCGTGGCTGATCGCCCACGGCGGCCACGTGGCCGGGTGGCAGAGCAGCCGCGCCTGGGACGCCCGCACCGCCTACATGGTGAACACCGCCCTGCTGCCCGCCCACCGGGGCCGGGGCGTGTACCGCCGCCTGCTGCCGCACGTCATGGCGGCCCTGCACGGCGAAGGCTACCCCCTGATTCGCAGCCACCATCACCTCACCAACAACGCGGTGCTGGTGCCCAAGCTGCGCGCGGGCTTCCGGATTCAGGGCCTGCAGGCCGATGACCACGGCCTCCTGGCAGTCCTGATCCACAGCGCCGACGAGGTGTACCGCGCCTACATGGACGTGCGCAGCGGCCTAAGCCAACCCAGCGGCGAGGTCGCGCGGCGGCTGGGGCTGCCGCTGGACTAAGGGCGTTGCACCTCACGTTACGACTTTGCAGGAGAGCACCGCAAAGTCTCCACTCCCGGTGCAACGTCCTTTTTTCGATACTCGCTCTGCGGCGCAGCTGTTCCAGCCCGCTCGGTTGATCTAAAGATCAACAGCGAGCTACTTAGCGGGGCCTACGGCAGTGGGCGGAACTCGAACACGTGCCCTTCGGGGTCACGCGCGGCCAGCCGCTCGCCCTGGGCCACGCAGGGCAGGCCCTCGGCGCGCACGCGGGCGGCCACTGCCGCCACATCGGCGTAGAAGGTGACGTGGGCGTGGTCGCCGCCCAGCATGTCGGCCAGGCCCACCTGGGGGTCCCAGGCGTACAGCCAGCGCCGGGGCGTGCCGTTGCCGTCGGGCTCGGGCGCGGGGCCCAGGGTGAACTGGGCGAAATCGCGGTCCGGCTGCTCCTTGGCCAGCGCGAGGCCGTAGGCGCGCGGCAGGCGGGCTGTCATGGCCCCGTAGTCGCCAAAGGCCAGCGCCACCTCGCGCAGGCCCAGCACCGGCAGGGCGTGGGGCTGGGCCTGCAGGGGTTCTTCAGGCACCGGCAGTGCAGGCTGGCGCGGGTCGGCGCGGTTCACGGCGCGCAGTTCCAGGCCGTGCCCGAAGGGGTCAAAGAAGTACAGCGTGGGGTCGGGGGCTTCTGGGGTGCCTAGGTTGATCTCCTGCCAGGGCAGGCCGTGGGCCGTAAGCAGGTCGCGGCAGCGCGGCAGGTCCTCGGGGCGAATCTGAAAGGCGTAATGCACATGGCTGCCGCCGCGTGCCCGCAGCGGGGCCAGCCAGGGCTCGTTCGCCTGACGGGTGACCGGGCGCCACAGGGTCAGCGTCTGCGCCGGGTTCACCCCCAGCTGCGCCACCTGCCGCGTCTCGTCCAGGTGCAGCAGCGGCAGACCCAGCACCTGCCCGTAAAAGCGCACCCCTCGCCCCAGGTGGTTGACTTCCAGCGTCAGCCCCGCCAGATCCAGAATGGGCGAGGAATGGGTGGAGGCGTCCGGCAGGCTCAGCGTCATGCGCCGAGGCTAGGCGGTGGGGGGCACGTGGGGATGGGAAGGCGGTTCAGGGGGCGTTGGGGAAGGGGCTATGGGCTTTGGGCCATGAGCTATGAGGTCAGGCGCCAGAGGCTCCCGCTCTTTTCCTCATGGCCCCCTCAGGGCTTCACGCCCCCCTTGCGCGGCGGGCGGTTCTTCGCACGCTTGACTGTGCCGATTTCCGCCTCGCTGGTCAGCACCGTGCGGTACAGGGTCCACCATTCGCGGGCGGTCGCGGGGTCGCGGGTAAGGGTTTCAAAGCGGTAGTAGGCGGCCTCGCCAGTGGGCAGAACAAACGTGGGGGTGCCGAAGACGCCCAGTTCGCGCGCGGCGTCCAGGTCGGCGCGCAGCTCGGCGCGGCGGGCCTGGTCGTCGGCCAGGGCGCGCTCGAAGGCGGCCAGGTCCACCCCAGCGGTCTCGGCGGTGGCCATGAGGGTGGCCGTGTCCAGCAGCTGCTTGTCTTCATGGACTGCGCGGAAGAGGGCCAGGGCAAAGGCCCAGTGCGCGGCCTCGCCCTGCCCGGCTGCCGCGTGCGAGGCCACAAAGGCGCGCAGGCTGCCCTGCTGGTGGGCCGGGCCCTCGGCACCGGACTGATCGGTCAGGCGCCAGGTCAGCGTCTGGGCGTTGTCCGGGTGGTTGCCCTCCGCCAGCGAGTAGTGGCGCAGCCGAAAGCCCTCGCCCCCGGCGCGCAGCGTGGCGGCCAGCTCGACGCCGCGCCACGCGTAGGGGCACAGGAAATCAAAGTAGAGGTCGGTCATGGGGGCACGGTAACACTCTGGGCACGGCAGCACTCTGGGCGCGGTCCTCCGCTGGGCCCAGTGCCCCTGGATCTAGGGCACCACCCGGATCGTCAGGTGCAGCACCCGGGGCGGAAACACCGCCTGGGCCGCGGCGTCCAGCGGCTCCGGGGAGGCCCAGGTCAGCCGCAGCGTTTCGGTGGTGGCGGCGCCCGGCACCGCGCGCAGCACGAACGCGCCGTCCACCTGCGACAGGGCGTGGCCGTGGTCGCCCCGGGGCACACGCGCAGCGGCGATCAGGCGCAGGGCGCTGGCCTCACCGGGCCGGGGGCTCAGGGCCGCCTGCCAGCGCCGGAGATCGTTCAGGGTGTCTTCCCAGAACGGCAGCCGCAGCACTTCGCCGGGGCGCAGGGTCACGCTCTGCTGGTCCGGCGCGAAGGGCAGCGGCACAGGCAGCGTTCGGAGGGCCGTCACCGGGCGGCTGGGCTCTGTGGTGAGCCCGGTGGCCCGCTCCGCCCCGCCCGCCTGAGCCGTGTCTGTCCACCCCCCGATCAGCAGGGTCGGCAGGAGCAGCGCGAACAGGGTGGACCGGAAGGGGCGAACTGGGGTCATGCGGCTCCTGTGGGGCGGGTTGGGGGCAAAGGGACCATGCAGGCGGGACACCGGGACCACCGGCGCGCCGCTCATCACAGAGGCAATGGCCAATCGGGGGCCAGCATAGCCCAGTGGCGCACCATCCTGGGCCGCCCTTTCCGGTAGCGTGGGGCGCATGAGCACCCCGGAGACCGTGAAACTCGCCGCCGTGCAGATGCACGTCACCGACCAGCTGGACGACAACGTGGCCCGTGCCGAGGCCCATGTGCGCGAGGCCGCCCGGCAGGGCGCCCAGGTGATCCTGCTGCCCGAGCTGTTCGAGAACCTGTATTTCTGCCAGGTGGAGCGCGAAGACTACTTTGCCCTGGCCCACCCGCAGGAGGGGCACCCCTTTATTGGCCGCTTTCAGAACCTTGCGCGGGAACTGGGCGTGGTGCTGCCGCTGTCCTACTTCGAGCGGGCGGGGCAGGCACATTACAACAGCCTCGTGTGCATTGACGCCGACGGCGAGGTGCTGGGCAACTACCGCAAAACGCACATTCCCGACGGCCCCGGCTACGAGGAGAAGTATTACTTCAACCCCGGCGACACCGGCTTCCGGGTGTGGGCCACCCGCTACGGGCGCGTGGGCGTGGGCATCTGCTGGGACCAGTGGTACCCCGAAACCGCCCGGGTGATGATGCTGCAGGGCGCCGACTTCCTGCTGTACCCCACTGCTATTGGCACCGAACCCGCCGAGGTGGAAACGCCCAACAGCCATCACATGTGGCAGCGCGCCATGGTGGGGCACGCGGTGAGCAACTCCAGCTATGTGGGCGCCGCCAACCGCATTGGCACCGAAACAGTGGGCGGCCTGACCCAGACCTACTACGGGCACTCGTTTATCTCGGACTACACGGGCGAGCTGGTGGCCGAGTTTGGTGAAACTGAAGAAGGGCCGCTGCTGCATACCCTGAACCTGCTGGAGGCCCGCAAGTTCCGCGCGGGCATGGGCTTTTTCCGGGACCGCCGCCCGGAGCTGTACAGCGCGCTGCTCACCACCGATGGGGTGACGCGCCGGGGCTAGGCGGGCCTTGTATCCGGGCCCCTGGCGGCGCACGCTGGGGCCATGACCGCTCTCCCATCTCCCACCCCGCAGGAATCGGTTGCGGCCCTGTGGCACCCGGATACCATTCCCAACCCCTACCCTGCCTATGAACAGGTGCGGGCGCTGGGGCCGGGCGGGGTGCTGCGCCTGAAACAGGCGGGCTGGGAGGGCCTGTTCATCACCAGCCACCCGGTCGCCAGCGCGGTGCTGCGCTTCCCCGGAGCGCTCAGTGGGGGCGGCCTGGAGGGTGCCGCCGGCCTTTCAGACGGCCTGCACCTCTTGCAGCACATGATGCTGTTTCATGGCGGCGCCTCGCACGCGCGGCTGCGCGGTCTGGTGGCGGCGGCCTTCACCCCGCGCGTGATAGAAGAGCAGCGCGAACTCGTGCGCGCCCTGATTGCTGGCCTGCTGGCCGAGCTGCGCGCCCAGGGCCCGGGGGCCGATCTGGTCTCGGGGCTGGCCAATCCCCTGCCCGCGCGGGTGATCATGGGCATGCTGGGCCTGTCCGGCGAGGACGAGGCCCGCTTTGTGCGCTGGTCGGCCTCGGTGGCTGATCTGCTGGGCAGCGCGGGACAGAGCCCCGACCTGATGGCCCGCATAGACGCCGACGCCCGCGAAATGCGCGCCTACTTCCGCGACCTGGCCGGCGAACTGCGCGCCCGCCCGCAGCCGGGGCTGCTGTCGGCCATGGCGGCGGTGGAGGATGGTGGCGAGCGCCTCAGCGGCGACGAACTGCTGTCCAACGCCGTGCTGCTGCTCACGGCGGGGCACGAAACCACCAGCAACCTGATTCCCGGCGGCCTGCTGGAACTCTCGCGCCAGCCCGGGGCCTGGGCTGCCCTGACCGAACAGCCCCGTCACCCCAACGTGGCTGATGAGCTGCTGCGGATGGTTTCGCCGGTACAGATGGACGGCCGCCTGCTGGGCGCGCCGCTGACGGTGGGGGAACACACGCTGCCGGCGGGCCTGTTTGCCCAGCTGCTGCTGGGCGCCGCCAACCGCGACCCCGGTGTCTTCCCCGAGCCGGGCCGCATGGACTGGAACCGCCCCAACAGCGCCCGGCACCTTGCCTTTGCGGCGGGGCCGCATTACTGCCTGGGCGCCAGCCTCGCCCGGCTGGAAATTGCCGAGGTCTTTGCTGCCCTGGCCGAACAGTTTCCGCGCCTGCGGGTGGAATCACAGCCGCCTTTCAAGCCCAACCCGGGCCTGCGCGGCCCTGCCCGGCTGCAGGTGTGGCTGGACGGATAGGCGCAGCGCCAGGCCGTCCGGGCCCCCACACAAAGACAGGGGGCCAGGCTGGACAAGCCTGCCCCCGTCCTTACTTCCGCACCAGCTTCACGTCGAAGCGGCGGCCGGATTTCTTCACGTCCAGCGTGAGCTGCCGCGTGCCGGACACGAAGGTGCCGCTGGCCTGCTGTTCGCCGTACTGCGCCCGCACCGGCTGGTAGCCCGCCGCGCGCAGGCGGTCGGCGTACGCCACGTACACCTCGCTCAGGCGGGCGTCCTTCTCAAAGCGCACCTGGGTCTGCCGGGCCGCCGGGTCCAGGGCCGGCAGGGCGCCCAGGGTGCGGCGGCCCACCTGATACTGCGCCACGTCGCTGGTCCAGCCGGGTACCGGGGTCACCACGATGCTCAGGGCCTGGGCCAGCCCCTGGGTGCCGGTGACCTTCAGGGGCACCGCGCCGCCCTGCGTGTCTTTGACCTGCGCGATCTGCTCCAGGCCCAGCGGTGTGGGGCTGGCCACCGCCAGCACCCGGTTCAGGCCCTGCGGCAGCGACAGCAGAAAGGTGGATGCCTGTCCCTTACGGGGAAAGACGCGGGTGGTGTTGGCCTTGACAAAGTTGCCCCTGGCCTGCAACCCGCTCTCGGCCAGCAGGTTGACCCGGCCCTGGGGGTCCACGTTGAACAGGTACACGTAGGCGTCCTGGTTGACACGGGTGTAGAACTCCAGGTGATCGCCGGGCCGGTAGTCCGGCGTGCCGTTGCCGGAAGGATCACGGTTGGTGCGCACATTCACCTTCAGGGCACCGGGGACCGGATTGACGATGATGCTCTGGGCGCCCAGTTGTGGGGCCGCCGTGGCCGTGCCCAGCTGGGTCATCAGCAGCAGCGAAATGGAAGTTGCGAACAGTTTCATGAGCGCCAGCCTGCGGGCGCCGCTTGACGCCAATCTGACTGGCGGTTCAGCTGGCCTGAAGGTCCGGGCGTGAAGCCGACACCTCGGTTGGGTTCCGGGCCGCTGATGCCACAGACGGAAGCTGTGCTTCCCCTGCCCACTCTCCTGCGAAGCTCTGCGAGTCTGCTGCGCCGCTGTGCCAGTCCGCCCGGATCGAATCGCTGACAACAGCGATGGGGTCGGAACTCGTCTCATGCGGACTGCCGTCCATTTCCGTCACATCCGGGAAAGAGCCGGATGTTCCCCGCCTTCGGCGCTGTTCCAGCCCAATTTCCGGAAATCCGCATTTGTTCCTTCTCTGCTCCGCAGCTCTTCGAGTCCCTCTGGTCGGAAAAATTCCGTAACGTGTTACGGAATTTTTCGGAATCCGTCTCATGCGGACTGCCATCCATTTCCGGGACATCCAGAAAAGAACTGGATGTTTCTCCACTTCCCGGACATCCGCACTCTTTCCTGCTCTGCGGCGCAGCTCTGCGAATCCCTCCGGTCGGAAACATTCCGTCATGGGTGACGGAATGTTTCGGAATTCGTACTACAGCCCGCCCCGGGGGTTGATGTCCACCCGCACCCGCGCCTTCCAGGTGCGTGAATCCAGCACGCGCAGCAGCTCGCCCAGCCGCGCCTCGTTGCGGGCGCGCAGAAACAGGTGGTAGGGGTAGACCCCGCGCAGCCGCGCCACCGGACTGGGCGCCGGGCCCAGCACCTCCTGGGCAGTGGCCCCGGCGCCGTGCAGGGCCGCCGCGAGGTCCTGGGCAGCGGCCTGGGCCCTGGCGGCTTCGCGCGCGCTCACCTCGATCTGGGCCAGCCGGGCGTGCGGCGGGTAGCCCAGCGCGGCGCGGGCGCGCTCCTCGGCGGCCGGGTAGGCCAGCACCCCCTGGCCCTCCAGGAGCACCTTCAGGGCCGGGTGCTCGGCCTGGAAGGTCTGCACCACCAGCATGGGCGCGCGGGTGGGGTGCCACTCGGCCAGCTGGCGCAGCAGGCGGTGGTAGCGCTCGCTGGCCCGGAAATCCGACACATTCAGCCACGTGTCGGCCAGCGTGACCCCAATCAGGGCCAGATTGGGGGGCGGCTCGTGCGAGAGCAGCAGCTGCGTGCCCACCACCACGCCGCTCTCGCCGTTCATCAGGGGCCAGAGGTCGTCCTGCTGATCCTTGTCGTAGCGGTAGACAGGCAGGCCGGGCAGCAGCCGGGTCACCTCCTGGGCAATCCATTCGGTGCCGGGGCCACGCGCCTGCCACATGCGCTCGCCGCAGTCGTCGCAGCGCTCCGGGGGCGGCTGGTGGTAGCCGCACTGGTGGCAGGTGAGTTGCCGGGTCTGCTGGTGAAAGCGCAGCGGCACGTCGCAGTGGCGGCACTGCGGCACATGTTCGCAGCCCGGGCAGCGCAGCAGGGCGCTGTAGCCGCGCCGGGGGGCCAGCAGCGCCGCCTGCCGCCCCCGTTCCTGCACCTGCCGCAGCACCCGGGCCAGGTCGTGGCTGAGGGGATAGCCCAGGCCGCCCACCTTCAGGTGCACCCCCGAGAGCGGGCCCAGTTCAGGCTGTTCGGGCGGGTTGGCGTAGTCCACCACATGCACGCGCATGCGCGGGGGGGGCAGCACCGCGCCGGGGTGCGGCACGCTCTCGGCGGCGGGCGCCGAGCCCACGTAGGCCAGCTGCGCGCCGTGGGCGGCGGCCACCCGGGCAGCCAGGTCCGGCACAAAGGCGCGGCTGCCACTGAGCAGCTTGTGGGCGTCGCTGGCCTCTTCCAGCACCAGCAGCAGGCCCAACGCCGGCAGCGGCGCACTCAGGGCGTGGGCGCTGCCGATCACCAGACGGACCTCGCCGGCCTGAATCAGGGCCCAGGTGTGCTCGCGCTGCGCGGCCGACAGGCTCCCGGTGGCCTGCACGGCCCGGGTGCCCGCGTGGGCCGCCAACCCCGACAGCCCCTCCCAGGCGCGGCGCAGCGTGGCGTGGTCCGGGGCCAGCACCAGCACCCCGCGCCCCTGCGCAAGCAGCTCCAACACCCGGGGTGCCAGCGCCGCGAAGCGTGACCCCGGGCGGCCCCCGTGCAGGCGCCACACCGGCGCCTGGGGCAGGCGGTCCGGCAGGTCACGGGGCGGCGCGGCCAGGGGCAGGGCCTCCGGGAGGGCCGGGGGCGGGGCCGGGACTTCCAGGGTGTCGGCCCAGCCGCGCAGGGCCAGGGTGCCGGCCTGGGTGGGGCTGAGGGGCACGCCGTCGGCGCTGGCGCCATTGGCCCACGCGGCGTAGGAATCCACGGGCCCCTGTGCCCGCAGCCAGGTCCACGCTGCTGGGGGCGGGGCCTCGGCGCGCACGTAGGCCCCCCCCCCCGCATTCAGGGCCGCCGTGACCACGCTGGGGCTCAGGCCAGCGCCCCGGGCCCAGGCGCTCAGGGTGTCGGTGGGCCCCTGCCCGCGCAGCCACGCGCACGCCTGGGCCTGCTTGGGGGTCAGCCCCGGGGGCGGGGGGTCTATGGCCTGCAGCCGCGTGACCAGCCGCGCCGCTGGCGGCACGTCGGCCAGAGCGCGGGCCTGGACCACCGTTTTGGTGCGCGGCTGGGGCGTGAAGCGTTCTTCCAGCAGCCCCTGCTCGCGAATGGCGTCCAGCAGTGCGGGCGGAAAATGCCCGGCGTCGGTCCAGCGCACGCCCGGCACCTTGCGGGCAAAGGGGCTCAGGTCGGCGTCGTCCACCGCGCGCACCAGATGAACGTACGCGGCCGCCCAGCCCACCCCCAGCAGGTCGCCCCAGATCAGGCCTGCCGGCAGCCGGGCGTCGCGGCCCCACTCGCCAATGCCCTGCACGGTGGCGGGCGGTACCCAGGGGCGCCCCGGGTCGTCTAGCACCTGCACCACCTCGCGCAGGCGGTGGGCGCTCCGGCCGTCCCCGGTACCCACCACCAGCCCCACCACCAGTTCGCCGCGCCAGGGCACCAGCACCCGGCAGCCCAGCGGGGCCGGGCCCTGGGCACCGTGTGGAGGCGCAAAATCGCAGGCCACCACCGGCAGGTTCACGGCCACCAGCCACGAACCAGGAGGGGGAGCAGCGGCCGGCGTCACACCCACAAAGCTAGCGTGCCGGGAAAAGCAGCGCGGTGAGCCGGGCCCTTGACGGCGGGGAGGGGACAGGTTGGGCAGCGGCCAGCTTCAGTCCGGCCAGTTCCCCGCACGCACCAGCCCCGCCACCAGCGCGGCAATGTTCCACGCGTCGTCCACGCCCCGGTGGTGGCGGCCCTCCAGGGGGAGCCCCGCGTGGGCCAGGGCCTGCGCCATGCCGGGCCGCTTGTTCAGGCGGTGGGCCCCCGTGAAGACCTTCTTGGCATTGGTGTGCCGGCCACTGAACGGATACGGCACGTCCGCTGCCGCGCACTGCGCCTGGAACTGCTTGCGGTCGTAGTCACCCCAGCTGGCCCAGGGGCGCGAATCGGCGTGGAAGTCCCGGCGCAGCACGGCGCAGGCGTCCTGAAAGCTCAGGCCATTCGCCACGTCCTGCGCGCGCAGGCCCGTGAGTTCCGTGCAGAAGGTGCTGACCTCCGAGCGCTCCGGGCGCACGAGGAGGGCGCGGCGCTCCGTGCGGTCCAGGGTGGAGAGGTCCAGCACGCACAGGCCAATTTCGATGATCTCGCTCACCTGTCCGGGGGGCGGCGGTCCATCCCAGCAGGTGGCTTCCACATCCACGACGTTCAGGAACACGGCAGCTCGCCCACGCGCACAGCCACCACCCAGTCGCTGACGGCGCGGCGCGTCTCTTCCGGCACAGCCGCTGGCAGGTGGGTGGTGGTCTGGGCGTCCTCCAGGCGGGCCAGCAGCCGGGCGTGCTGCGTGCGGTAGAAAGGCAGGTCGCCGGGCAGCGGCTCGGCCTCGTGCCCCTGCCGTTTCAGGGCCAGCAGATCGGTCAGGAAAGGCAGCCGGGCCCCGGCGTTCAGCACCTCCAGATTGGCCTGGATCTCACCCATTCGCATCAGGTGCAGGCCCGTCAACACGGTGCGAAAGGCGTACAGCAGCGGTTTGACGCGCGGCACGCTTTCCTTTTCCAGCAGGGTCCACTGGTTGGCACTGAAGCCCAGGTAGTGGTGCGCGTGGTGCCGGGTGAGCACGCCCGGGGCCAGCGCCACCAGCGCCGCGTGGGCGGGCGAGGTGTGCACCACCAGCGGCGAGAGCAGCTGTTCCAGGACGTAGCCGTTGCGCTTCAGGAGCAGCGCCGCGAACTTGTGCGCGTCGTGCGTGACCAGATCAAGTTCGATCTGAGGGCCGTCAGGCGCCATCTCTGTATCGTCGAGTGCAGGGTCACTGAACAGCTCGACGGTCTGAGACTTCACGGTGAGCCCCAGCACCTCGCGCAGGCCCAGCACATGCGCGCCGCGCAGGTCCCAGTCGCTGTTCTTGCTGGGAAAGCCGTACAGGTGCGCGCCGCTGACGGTGGCGAAGACCAGCGGCCAGGGATGGTCGGCCACGGCGGCGGCCAGCTGGGGTGGAACGTTCAGAGCGTCCATGTTTCATCCTCCAGGCTGCGCAGAATCACCTCGTGGGCCTCGGTCACCTCGGGAAAGTCCAGGGCGCGCAGCTGCCCGGCCAGCACGGCGGTGGGCACCGGTTCGGGGCGGGCGTGGTTGCGGGCGGCGGCCACAGCGGGCGGCGTCCAGGCCACCACAATCCGGGTCAGGGCGCCGTAATCGCGGCCCAGGCCCAGCACCTGCGCGCGGCCACTGCGGCGCAGGCTGGTGGCGTCCCAGATCACGTGGGCCCCCCGGCGCAGCCCGGCGCGCAGGGCTGCGCGGGCGGCCTGCATCACCTGACCACTGACCCAGGTGTCGTGCTTCGCGCTGTGACGGCCCCCGCCGATCCGGGCACGCAGGGCGTCCAGGCTCACCACCTCGGTGTCCCCGCCGCTGGCGGCGTACTCGGCGGCCAGGGTGGATTTGCCGCTGCCACTGGGCCCGCACAGCACCGTCAGTTGGGGGAAGCCCTGCCGGGCCGCGTCCTGCACCCGGGCGGCGGCTTCGTGGGGGGTATGAATCCGGCCCGCTGCCCAGTCCTGCAGGCCGCGCCCCACGGCCAGCGCCAGCAGATCCGGGCTGGCGCCGGGCAGCAGGTCGGCCACCTCGGCGCGGAAGGCGGCGAAGGGGTCGCCCCCTGCCCACACCCCCAGCTCCCGGGCGGCCAGTTCGAGCAGGTCGGCCGTTTCTTCTCCGCGCGCCGCGTCGCCGCTCAGGACCACGCGGCCCCGGGCATCGGCGCGGGCCAGCCGGGTCAGCGCGGGCAGGGCGGGCACCCCGCGCGCCCAGTCGCCGTCCAGCGCGCGGTGCAGGCTGTGGTGCTCGGCCACCAGGGCCAGGACTCTAAGCAGCAGCCCCCGACTCACTCCTGCGTCCAGCAACCGGAAGGCCAGTTCATCCCGGCCGCGCCGGGCGTGGCCCGGCGAACGCAGACGCGCCTCGCCCATCTCGTCGGGTTCCTCGCGCGTGGTGTGCGCCTTGCCCAGATCGTGCAGGGCAGCGGCCAGCAGCAGTGCGGCCCGGGCCTCGCCGCGCAGGCCCGCCTCATCGGCCAGGGTGTGGGCGTGCGCCACCACCAGGGCGCTGTGGGCGGCCACGGACCCCTCGGCGTGCCACTGGGGGTCCTGTGGAATCCCGGGCAGGCGCGCCAGCAACGGCACAAAGGGCGTGAAGGCCGCGCCTATGGTCTCAAAGGTCAGGGGCTGGCCCTCGGCCAGCAGGGCCAGCACCGTGGGAACAGTGGGGGCGTTCATGGAGTGCCCAGCGCGCGCTGAAAGGCCTGCAGCACCGGCTGACCTGCCTGGCGGTCATACACCGCAAACGTCACGTGCTCAAACACGCCCGCCGCCTCGGTGGCCAGCAGTTCGCGGAAGAGGGCGGCCACAGTCACCGGGTTGTTCAGGAACACGCCGCAGCCCCAGGCACCCAGCACCAGATGGGTTTGCCCGGTCTGGGCGGCGGCGCCCAGCACCCGTGCGGCGCGGCGGCGCAGCACACCCGCAACCTCAGCGCGGCGCTCGGGCTCGCCCACCGCCACGGCCCCGGCGTTGGGGGCGGGCGCCGTCAGCACGTTGACTGTGACCGGGTGGGGCAACAGAGCACTCTCGTCGTCGCGGAACACGGGCACCTGCGGGCTGTAGATCAGATGATCGGTATACAGGGCGGACCCCTCCTCGCGGTTGGCCGCGTAATAGCCCCAGACCTGCGGCGCGGTCAGGGACAGGTGAAGCGCACTGCAGCGGCACAGGTCCTCTTCCTGAGACAGGCTCCCCTTCAGAAAGCCGCCGCCCGGCTTCAGGGCCGAGGCGAAATTCAGCGCCAGAACTTCGGCGCCGTGGGCCCGCAGGCGCCGGGCCGCCGCAAAGGTCGTTTCGGGGGTGACCTCAGTGCGGGTGACGCAGCGGCCCTGGGTCGCCCGCAGGGCCTTCAGCAGGGCTGGTCCGTCGGCCGGGGTCAGCAGCCGGGTGCCGTCCAGCATGGGGCGCAGATCCGGCAGGGGCACCTGCGCCCCGCCGGCCGGATACCAGCCCTGCCGCAAAAATTTCAGTGTCTCCTGCGCCAGCTGCACACGCGCCGCATGGGTGGTCATGGCTGCTCCTTCAGGCCGTTGGCCTCCACGGGTTTGCTCAGCCAGTGGGCGCCGGTCTGCACGTGGCCCCGGCGCACCCATTTGGCCACGCGGCGCCCAAACTCGGCGTAGGGAATCTCGCCGGTCACGCGCACCACGTAACCTTCCATCTGCTCCGGGTTCACGTGCAGGGCGCGCAGGGCGGCCTCGTCCCAGGGGCCCCGGTACAGCTCACGCGGGGTGGGCAGCGCCAGCCGCCGGGCCCAGGCCCGCACCTCGTCCCACGGGCGCGAGACGTTGTGCTCGTCCCACACGGAAAACAGGTAGAAGTAGCCGTCCAGATCGGCATAGCGCAGGCTGTGCACGGCGTACACGTTCTCGCCGCACAGGCGCCAGCCCGGCGGAATCTCGTGGCCAATGCGGCCCCGCTCGGCCTTCACCCAGGTGCGCGAGGGGTGCGGGCGGGTGTCCAGGCTGCGCGCGTGCAGGTCGTCCCGGTAGAGGCTGGTGTTCGATCCGATGTGTTGGATCTTAAAATGATCACAGTGGCAATTTTCGCGTGTATAACGAGGAAAATATTATACAGGACTGAGTTTGTGTTCATCAGGTCATAGGACGACACCCACAGGAGGCAGTCGGCTTCAGGGCAGTCCCGCGGCGAGTACCCTCCGACTCAAGCCGAACATTCCAGAACCGCTGGCGGAGAGTGCAGATTTCAGACGGTTCGTAGCAGTAAAGTGAAATCGGGATAGCCCAGCAGCACTATCTAATTCGCGCGTTCTACAGCTCAGGTCAATCCCTAAGCGGGGCCATTTAGCTCAGGAGTAAGCCTTCAATGAATAAAGAGGATTATGAAATCTTGGTTAGACTCACTGGCCCACAGGGTTTCAGCTCAGAAACTCCGAAACTCCTTGAATCATTCTCAAGAAGTTTCGGGTGGCGACCAAGTTATCGAATTGATGACCCCGCCTCTGCTTCTTTTGTAAATGCACATGTGATGATGGAGCATGGACTGCAAGACGCTGCGGTGATTTCGTTTTTGAGAGGGTCCAGATTTTCTGACCTCTCAATGGAGAATGTTAAATATCTCGCAACAGTTTCATATAACAACCTCGTCGATTGGAATATCATCGTTCAAAACGATGAGATAAACATAATTTATAACAGAAGTACTAGACTATTCCCAGAAACGAGGCTACTAAATATAGATAATTTTGAAGCTCTAAAATATGATCACTTTTTACGTGCAATTTCAAAGCGTCCAAATCCAAATATATCAGCTTTAGATGATGCATTAATAGAGAGGATATCTTTCTGGAAAAGAAATATCAGCTTGAAGATGGGAAGAGTTGTAGATAATCGAGTTTTGTCAAATTTTTTCAATACAATATTTTTTATACGTTCAGTTGAAGATTATAGGCGAGCCAACGGAATGGCAGTAGAAAGTAATTTGCTTGAAAAGGCTGCATCATCTGTGTCTACTGGATCAACAGTTAAAGACGTCTTTATGGCAGCCATTGCCAAACTCCAGGGAATCACCGCGCCCGATTACCTTTACGACGAAACTTTGTTATCGGATCTCGATGCATTTCCCATAATGGATGCTCTAGAACTATTTAAAGACTTCTATGGGAACAAACTTTATAAATATGACTTTTCCCTTATTGGCAAGCACGCCTTGGGGAAAATATACGAGAAGTATGTTGCCAATTTGAGAGTAATTGAGACAAAAATGCCTACATTATTCCCCATGCCTCCAACTGAAGTGGCAAACAGGGAACTTGGCGCAGTTTATACCCCTCAATACATTGCTAATTTCTTTAGTAGAGTTCTTATTGACTCACATGCCCCATCCGACCTACCAGGATTGGTAACCGTCGATCATGCATGTGGATCCGGAATATTTCCCAGAAGCTTTTTAGAGAACGCTAATTACACGTTTAACTCTCTTTCGAATGGACTTACGCCCATCGCTTTTGAGAATAGTTGGGCAATAGACATTGATTACAGCGCAACTCAAGCTACACGCTTATCTTTAGCACTTCTACACTTATCGATTAATGGGTCGTTTCCACCAACATTGAACGTCATCAATGAAGATGCCTTGGATATTCTGAATAAGATGCCAGACCTTAGAGATACATTTGACGCCGTAATGTCAAATCCTCCTTACATTCCAGTAGAGGAACTCGGCACTGAGGAGAAGGATAAGGTTGTTTCTGCATTAGATAATTTTTATGGTGGACGTCAGGAAAGCTACCTAGCGTTTATGAATATCGCACTGCGCCTGCTGAAGCCGGGTGGTCAGGCATTTTTTGTTGTTCCTCATGCATTCCTTTTAAATGAAAATGCGAACTTGTTAAGGAATCATATTTCCGAAGATTTCACAATTCGATATTTGATCGATTTAACAAAGATCAAAGTTTTTGAAAATGTGAGTACTTATGTTATCTTGCTCATTATTCAGAAGGCTAAGCCGACCGTCGAGCACTCACTAATCTATGCCCAGGTTAGGGACTTTCCTGGTCATGCATTAGAGGCAATTTTAGATGGTTTTGAGATCACCGACCCGAATTATTCAATATACAGAGTGCTGCAAAACCAATTCAAAAACTCACAATGGAAGCCAATACCCAGCAGTCTCTACGTTATACAAGCCAAAATTGAGCAGAACTCCCCCTTGAAAAATCATATCACACCCAAGCAGGGGTTTAATACTGGCGACGATGAAGTCTTCATTAGACTAGAAAAGGCTGTTCCTGCATCAGAACGCGTACTTTACATGAAATATATGCCAGATAAAAAAATTACCCGTTTCGTACTTCCTGAATCCACTGGAGAACTAGTTTTTTACCCCTATCTGGATGAAAAGGAAATAACATTCGATTCTGTTTCGAAATATAAAAACACGTATTTGCATTTAAGCGCGCAACGAGAAAATCGGCTTCAAAAATCTAGGGTCAATGAATCCAATTGGTGGAAGCCCGAACGTCCACGGCAGCCTAAAGATATACGAGTGCCAAAGATCGTCGCACCACACTTGCTCCTTAGTCCGCGATTCGCATTGGATCTGTCTGGTGAATACGCTGTCAAACGATCTATCTACTTCATAATTAAAGATAGAAAAAAATTTGATCACGAGCAAGAGGTCCGGTTGCTAAAGTTCTATTGCGGCATTATGAATAGCGAAGTATTCATGTGGCAACTAGAGAGAAACTCCCAAAAATATGGCAGTGGCTATTCTCTGATTGAGCAAAAGACTCTGACGGATGTATATGTTCCCAATATAGACAATTCGGACGTAATTTTGGTTGATTCTATGATCAAAGAAATTGATCAGGTAATCGCCACGGGCAAGGAAAGTTGGGATAATCGAAGAAATATAGATCAGCTGGCCCTTTTGCTATATGGTCTGAGCTCTGGTGATCTTGATACCTTACGGGGCCCTAGTGCCTATTAAAATCGATTATTCAGACATTCCTAGCAGACAAGGAGGTATTGCCACCTTACTCGAGCCTATAGTCGGAAGGGCTGCAATGCGCATCGAACAGCCTAGGAATGTCGGGGAAAATACGTTTGTGTTTGCTGCTCGCGACCATGATTTTGACAACAATATCAAATTTAGCGATTGGAGACTATCAACAAAGTTTGACAGTATAAAACTCCTATATTATGAATTATGGAAGGAGGATCCAAAATCTGCTGGGGACTACTATTTAACACAAAAGTATCTACACCTGTATACTTCATTAGGCACATTAATAGAGAGCAAGGAATTTTTGGCATTGCATTCGGATCCAGATGAGTTAGAAACTGAATGCTATGATTATATTCACAAGGTTGGACCACATATTCATTTCAAGACTGCGGGCTATCCGGTATCTAAATTTCACATTTCGCTTTTTTTGGGAAGGTTCGCTGAAGTCAATCAATCCGTCGAAAGCCTAGACTTGGCCTTTCGACACGTCTTAGAAATGATCGAAGAACAGCTGCAGCGATTCTCGTCAGATTCCTGGCAATTAAATTGATTCGCGTTCTGTAAGATAATCCCGCCCCATTACACGTATATATCCTGATTTCTGGCGAGACGTGCCGATAGCCAAAGTTCTGGCGAGCCCACGCATAAGCGTAGGCATGCGTGTCTTCCACTAATCTCGTGAACACTTGCACGCCACGTACATCCGCCGTCCAGCTTCTCGGTCACCACGACCTCGCGGCCGCTGAAGCCGCAGAGATCAGGAATGCGGCGGTCGTCGTTCTGCAGCCCGGGTGACCAGGGCAGGTGGAGGGTAGAAGGGTATTTGATTCGCATAGGGCATCACTGCCGGGCAGGCTAGCGGGCGAGCGGCCCTGGGCACATCGGCCATGTCCCGGGGCGCGGCACGTGCTTTTGGCCTACCAGTCCAGCGCCGCCCGCCGCGCGGCCACCAGCCACGCTTCCACCGCTTCAACATCCGGGTGGTCGGGCAGGGCGGTGTGGGCGGCGGCGCGCCCGAAATCGCGCTGCAACTCTTCCCGCCAGCGTTCGGCCTCGGCCCAGGGCAGCTCGCCCGTTTTCACCGCCAGCAGCGCCGCGCGGTGCTGGCCCACGTCCACCAGCACCTCGCCCGTGCGCAGGGCGTGCGCCCCGCTGATCAGCAGCCGCAGCAGATGAACCGCGTGCTTCAGGCGCACCTCGCCGTGCGTGCGCTGCTCATTGTCCAGGCGGCGAAACTGCGCGCGCACGTATTCGCCGTAGGTCTGCGCGATGCGGCGGCTCAGAAATGCGCCCCGGATGTCCAGCAGCGCCTGCGCCACCGGCGTGACCAGCACCGGCAGCGGTGAGCCCAGCACCTCCAGCACGTTGGGGTTGGCCTTCAGGGCCAGCAGCACGAACTTTCTGGCCTCCCAGTACACGGCCTCGGCGCCGGGGGCTGCGAATTCCAGCTGTGGCGGCACCTCGCCCAGGCCCCAGTGGCGCCGCGCGGGCGGCAGATAAAAGCCGCGCAGGTCCGTGTCGGAGGCGTCGGTGCTGAGGCCAAAGGCCCGGCTGCCCATCACACAGGCGTACTGCACATAGGGCCGCAGGTCGTGGGGGGCCAGGGGGGGAAGGTCGGTCCCGGTCACCTTCAGATGCACGCGGTTGACGTTCAGCACGCGCCCGGCAAAGTTCACGCCATACACGCTGCCGTCCCGGGGCGAGGCCACGATCACGCCAGCCGTGCCCGCTGGCAGGCCGCCCTGGGGCGCGTGCAGGGACACAGCGGTGCCGGGGGGCAGGGGGCGGGACATGGAGAACAGGGTAAAGGGCGGCGCCCGCGCGGGCATCGGCCAATTCGCGCACAGGCAGCCAGCCTCACCTGTCCCCTGAGCGCAGCCCCAACCCCACTTCCGTGAGCCGGTCGGTGGCCGACATGGCGCGCGCCCTGGCGTTTTCCCGCACGCAGGGCCGGCCCATGCCAGTGGCCAGCGTGTGCCGGGCGGGTGGGGCTGGCCCTGGACCCAGCACTCTGTCACGGTAGCCGACCCGGACGGCACCGCCGTGGACGTGTTCGCATGGTGCAGCTCCCCCACGCCCTATCCTCTGTGCCATGACCGGACTGCTCTGGCTGGCCCTGGACGGGGTGGGCCACCCCCTGGACGCCCCGCCGGATTCGGTGTGGGATCAGGCGCTGCCCACCCTGCGCCCGCTGGTGGACGCGGGCCCGGCGCTGGACGCGGCGCTGGGCGTGCCAGGGCTGCCGCAGTCGGGCACCGGGCAGACCTGCTGGCTGACCGGCCAGAACGCCGTGGCCCACATGGGCGAGCATTTTGGGCCGCACCCCGGGCCCACCCTGCAGGCGCTGCTGCGGGGGGCCTCGCTGCCCGTGCGGCTGACCCGGGCGGGCGGCCGGGCGGCCCTGGTCAACCACTACCACCCGGCCTATCTGCAGCCCGGCCAGGGGGGACGCAACCGCCTGGGCTGCTTTCCCTTCGCGTTTCAGGCGGCGGGGCTGGCGCTCAACCCGCCGGGGGTGCCATTGCTGGGCGCCACGCTGGGGCTGGACTTTGCGCCGCCCTGGACCGAACGGGGTGCGCTGGACGAGGTCACGCGCCAGGGCGAGGCGCTGGGCCGGGTCACCGCCGACTTTGACCTGCTGAGTGCCGACCTGTGGTTCAGCGACCTGCTGGGCCACCAGGGTGGACCCGCTGCGGCCCCCGAGGCCCGGCAGGCGGGCCGGGCCTACCTGCGCCGGGTGGACGCCCTCCTGGCCGGGGCGCTGCAGGTGGGCGCACGGGTGGTTGTGAGCAGCGACCACGGCAATCTGGAAGACCTGCGCACCAAAGCCCACACCACCGCGCGGGTGCCCTGGGTCACGCCACACGCTGCGGCCACCGAGGCGCACACCATCGTGGAGGCCGGCCAGGAGCTGGCCGCATGGCTGGGCGTGAACCCCTGAAGTTATCCACAGGTTTATCCACAAGTGCTGTGGACAAGGGGAGCAGAAGCTTTGATTTCCGCCCACCACAAATGGGGCTTGGGCCGCCCCGACACGCTGTTTTTAGACAGACGCCGTGTGCGTTCCACAGGTTCCAAAGTTATCCACAGGCCCGCGTTTCACTGTGGATAACTGGCTGCCGTGGCCGCCCGCGCCGTCTGCACAAAACGCAGCACGGCATCCCGGTTCTTGACTCCCGGGCGAAGTTCCAGGTGGCTCACGGCGTCCACGCCAGCGGGTGCCAGCACCTGCATGGCCTGCGCCACATTGTCTGGTCCCAGGCCACCAGCCAGCCATGCCCCGGGGGGAAATGCGGGCCGCAGGGCAGCCCAGTCCAGCGCGTGCCCGCTGCCGGGTGCCGGCGCATCCAGCATCAGGGTCACGGCGGGGTGGTCCTTCCACACGGCTGCCTCGGCCAGATCGGCCGGGCGCAACACGCGCAGAACGGGATAATACGCGGCCACCTGCTCAACGTAAAGACTTGACAAAGGGCCGTGCAGTTGCACGCTGCTCATCCGCGCCGATTCCGAGAGCCGTAGCACCTCGTCCAGGCCCTGATCCATAAAGACGCCCACCCGCGCCACGCTGGGGCCCACGCTCAGTCCAGCGTCCCGGGCCACCGCCGCGGTCACGCGCCGCCGACTGACCGGCGCGAAGATAAACCCCAGCGCGTCGGCACCGGCCTCGGCAGACAGCACGGCGTCGGGCACGCTGGTGGTCCCGCACACCTTCACCCGGATCATTCGCTTTCGCTTCGGGGGCCTTCCAGGGCCGCCACCCGGTCTTCCAGCGCCCGCACCTGCCGGGTCAGGGCCAGCAGCAGCAGCGCGTAGTGGTCATAGAGCTTGGGGCGCTCCATCCGCGTTTCGCCCGCCAACCAGTCGGCCAGCAGGCCCTCGGCGGCCTGCAGCACCTCGGCGTCGGGAACCTCGCGGTAGGAACGGGTGCCCAGGATCTCGCGCGCAAAATTCAGTTCGCGGTCACTCATGGCCTCATTCTGGGGCCGCGCCGCCATCACCGCCTCGTGATGGGCTTCGGTCCACAGCCACACCCGGGAGAAGGCGGCACCCAGGCTGCGGCCCAGTGGAGGCGTACGGGACTCCTCTGAGGCCAAAGCCTCTTGGGCAGCGCGCAGGGGTGCTGTTCTATTGCCGGAGTCCCCTCTTGCCCTTGTTCGCTCTGCTCACCCATCACCTGCGGCTCACCTGAGTTGCGCATGGGGTGGCGCTGCCGTTCGTGGCCACCGAACAGATGCCCGGGGGCAGCCGTGAGCCCATGCCGCTGGACGACTGTATTGCCCAGACCTTCAGCCTCCTGCAGACACAGCGAGGAACTCCGCAGGGTGGACCGGGCGCTGCCCCCACGCCCTGGTCAGCGGCACCCACGACGCGGCGGTTCGCGGCCTGAACGCCCGGCAGGGCGCTCCAGCTGACCCGGCCGCAAGCCAGCTGGCAGATGTGAGCCGGCGCGGGGCCATGCCACGCTGAGTCGCCATGACCGCCCACCCGGCTCCTCTCCACCAGCCCACGCGGCGCCAGACCACGCTGCACCTGCTTCTGACCCATGGCGGCGTCGCCGCGCACCACACCCTGACCGTGCACACCCCCACGTACTACGGCCAGCATGTGCTGGACGCGGCCCGCGCAGCCGGACTGGACGGCTGGCTGGGGCGCCGCCTGGCCTTTAGCCCGCAGGGCACGGCGGGCGGGGTCACACGCGCGGAGTGTGTCTGGCACCTGCACAGCGCGGCGCCGCTGGGCCCCGCAGCAGCGCCGGACGAGGCCCCAGCCCGGGCTATAGGCTGGCGGCAGGCCGCCCTGAGCCTGCCTCCACCCACGCCCTGGTTCCATCGGTCCTGGCGCGCCCTGGCCCTGGAGTGGCTGGACACCGAACTGGCCGCCCAGGGCCTGAGCCGCACCGGCGGGCCGGAGGTGCTCAAGCACTGGCAGATCAGCCTGCTGTGGCGCGTGCCGACCACGGGCGGGCAGGTGTACTTCAAGGCCGCGCCCGAATTTTTTGCCCGCGAGGTGCACCTGACCCCGGTTCTGGCGCGTGAACTGGTGGGGGCCGCGCCCGGGGTGCTGGCCGCCGATACAGCGCGCGGGTTTCTGCTGCTGGCCGATGCTGGCGAGACAGGCACCGACGACCTGGAGGGCCTGATGCGCCATCTGGCGGCGGTGCAGCGCGCCAGCAGGCCGCTGCTGCCCAGGCTGGCGCTGCGGGACCGGGGCCCGGGATACCTGCGCCGCTGGTGGCCCCGCCTGCTGGGCGACGAGGTGCTGCTGGTGGGCCAACCCGGGGGCCTGACCCCTGCCGAAGCGGCCGCGCTGCGGGGCCGCCACACCGAACTGGACGCGGCCCTGGCCCGGCTGGCCGCCAGTTCGCTGCCCCCCACGCTGGGCCACGGCGACCTGCACAGCGGAAACGTGGCCACGCAGGGGGGCGCGTTCACCCTGCTGGACTGGTCGGATGCGTGCTGCACCCATCCCTTCCTGGACGCCCAGCCTGCCTCGCTGGCCCCGGACGCCACGCCCGGGGCCCTGGCCGCCGCCCGCGACGCTTACCTGGCTGCCTGGACCGACTGCGCGCCACTGGACGAACTGCGCGCCCTGCACAGCGACGCCGCGCTGGCCGGAGAACTGCTGCGCGCCCTGGGCTATGTGGACGGCATTCAGGGCGCAGTGGCCGACAAAACCGAGTGGCACGGCGTTCATCTGGACCACCTGCGCCGCCTGCTGCCCGGCACGCCGTCCTGAGACGAACGGCTGCCCTCCACACCCTGGCCCTGGTGCGGGGTGTGCCCCGCCGCGCCTGGAGGGGCCCCCAGCTCCTCTGCCCACGCTGCTGCGCCGCTTTGCACGTCCGTCTGGACCTGAATCCCTGTTGCCCAGGGTGGGGTTAGCGCTGGCGTCCGAGTGGCGCCGCTGTCAGCCGCTTCCCTCGTTCTCTTGCCACCACAGCAAGCGGGGCGCCCTGCTTCCCGGGGCGCCCCTGCCTTCAATCCTGCTCAGCGCGATACGGTGCAGGTGCCCAGACTGGTGCCCTTGTCGCTGGAGTTCTTGTGGCTGCTGGCGTCGCCGCGCACCAGGGCGCCGCTCAGGCCGCTGCGGTCGGCGCGGCACACCAGGAAGCTCTTGTCGGCGCGCTGCACGATTACGGTGATCTCGTCGTCGGAATAGTCCATCAGGCCCGTGCCGCGCTCGCTGCCCCGGATCGCCACCGCGTCATAGATGCCGTCCTCGTCACGCTCGCCCAGGGTCAGGGCGTAGGTACCGGCCTGTCCAAAATTCACGGTCCATTTCTGGCCCTGCGCCAGGGTGGGCGGCCAGCTCAGGCCGCTGGGCGCCGGAGCGGGGCTGGGGGTGCCGGTCCCCAGACTCACGGTGCAACTGCCCAGACTGGTGCCCTTGTCGCTGGAATTCTTGTGGCTGGTGGCGTCGCCGCGCAGCGAAGCGCCGCTCAGCCCACTGCGTTCAGCGCTGCACACCAGGAAACTCTTGTCGCTGCGCTGCACGATGATCAGCAGCACACCGTCGGCGTACTCCATCAGGGCGCTGCCCTGCTCGCTGCCGCGCGCCGCCGTGCCCTCAAAGCCGCCCTCGTCGTCCGGCGCGGTCAGGGTAACGGTGTAGGTGCCGCTCTGCCCAAAGCCCACGCTCCACTTCTGCCCCGCGTTCAGGCTGGGAGGCCAGCTCAGGCCGCTGGGAGCGGGGGCCGGGCTGGGCGGGGTGGCCTGGGCCCCGGCCCGCAGGCTCACGGTGCAGTCGCCGCTGCGCGTGCCGTCGGAATCGGTGTCTTTGAACGAGTACGCCTTGCCGGTCCAGCTGCTGGCACCCAGGCCCTCGGGCAGCACCACGCAGCTCAGGTACGCCTTGCCGTCGGGCGTCCACTCCACCCACACCTCGTCGTCGTCTTCCTCGTAATACAGGTAGGCGGTCTGGGTCTGCGCGCCGTTTCTGGCCGTGCCCTTCAGGCCGCCGTCTTTCAGGGGGTCGGTCAGGTTCAGGGTCCAGGTACCGGCGCCCGCGCTGCCCGTCACGCGCACGGTCCCGCTCACGCTGTTCTGCCCCGAGGTCAGGGCGGGGGGCCACTGGCGGCCCTGCTCCTGGGGCGTGTTCACGTTGGCCTGGGGCCCGGGCAGCGCGCCGCCCTTTTTCACCACAAAGGCGGGCACGTTGGGCGTAACCAGCCCCCAGGCCAGCGCCAGCGGCCGCATAAACGAGGTGCGCGAGTTGTTGTTCCCCGCAATCCCGGCCGTATGCACCCCGATCAGCGCGCCCTGATCATTGAAGGCGCCGCCACCCGAGTTACCAGGGCCGGTCTGGGCGTCGTGCTTGAGCCACTGGCGCCCGCTGCTTTCCAGGTCCTCGCCGGTAAAACCGCCCACCGAACCGCGCGAGAAGGTCAGCGTCATGCCGCCCGTACCCTGGAAGCCGAACACGAAGATGTCGTCGCCAATATTCATGGTGTTCGAGTCGCCCAGTTCCACGAAGGGCAGCTTCAGGCCAGATACCGCCTTCTTGTTCTTGTCCATCACGATCTGCACAATCGCGAGGTCAAGGTTGGGGTCAGCGGCCACCACCCTGCCCCAGTAGGTAAATTCCGGCTCGCGGTCCACAAAACGCACCGTGCGCACCTGCACCAGTGGCGCGATCAGGCGGTCATCCGCGTCGCCCACCACGTGATAGTTCGTGAGGATAAAGCCCTGCGGACTCACGATGGACCCGGAGCCCAGACCGCCCAGCAGCTTGCCGCTCTGGTCGGCGGGCAGCAGCATCACCGTGGCCTGAATGATGCGCTCGCGCACCTCCCTGGGGAGCGTTTGCGCGCCGCCCCAGGCCCACAGCAGGGTGAAGATCAACCACCCTAAAACCTTGAGGTTTCTCATGCTTTATTTAAGCGCGCGGTCAGTGGCGTGTCTAGGGTGCTTACGCGCTTTTGCCCATGAGGGAGGTCAGAAAACGGGGGGTGAATCTTCATCGTTGGTTGGGGGAGGGGGTGGGTGGTGGCAAGCGCCCTCATACGGACTGCCGCCTGTTCCGCTGACTCATCGGCTCTGTTCCGATGTCTGGGCGCCGCGCCCGGAGGGACGGGTCTCTCCGGCTCGCGCTGCAAAGCAGCGCTCCGAGTTCGTCTCATACGGATTCCGAAAAATTCCGTAACGTGTTCCGGAATTTTTTCGACTGGAGGGACTCGAAGAGCTGCGCAGCAGAGAAGGAACAAATGCGGATTTCCAGGAATTGGGCTGGAACAGCGCCGGAGGCGGGGAACATCCCCCTTCTTCCCGGATGGTACGGAAATGGACGGCAGTCCGTATCAGGCACCTGCCGGCACCGCCGCCTCCTCAAAGGTACGCATCTCGCGCAGGGTGGCCGCCGCGCCCAGCAGCAGGGGGGCCGCCAGCACTCCGCCCGTGCCTTCACCCAGGCGCAGCCCCAGACTGAACAGCGGTTTCAAGCCCAGGTGCGCCAGCTGCGCGCCGTGCCCGGCCTCGGCACACTGCCCGGCCGCGAACAGAAAATCACGCAGGGCCGGGGCCAGGGCCACCCCAATCAGCGCCGCGCTGCCCTCCACGAAGCCGTCCAGCACCACGGCGCGGCGCAGGGCCGCAGCCTGCAGCATCATCCCCAGCATGGCGGCAATTTCGTAGCCGCCGAACTCGGCCAGCACCGTCAGCGGGTCGGCCGCGTCGCTGCGGGCCAGAGCCGTGCGAATGACCGCCACCTTGTGGGCCAGCCGCTCATCGTCCACGCCGGTGCCGCGCCCGGTCACGGCCTGTGGGTCCAGCTCCAGCAGCCGCGCGGTCAAGGCCGCAGCGGGCGTGGTGTTGCCAATGCCCATCTCGCCGGGCACCAGCAGGTCCGCGCCGTCCTCTATGGCCCGGCGTGCCAGCGCAGCCCCGGCCAGCACCAGCGCGGCCGTTTCCTGCGGGGTCATGGCGGCCTCGCGGCTCAGGTCGCGGGTGCCCTGTCGACGGGCGGCGCGGTGCAGGGCCGGGTGGACGGGCAATTCGGCGTTCACCCCCGCGTCCATCACGTACACCCGCGCGCCCACGCTGCGGGCCAGGGCGTTCACCGCCGCGCCGCCTGGGCCGTGTGGCGTGTCGGCCAGGAAGTTGGCCACCATAGCGGGCGTCACCTCCGGCGGATAGGCGCTCACGCCCTGCGCCGCCACCCCGTGGTCCCCGGCCGCCACCAGCACCGCCACGCCGCGCGGGTGGGGACGCTCGGTCCCGAATACGCCTGCCAGCCGGATGGACAGCGCTTCCAGTTCGCCCAGGGCCCCGGGCGGCTTGGTCAGCTGCGCCTGCCGGGCCCGGGCCCGGCCCATGGCGGCCTGGTCGGCCGGGTGCACCGCCTGAATGAGGGCGTCAAGGTCGGCCGGCAGGTCAGCAGTCATCGGGGGTTACTGTGGCATACGGGGGGCACCGGCCTTTGAGCCATGGGCCATGCGCTCTGAGCCGTGGGGAGGGACTGGCCTCAGGGTGGGGGGAGCAGCCGCGTCAGCCACCAGTCTCCGCCGCTGCGCTGCAGGGTGGCCACGGTGCCGGGCGGCGCGGCGGCGGCGCGCAGGCCCACGGTCAGGCGCAGCAGCCCCCACAGGGGGCCGGCGTGGGTAAAGGCCACGGCCTCGCCGGCCGGGGGCAGGGTAGTCAGCCACGCCGCCAGGCGCGCGTGAAAGGCCGCGCCCGTCTCGCCGCCGGGGGGGCCGCCGGGCGAGTGGGGATCGGCCAGGGCGTCTGTCCAGCGGCGGGGGGCCTCGCCGTGGGCAGCTTCCAGCTGCGCCCAGGTGTGCCCGGCCATCACGCCGAATGTGGCTTCGGCCAGGGCCGGGGTGGGCAGGGCCCCCGGAAAACCCGCCAGGGCCGCCGTCTGCCGGGCCCGGCGGGCCGGGGAAGTGAAGGCCAGGGCCGCCAGAGGCAGGTGCAGGGTGCGGGCCAGCGCCTCGCCCGCCGGGCTCAGGGGCGCGTCCTCGTGGGCGTGGGGATAACGCCGTTCCCCGTTGGGCGCGGTGGGCGCGTGGCGCACCAGATGCAGGGTCAGCACCGCGCCCACGGCCCTAGCGGCCCCAGGCGTAGGCGCCCAGCGCCAGCAGTTCGGCCACCACCACCAGCAGGCCGTACACGTCGCCGCTGAGGCCGCCGCCCAGGCGCCGCGCGGCAAAGGCCGCTGCCAGCAGCACGCCCGCCAGGGCCACCAGCCACGCCACCCAGGCGCCGGGCAGCAGCAGTGTGGGGGCCGCCAGCGCCAGCGCCGCCCAGATGCGGCCCTCGCGGGAGCGGGCGCCCAGACTCTCGGCGCGGGCGGCCGGGTAACTGTTCATGGGCAGCAGCAGCAGCGCCCGCGCACTCACAGCCGCCACCACCGGCGCGTAGGCCGGGATGGGCGCCGAGAGCAGGCTCCACAGCAGCAGCAGGGCCAGGGCGCCGGTGGCCAGCCCAAAGGCGCCCACATGCACGTCGCGCAGAATCTCCAGGCGCTGCGCCGGGGACTTCACGGCGAACAGGGCGTCGGCGCTGTCCACCAGTCCGTCAAAGTGCAGCATGCCGGTCAGCAGCAGCCAGAGCCCCACGCCCAGCGCCCCCACCACCCCGGCGGGCAGCGGCGGCCCCCACCACAGCAGCAGCGCCGCCGCGCCGCCCACCACGTAGCCGGCCAGCGGGTAGTAGGCGCTGGCCCGGGCAAAGTCGCCCTCGTCCACCCGGGTCACGTGCGGCAGTGGCAGGGTGGTCAGGAAGGTCAGGGCCAGATGCAGCGCGCGCCGCTGCTGTGTCAGGCGGCCCGGGAGGCTCACCGCCCGGCCCCCGGCCACGCCACATGAATCTGCGCCGCCACCGCCAGGGCCAGGGTCAGGGTGTGGTCCTGCGCCCAGACGGTCAGGGTGCCCAGCGCCGTGTCCATACCGTCCACCCGCACCGGGGCGCCGGGGGTCAGGCCTGCGGCCATCAGGGCGCGCAGCTGCGCAGCGTCGTCATCGGGAATGCGGGCCACCACCGCGTGGTCGCCGGGGGCCAGCTGCGACAGGCGCCGCTGCGGCTGCGCCGGCAACTCGCCGTCCACGGTGGGAATGGGGTCGCCGTGGGGATCGTGGGTGGGGTCGCCCAGCCACGCGGCAATCCGGGCTTCCAGGCGCTCCGAGAGGGCGTGTTCCAGCCGCTCGGCTTCCTCGTGCACCTCGTCCAGCGGCACGCCCAGCGCGCGGTGCAGAAACAGTTCCAGCAGGCGGTGGTGGCGCAGCACTTCCAGCGCCACGCGCTCGCCCTCGGCGGTCAGCTGCGCGCCCTGGTACGGGGCGTGCGAGACCAGGCCCTGTTCGGCCAGCTTGCGCAGCATGCCCGTCACACTGGCCGGGGCCACTTCCAGCGCGGTGGCCAGCGCCTGGGTGTTCACCTTTCCGGTCTGCCCCAGCACATACAGATGTTTCAGGTAATCCTCCGCAGAGCGGGAGAGGGGGCGGCCGGTCATGGGGCCCAGTGTAGCGGGGGGGCAGGTGGGGCGCGGCCCAGGGCCACCGGTCCCCGCCGCGCCCTGGTCCTTCTTTAGGGGGATTTCCGCGCGCCCTTCTCCCCGTACGGTGATCCGTGTATGGCCAGTCTGCGCCCAGGACCCCGTGCCCGGCTGGGGGCCCTGTTTGTCCTGTGTGTGCTGGTGCTCCTGTGTGCGCTGGCAGCCGGGCTCGCGTGGCCCCGGCCGCCCAGCCCGGCCTTGTGGTCCGATCCCCGCACCTGGGGAGGCCACGTGCCGGTGGCGGGGCAGGCGGTCACCATTGCACCGGGAAAAAGCGTTCTGCTGGACCTCAGTCCGCCGCCTCTGGGTTTTCTGAACATTCAGGGAGAACTGCTGGTGCGGGACGAACCGGGGGCCGGCACGCTGACCCTGCAGGCCGCCAGCATTCAGGTGGGGGGGCGGTGGCAGGTGGGCGAGCCGGACCGCCCGCTGCGGCGCCGGTTTCAGGTGACGCTGGGCTCGGGGCAGCGCGTGACGGCGCCGGACAATGGGCTGGTCACGGTGCCCGCCGGGGGTTCCCTGGAACTGTGGGGAACCCTCCCCAGCCGCTGGACCCGGCTGAGCCGCTCGGCCCTGGCCGGCAGCCGCACCCTGCACCTGGCCAGTCCGGTCAACTGGAAGGTGGGCGATGTGCTGGCGCTGGCCCCCACCGGCTTTGATCTTCAGGAGGCCGAACGGGTCCAGATCGCGGCTCGCTCACCGGATGGCCGGGAGCTGACCCTGCGGGCGCCCCTGCGGCACACCCACTTTGGACAGGTGACCGAGGGCGTGGACGAACGGGCCGAGGTGGGGGTCCTGACCCGCACCATCGCGTTTACCAGCGTGGCCGAGGCTCGCCGGGCCCGGCTGGGCGGCGGCCTCATGGTGCTGGCGGGCGGCACCCTGAAGGCCAGCGGCGCGGCGTTCAGCGGTCTGGGCCGCGCGGGCCAGAAGGGCTTTTACCCGGTTCACTTTCACCGCGCCGGGCGGCAGACCCAGTCCTTTGTCGCTGACTCCAGTTTCCACGACACCTTCAACCGGTGCCTGAGCCTGCACGGCACCCAGGACACGCGTCTGGAAGGAAACGTGACCTTCAATGCCGTGGGACACTGCTTTTTTCTGGAAGACGGCACCGAAACGGGCAACAGACTGCTGGGCAATCTGGCGGTTCAGACGCGCGGCGCCGCGCCCAGAGACGCGATTTTAGAGACCGATGTCTTTGCAGCCGCGTACTGGATCACCAACCCCGACAACGTCCTGAGGGGCAATGTGGCCGCCGGGGCCGAGCATTCGGGCTTCTGGTACTCGCTGCCGCCCCAGCTGCAGGGCGACGGCGTGACCCCGGAAGAACAGCAGACCATTCGGCCCCGGCGCACGAATCTGGGGGAATTCCGGGACAACGTGGCCCACTCCACCGGGCACACCGGCCTGTTCGTGGACAACCTGAAAAACCCGCCGGGCGTGCTGGAAGCGCCCAACTACAGCCCCCCGCAGCGGGCCGATTTTCAGGGCCTGACCGCCTACAAAAACCGCCGGCGCGGCGCGTGGTTGCGCGGCACCAATCTGCGCCTCAGCGGGGTGCGGCTGGCCGACAACGCCATCGGGGTGACCTTTGCGGCGGCCGACACCGAACTGGTCGGCGGCGTGGTGGTGGGCGAAAGCCAGAACCGGACTGGCCCCCCCAAACCGCAGGAGCCCCACTTTCCTCTGAGGGGCTTTGAGTTCTATGACGGCCCGGTCACCGTTCAGGACATTCACTTTGCTCAGTTCGTCTCCACCCCCACGCGGCCTGCGGGGGCGCTGGGGGCCCTGCAATACAGTCCTTTCTTCTTTCACCCGGCCAGCCAGGCCGCGCAGCTCCGGTTCTCCAACGCGCAGCCCGTCTACCTGGCCCCCAGGGCGCTGCCAGCTCCCGAGGACGCTGGAGCCGACGGCTACCGGAGCGCCGCTTTTCTGGATGTGGACGGCTCTGTGACTGGTCAGGCAGGAACCTCGGTCTTGCTGGACACCCCCTTTCTGACCAACACCCGCGCCTGTCAGGCCCGGCCGGCGTGGGGCGCGGTCAGCTGCGCCGGTTCACCTGTCAGCCTGTTCGTGCTGAATCTGGACGCGCAGCCCGGGCCCTTTGGACCGCTCACGCTGCGCCGGGAGGACGGCGCCCCCATGACCCTCCGGGGCAATCCCCGCCAGGGCCCCAACCGCTCCTTTCAGACCAATCTGTGGGCCAACCACACCTACCGCCTGACGCCCGCCCGCTGGCCACGCCATCTGCGGCTGGCCGCCCACCACCTCAGCGGATCAGACGACCTGAGGCTGACCCTGGCCACCCGCAAACCAGCCCGCATGACCCTGACCCCAGGCAGCACGGCCAGCTGGAGCGGCGGCCACCTGTACCTCCGGCTGAAATCGAGGCCCGTGGGTACCCCCACCTCGGCGGTGGTGGACCTGTGGTTCTGACCGGCCGGGCCCGCTTCCTGGTTACCACCCTGGCCGCCCTTCTGCTGATGCTCACCCTGACCCAGGCCACCCGGCCGCCTGCCCCGGTGCCGGGCGCGCTGGACCTGTCGGGCACGGCCGCGCAGGAGCGGCTGCACCTGCCCCAGGCCGCTTCGGTGCGTCTGCGCAGCAACGGTTTTGTCCACATGGCGTCTCTCGCCGTGACCCTGAACCGCAAGACCGGGCCCCAGACAGACCGACAGGCCCTGGCCATTCAGGCCGTGAACGCGGCGTACCGGGCCTTTCCAGGGCTGGCCGGGGTGGACGTGGCCGTCTTCGACGCGGGCAAGTACCTGGGCTTCGCGTCCCGCACCTCACCGCCCCTGCTGACCCTGTCGGTGCCGGCCGGGGACCGGCGGACCTTTGCCCGCGCGCTGAAAGCAGGCACCTACCCGCGTGTGTGGCCAGGGGCTCCGTCGGCGGTCATGCCTCCCCAGGCACCCGCCCCTGTCATCTCGCTGCTGCGGCCCGTGTGGCGCGGCCCTGCGGGGCAGCAGGCCGTTGCCCTGACCTTTGATGACGCCCCCCACCCGCTCTACACGCCGCTGCTGCTGGACCTTCTGCGCCGGTATGACGTGCCCGCCACCTTCTTTGTCATTGGCCAGAATGCAGAGCGCTACCCCTATTTCGTGCAGGACATGGTCCGGGCCGGTCATCAGGTGGGCAACCACACGTATTCCCACGCGCCCCTCACCCCGCTCAACGAGGCCGAGGTGCGCTCAGAACTGGCACGGACCTCCCGGCTGCTCAGGCGCCTCACTGGCCAGGACATCACCGTCTTCCGGCCGCCCGGCGGTGGCCTGAGCCAGACCGTCCTGCGGGCCGCCGCCGCCAATCAGCTCCGAACCGTCATGTGGAGCCACGACGCGGCCGACTATCTGAACCCAGACGCCCAGGGGCTGGAGGCGGCGTTTGCAGGGACCCTGCACCCCGGGCAAATCACGCTGCTGCACGACAAGGTCGAGAGCACGGTGAGCGCCCTGCCGGCCATGATTCAGGAGGCACGGGCCCGGCAGTACGTGTTCAAGACAGTGGACGGCCTGCTGAATCCTGAGCCCGCGCGGAGGCTCGTGGGCCAGCAGCCTGGAGCGGCAACTCCTTAACGCCAGATTCGCGCCACCTTTTTCCAGGGCGCCCCAATGGCCGGAGGGAACTTTTGCGGCCCTTGTCCCCTCTAACATTCGAGGTGCCCTTGAATGACCCCTATGCCCCCCTGCCGGACACCGAACTGGTGCGCCTCGCCCTGCGCGACGAGGCCGCCTTTGAGGCCCTGGTGAGGCGCCACGCGGCGGGGGTGCACCGCCTGGCGGCGAGCATGGTGGGGCCGGGCGCCGCCGACGACGTGGTGCAGGAGGTGTTTATCAGCCTTCACCGGTCCCTGAAGACCTTCCGGGGCGAAGCCAAATTCAGCACCTGGCTGCACCGCGTGACCCTGAATGCCTGCTACGGCGCCCTGAAGGCCCGGACCACCGTGCCCCTGAGTCAGGAGCCCGAGCCGCGCGCTCCGCACAGCCCGGTGCACCGCAGCGAGCAGGCGCAGGTGCGCGAACGCCTGGCCGCCGCCCTGAACCAGTTGCCGCGAGACCAGCGCGAGGCGATTGCCCTGCGCGAACTGTCGGGCCTGGACTACGCCGAGATTGCCCAGATCACGGGCGCCGAACTGGGCACCGTGAAAAGCCGCATTGCCCGCGCCCGCGCCGCCCTGCGCGCGTGGCTGACCAACGCTGGAGTCACCCCATGACCATGCCCGGTAACCAAGTGCCTGATAACCCAGTGGCCGACGACCTGGACACGCTGCTGACGCAGGCCCGCACCCTGTCGCCCGACGACGAGGGCGCCGCCGAGCGGTTTCTGGCCCGCTTCCGTGCGGCGCCCCGCCCGGCCCCGAAGCGCGCCGCGTGGTGGCCGACCCTGCTGGCCTCGGCCGCCGTCGTGGTGGGGCTGCTGGCCCTGCGCCCGGCCCCCGCCCTGCCTGCCAGCGCCGCCTACGACGCCTACCAGAGTGCCTGGGGAGAGGGCTGGTGAGGCCTGCAACCACGTGGGCGCTGGTCCTGCTGACCCTGCTGGGGGGCGTGGCCCACGCCGCCGACCCCACTGCTGATATGAGTGAGGTGCTGAGCGCCCTGAAACGCGCCCGCACCCTGGCCGCCCGTGGGCAGGTTGAGGTCACCGTGCTGTTTCCGCCGCGCGAGGTGCCCACCCGCCGCGCCGCCGCCCTGCCCGTGCTGACGGTGCGCCCGGCCCTGCTGCAGAAGAACTTTTCTGTTACGCGCGTCGGCCCCGAGACCGTCGCAGGCCGCGCGGCCACCGTGTTCGACCTGACCCCGAAAGCAGGCCAGGCCGCCCGCTGGCGCCTGTGGGTGGACACGGTCTGGAATGTTCCCCTGGCTTTTGAGGAACGGAGCGTGAACGGCGACCTGGCCCGCCGGGCCGTCTTCACCAGGGTGAACGCCGCCCCCGCCCGCCAGACCCTGACCCTGCCGCCGCTGCCGGCAGGCCTGAACGGGGCGCTGGCCCGCGCGCTCCCTGGCCTGCGCCTGCCGCCTGGCTTTGTGCCGTCGGGCGTCCAGGCCCGCCCCGCCGGCCGCGAGGTCACGCTGACCGACGGCCTGAACACCCTGACCCTGGTGGTGTCGGCCAGGAACGTGAGGGCGGCGCCGGGGGTGGCCTCGCGGCGGGTGGGGGGCGTGTTCGTGTGGCTGGTGGGCAACCTGCCGCAAAATAACCTCACGACCGCCCTGTCTGGCATCCGCAGCGCCGACGAGACCCCGCTGGGAACTTTTCAGGCCCCCGCGCCCTCTAATCCATAAATCCCCCCTGCTTTCAGGAGTCCGTCATGTCCCTCTCTCCCCTGCCCCGCACACTGACCGCCGAAGACGCCGCACACTTTCTGCGCCGCACCGCGTTTGGCGCTTCCGACGCCCAGATTCGCGCCCTGGTGGGCCAGGACGCCCGCACGGTGGCCAAGGCCGCCCTGGCCTTTGACCAGACCCTGGCCCAGGGCAATCCCTTTGACCCGTTGCAGGGGGCCTCGCCGGGCGCCTCGATTCAGCTCACGCGCGGCGCGTGGCTGTATGAACTGGTGTACGGCCCCCATCCCCTGCGCGAGAAGCTGGCCCTGACCTGGAGCAACCACTTTGTTGTCGGCACTGACAAGGTGCGCAATGCCCCGGCCCTGGCGGGGTACCTGGCCCTGCTGCGCCGCCACGCGGCGAGCGACAGCTTCGAGCGCTTCACGCTGGAAATCGCCCAGAGCCCCGCCATGCTGCGCTACCTGGACAACGACCAGAACCGCAAGGGCCGCCCCAACGAGAACTTCAGCCGCGAACTGCTGGAACTGTTCACCACCGGCATCGGGCCCTACACCGAGGCCGACGTGCGCGAGGGTGCCCGCGCCCTGACCGGCTGGACCTACGTGGGCGGGCGCGGCAACAGGCAGTATCTGGACGAGCCGAAATTCGTGTTTCAGGCCGGGCAGTTTGACGGCGGGCGCAAAACGTACCTGGGCCAGAGCGGCAACCTGCGGGGCGAGGACATCGTCCGGCTGGCCACGGCCCACCCGGCCACGGCCACCTTCGTGGCCCGCAAGCTGCACCGCGCCTTTGTGGCCGATACCCCCGACGAGCAGGCGGTGGCGGGCAGCGCCGAGACGTGGCGCCGCACGAAAGGCAACGTGGGGGCGGTGCTGGAAGAGCTGCTGAGCAGCGAGGCCTTTTACACCAGCCGCGCCCGCATCATCCGTTCACCCATCGAGTTCATCGTGGGCGCCCTGCGCACCCTGGGGCAGCCCCAGTTCGACGCCAAGACGCTGCTGAACCTCACCCAGACTGCCGGGCGCATGGGCCAGCTGCTGCTGGAACCCGACACCGTCAAGGGCTGGGACGGCGGGCGCGAGTGGATCAACGACTCCACGCTGCTGCTGCGCCTGCAGGTGGCCGCTGGCCTGACCCTGACCTCCAAGGCCCCCAACCTGAGCGAGCCCCCCAGCCTGCTGGCCATGACCGGCCAGGAGCGCCCGGCCGCGGCCGTGCTGCTGTCCAGCCTGAAGGGCCGCCAGCGCACCTATCTGGGCATGATCAGCCCCGAATTCCAGCTGGCGTAGGGGGACTCCGGGCCATGAGCCATGGGCTCTGGGCCATGAGGGGCCATGAAACCCCGGTGTCTCTTCTCCACAAGCCTTTCCCACTGCCCACAACCCACGCCCCACTTCCCTTCCGAGGTTCCCCCCATGACCAACCGACGCGACTTTCTGAAACTTTCGGCGCTGGCGGTGGCGGCCACCAGTGGCATGCCGGGCTTTCTGGCGCGCGCTGCGGCGCAGGCCGGCGGCCACAAGACCCTGGTGGTCATCCAGCTGACCGGCGGCAACGACGGACTGAACACGCTGATTCCCTACACCAACGGCGCCTACTACGCCGCGCGCCCCAACATCGCCATTCCCAGAAAAGACGTGCTGACGGTCACGGGCGACCTGGGCATGCACCCCAGCCTGCGCCCGCTGATGTCCCTGTGGGACGGCGGCAAGCTGGCCTGGATGGAAAACGTGGGCTATCCCAACCCCAACCGCAGCCACTTTGCTTCCATGGCCATCTGGCACACCGCCGACCCCACCCAGGCCCAGGCCGAAGGCTGGATTGGCCGCCTGGCCGAGCAGATTGGCGATCCCTTCTGTGCCAGCAACGTGGGCGGCTCCACGCCCCAGGCGCTGCGGGCGAGCGACTTCAGCCTGCCCAGCATCGAATCCACCGACAATTTTCAGCTGAAACTGCCCGACGGCATGCAGACGCCCTTTCAGTCCATGCTCAATTCCCCGCGCACGGGCGAGGCCGCCTACCTCACGCGGGCCACCCGCCAGATGCTGAAAAATACGGCCCGGGTGCAGGAAAACGCCAAGAAGTACCGGGCCGGCGCCACCTATCCCCAGACCAGGTTTGCCGGGCAGCTGCGCGAGGCCGCGCGCCTGATCGCCGCCGGGGTGGGCCAGCGGGTGCTGTACGTGTCGCTGGGCGGCTTTGACACCCACGCCGGGCAACGCGCCGAGCAGGACGCCCTGCTGAGCACCCTGGCCGAAGGGCTGGCCGCCTTCCAGACTGACCTGGAAAAGCAGGGCGTGGCCAGAGACGTGGTGGTCATGGGCTTTTCCGAGTTTGGCCGCCGGGTGGCCGAAAATGGCAGTGCCGGCACCGACCACGGCAAGGGCAGTGTGATGTTCGCGCTGGGTCAGGGGGTCAAGGGCGGCGTTCACGGCAGCAGCCCGGATCTGGAAAAGCTCTCGGACGGCGACATCATGTACAAGCAGGATTTCCGGGGCGTGTACGCCGAGGCCCTGACCAAGTGGCTGAACCTGAATGCCCGAGAGATTCTGGGCGGCTCGTTTACCGGCCCCAGCTGGCTGGCATGACGCCCAGCCTGCGCGTGGCGGCCGGGGTGCTGGGGGCGCTGGTGCTGGCGGCCCCCGCGCTGGTCAGTCCGGCGCTGGCCCTGCCCAAATACCGCACGCAGGCCGCGCCGCAGCTGCACCTGACAGAAGGCAACGCGCTGTGGGCCCTGGACCGCCGGGTGATGCCCTGCACCTACTGCCACGTGGACCCCACCGGCGGGCCGGCCTGGAACCCGTTTGGGCAGGCGTTGCAGCAGACCTTTGCCACGGAGGCAGCGGCCGGGCGCCACCTGACCTTTCCCCAGGCGCTCCACACGCTGCTGGCGGCGGGCACGGACGCCGATGAAGACAGGTATGCGGACGCCCTGGAGGTCTTCGCGAAAACGCTCCCCGGTGACCCCGACAGCAAGCCTGAAACCCCAGTGGACGAACTGACCACAGCCTTTGAGAAAGCTGGCGGAGTGACCCAGTACCAACCACTCAAAAAGCCAAAATAAAAAAGCCGCCTTCTTCGGCGGTGATAGAAACAAGATAGCGCGGTATGCACGGAGCGTCAAGCCCAGCCGGCGAGCCTGAAAGACTGCGTTCTGTACAACAAATTTTGGGGGCCACTTCTGGGAGTGCTGCATACCCGCCCATCCCTGGGGAAGTGACCCCATCCTGCAGTCCAAAACAAAAAACCCGCCTTCTTCGGCGGTGATAAAAACAGAATAGCGCGGTATGCAGCCCAGGTCAACCCCCGCCACCTGCCCGGAAAAATACCCGCCCACACGCTCTAAAAATGAGGTGTGGGCGGGGGCGCTCTGCAGTCAGCCCAGCACTTTTTCCCAGGTGATCCACATGCGCTCTGTGCGGTAGCCCAGGCGGGTGTTCACGCGCAGCATGGGCAGATTCAGGACCGTGCCGCCGGTCCCCGCGTGGGTGTGCCCTTCCCCCTTTGCCCAGGCCAGCGCATAGGCCTTCAGGGCCGTCGCCACGCCGCGCCCCCGGTGCTCTGGGTGGGTCACGGTGTCTTCCGAATCCACCTCGGGGCCGCGCAGGCTCAGGCGGGTCAGGGCCACCATTTCACCCCGGAAACGGGTCACAAACGCCGCTTCTTCGCGGCGAATGGTGCCGCGCAGGGTGTCACGGGTCAGAGGGTCGGGCGTGGTCGTGGGATTGCGGGGCCGGTCGCTGAGCCCCAGTTCGTGCAGGGCAAACAGCGCGTCCCAGTCAGCCTCGGGGGCGTCCGGTGAAAGGCGCTCGGGCTCGTAGCCGGCCAGGAACAGCCGCTCCTGCAAGGGCTCGAACGCCGCCGGGTTAAAGGCCGTCAGGTCCAGGTGGGCGCCCCACGACTGCCACGCGTTGCGAAAACCCGCCGCCTGAAAAAACGTCATCTGCTCGGTAAAGTCCTCTCGCGTCACGCCCAGCACGCGGGCGAATCCGGCCGGCACCTCGGCCAGCAGCGCCAGGGTCAGGGCGGTAAACGCGTCGCCGTCTCCGGCGAGGTCCAGCCGCAGGGCATCGGGCACGCCGGCGCCAAATGGGGCCAGCCGCGCGGTGGCGATCACCTGACCGTGCTGCTCGGCCACCAGGCGGGTGGGCGGCGTGACTTCTCGAAACAGCTCGGGCGTGTAGGTCCAGTGGCCGCGCACGCTGTCGGTCACCAGCCTGGCCACGTCGGCGGCGTCGCTCTGGCGAAAGGCGCGGAGGGTCGGCAGGTGGGCGGTGGGGTGGAGCGCGTGGGTCATGGGGCTATGGTGCGTGGCCTACCCCCTGTTCCGCGAACTCCCCCGCTAGGCCATCTGGCGCATCGGCTGCATATACGCCCGTCAGAAAACCTCAGATGCCCCTGCCCACCGCCGCCCCAGGCCATACAGCCCGATTCATACTCACCTCACATTCACAGATTGACTTGACATCATTCTGCCTGGGCCGTATTCTGTTGTCACCGGAATGGAAGCGCCGTGGCGTGCTTGTGGTCCAGGACGGATACGGTTCAAGTTCGGCCTCTTTTTCCGCCCCACCCCTGCTGGTGGGGCGCTTTTGCGCTGTTCCCGGCTGTGTTAACGCTGCTGCCCTAAGTGTCCAGAGGACACATACTCGCGCCGGGGTAGGATGAACAGCATGTCCTCTGACGTGTCGCAGCTGAGCGTGAACACCATCCGCACCCTGAGCATTGACGCCGTGCAGGCCGCCAACAGTGGTCACCCCGGCGCGCCGCTGGGGGCCGCTCCCATGGCCTACGTGCTGTGGCAGGACTTTCTGCGCTTCAACCCGCAGCACCCCGAATGGGCCGGGCGCGACCGTTTCGTGCTGTCGGCCGGGCACGCCAGCATGCTGATTTACAGCCTGCTGCACCTCACCGGCTATGACATGCCCCTTGAGGACCTGAAGAACTTCCGCCAGTGGGGCAGCAAAACCCCCGGGCACCCCGAGTTCTTCCATACCCCCGGCCTGGACGCCACCACCGGGCCGCTGGGCCAGGGCGCCGCGATGACCGTGGGCATGGCGATGGCCGAGGCCCACCTGGCCGCGCGCTACAACCGCGGCGGCTTCCCCATCTTCAACAACCACACCTACGCGGTGCTGGGCGACGGGGACCTGCAAGAAGGCGTGAACCACGAAGCCGCCGCCCTGGCCGGTCACCTGCGCCTGAACAAGCTGATCTGGCTGCACGACGACAACCAGATTCAGCTGGACACCCCCACCAGCAAGGCCGAAAGTGACGATGTGGCCGCGCGCTACGTGTCGTATGGCTGGAACGTGCTGAAGGTGGCCGATGGCAACGACCTGGACCAGATTCGCGCCGCCATCCGGGAAGCCCAGACCAGCGACCGCCCCACCCTGATTCAGGTGCGCACCGTGATTGGCTTTGGCAGCCCCCGCGCCGGCACCAGCAAGGCCCACGGCGAGCCGCTGGGCGCCGAGGGCGTGGCGACCACCAAGCAGGCCCTGGGCTGGGACTACCCCGCCTTTACCGTGCCGGGAGAAGTGGCGGCCCACATGAACGCCCGTGAATGCGGCGCCGCGCTGGAAGCCGAGTGGAACGCCCTGATGGACGGCTACCGCGCCGCGCACCCTGAACTGGGCGCCGAAGTGGACGCCCTGCTGGCCCGCGACCTGCCCGCCACACTGGCCGACGCCCTGCCCAGCTACGAGGTGGGGGGCAAGGCGGTCGCCACCCGCAACGCCAGCGGTGAGGTGATTAACGCCCTGGCCAAGGTGGTGCCGGGGCTGATGGGCGGCAGCGCCGACCTGTCGGGCAGCACCAAGACCACCATCAAGGATGGCGGCGAGATGCAGGCGGACGCGATGGGCGGGCGCAACGTGCTGTTCGGCGTGCGCGAGTTCGGCATGGCGGCCGCCGCCAACGGCCTGAGCCTGTACGGCGGCCTGCGCCCAATGGTCGGCACCTTCCTGGTGTTTGCCGATTACCTGAAACCGGCCTTCCGCCTCTCGGCCATTCAGATGCAGCCCGTGACCTATGTGCTCACCCACGACTCCATTGGTCTGGGCGAGGACGGCCCCACCCACCAGCCCATTGACCAGATCGCCATGCTGCGCGCGGTGCCCGGCGCCCACGTGATCCGCCCCGCCGACGCCAACGAAACGGCCGCTGCGTGGCAGATGGCCCTGGAATACGACAAGGGCCCCACCGCCATTGCCCTGTCCCGCCAGGACCTGCCGATTCTGCCGCGCAACCATGCGGGCGTGAAGAAGGGCGCCTATGTGGTCCGTGACGCCGAGGGGGCGGCCCAGGTCATCCTGATCGCATCGGGCAGCGAGGTCAGCCTCGCCCTGGACGCCGCCGAGGCCCTGAGTGGGGAAGGCATTGCCGCCCGCGTGGTGTCCATGCCCTGCATGGAAGTGTTCCGCGCCCAGGAGCGCTCCTACCGCGACTCCGTGCTGACGCCGGGCGTCAAGCGCGTGGCCCTTGAAGCCGCCAGTAAGGCCCCCTGGTACGAATGGGTGGGTCTGGAGGGGGCCGTGATTGGCATGGACACCTTCGGCGCCAGCGCGCCCGCCAGCGTGCTGTTCGAGAAGTTCGGCTTCAGCGTGCAGAACGTGGTGAAGGTGGTCAGGGGCGTACTGTAAAAAGAGAGGCACTGACAGGGAAGCTGAGGTAAATACCTCAGCTTCCCTGTCGCTCTGAATATCCAGCCTACATCGACATCATGATGATCAGGACTTGGCCCTTCCATTGCGCCGCGAACAACGGAATAAGCGAAGCAGAAAGCAGCTCGTCAACATTTACCTGCTCACCACTCTCAAAGAAAGTCTTAATGTCTATTCCGGCTCGCATAAAAAGTGTATTTATTTCAGGCTGTGTGTCAGAAAAGGAATAGGATCTTTGGGGAAGCCGATCTTTATAAGGTAAAACGGCATAAAACTTATAATCTATTGGACCAGGAGCTGTAGTGTTCCGGCCTAACTGCTCATAGAGCCATGTGATCTGGTCTACATCTGGCAGTCGTAACTGCTGACCGATAATTCCTCCCTTATAAATGGTGAGCGGCTTCATTTTAACCTCCGCATTCTGGACTTTTTCCCCAGAGTCTGCTCTATAAGAGCAGCTGGGAATAATGGTCACAGCAAGTAATACAATCATTATAAAGCTCATATTTATCTCGGGTTGGGTGGAGTGAATCGAGGAGGAGAAGACTGATTCATTTGTTGAGAGCCAATTCCGGCGGCGTCTATCGAAAAGGTGATCCACCTTTTGGCATGGCCATAGTTAATGCACTCCCTTCCCGATCCAGTAATTTCGAAGCGTCCGTTGACCGAATCGCCGGTGCCAGTTGCAAGGTCCATGCTTCTGGGATTAAAGTTATACATGTCCTGTACTTTGATCTTTATTGTTGCTCCAACTTCAAATTTTCCCTTTGAGTTATATGTGAATGACCAGTAAACATCTGCCCACAGTGGGTGAGCTCCGAGTGCTTTCTGCCAGTTTTCAGTTGCGGGGTATGGATATCTCGCATCACCTGCACCCACAAACAAAAGAGGAGTTGAGCCAGACATTGTGTATTTTTTCTTGTGTTTTAGATTAGGAGTCTTCAGCATTTTATCAATGATGGCATTACCTATATCGCTCACAAGTGAATTATAGACTCGCTTGCCAGCCGGATCATTTTTGAAGAAGCGCTCGTACCCTATGTCACGCGATTTACCCGATCCTGCCAGGAAATGCATATATGCCGAGACAGCATCAATAAGATCAGGGCGAAGGACAAGGGCAGCTTGCGCTTTCGCTTTCCAAGTTAGTTTATTTTTGTAGTCCCCCAATGTGGGTTTTTGCATCTTACTCAAATCCAACTCCCCGTCTTTTCCTTGCAGGAAGCCGTGATCGAATTTTAAATTCGCTGGTTTTCCCTTGTTCAAGGGTTGCATCTCGAAATAAGTATAGGTCTGCGGCTGATTAGCCAGCGGGTTGACATTGTTGCGATTCGCACTGGCTTGACGCAGTTGCGGGCCAGCCTGACGTTGCAGCGCTGAAGAGGTGGACCCAGAAGCCGTGGTACTCAGACGAGTGAATACAGGCACTCTCCGGTAGGGCGCTGCCAATCTGGCCCCCATCGCCCGGGCTTCAGCCTCTAAGCCAGCATCAGGGTCCACGCCTGGCCCCACCCGCCCCTGAGACTGCTGCACGGTATGCGTCACTTCATGCGCCAGCAGTTCCAGGCCGCTCTGGCTGTTGGGATTGAACTTCCCACTCTGGAAAAAGATGTCACTCCCGGTGGTGAACGCCAGGGCGTTCACGCTCCTGGCCAGCGTATCCGCCTCCACATCATCATGAATCCGCACTCTGGACAGATCATGGTTCAGGCCCTGTTCCAGATGCCGCTGAATGCTTTCTGGCAACGGATTCCCACTGCCCCGTTTCGCTTGAATCCGCTGGAGAACGGGTTGCGTCGCTTCCGCGTCCAGTTCCGCCAGTTGCCGCTGCAAGGTCTGCCGTTGAGCGAAAGTCGCTGTCTGCTGCGCTTCGACTTCATGTCGTTGAATCGCGGTCGCTACCGCCCGTTGCAGGACGGCCAGCGACTACCTCGCCATCGTCAATCCCGGGCACGCCGTCGATGTCGTTGAATCGCGGTCGCTACCGCCCGTTGCAGGGCCAGCCGTTCGCCTGCGGGCACCATGCCCAGCACCACGCGAGACACCGGGGCGCTGATCGCATGGCGCTGCAAGCTCGCCAAGTGTTCGCCGTAGGTGTCATAGCGGCTCTGTGCTGGGCCTCGGTCGGCACGGAAGCCCTGCACCAGGGTGTTCGCCACCTGTCGCTGCAGGGCGGTGAACTGCGCGTACTGCCGCGTGTCCAGCGCCTGGCCTTCGACCTGTTCGGCCTGATGCCGCATCACCGTGACCCAGTCAGCAGGACTCTGAGGCCTGGCCGGGACGGGCGGGGCCGGTCGCTGAACAGGGGCGGCCACGTCCGGCAACGCGGCTAGCTGCTCACGCACCGCCTGCCGCTGAATGGCAAGCCGTGCCACCTCCTGCTGTTCCAGCCCTGAGGCCCGCAACACTGGCCCCGCTGCCT
Organism: Deinococcus arcticus; assembly: GCF_003028415.1. Classification (NCBI taxonomy): domain Bacteria; kingdom Thermotogati; phylum Deinococcota; class Deinococci; order Deinococcales; family Deinococcaceae; genus Deinococcus; species Deinococcus arcticus. The sequence goes on from NZ_PYSV01000004.1 coordinate 278,994, forward strand.
GCCGTTGCAGGCCTGCAGGGCGCTGAAGGAACCGTGCCATTTGCCGCTACAGGGCCAACTGTGGGTCGGTCGGCCCACCTTCAAGCATGAGATGACGCGCTTGAGATGGACGAATCTGGGAACGCTGGCGCTGGTACTCCATCGGGCCTCCTGCACCTCAGCGTAGACACCGGGTCAGTGATGCACTGCCCAGGTTGTGCCTCTGCCCTGCCATGTCCACTTCAAGACACCGGCCGCTCGTGGCCCACGGCTTCACCCATGGCCTGTTCCAGAGCTGCGTAGGCCCCTCCCTGGCGGCGCAGCGCCTCTGGGGGACCGTCCTCCACAATCTGCCCGCCACGCAGCACCACCACCCGGTCGGCGGTGCGGGCCAGACTCAGGCGGTGGGTCACGATCAGGGCGGTGCGGCCCCGCATCAGCGCCTGCAGGGCGGCCACCACCTGCACCTCGCTCTGGGCGTCCACAGCGCTGGTGGGTTCGTCCAGCAGCAGCACGGTGGGCTGGGCCAGCAGGGTGCGGGCAATGGACAGGCGCTGGCGTTGCCCCCCCGAGAGCTTCACCCCGCGTTCGCCCACCACAGTGTTCAGGCCGTTGGGCAGGGCCTGTACAAAGGCCAGGGCGTGGGCGGCCTGCAGCGCGGCGTGGACCTCGGCGTCGGTGGCGCCCGGGCGGGCGTAGCGCACGTTGGCGGCCACCGTGTCGTGAAACAGGAAGGTGTCCTGCGCCATGACGGCCGCGTGGGTGCGCAGGCTGCTCAGGGTGAGGTCACGCAGGTCCACCCCGTCCAGGGTTACGCGGCCGGCCTGCGGGTCGTGGGTGCGGGTCAGCAGGCCCAGCAGCGTGCTCTTGCCTGCCCCGGATTCGCCCAGCAGGGCCACCCGCTGCCCAGCCGGAATGGTCAGGTGAACGCCGCGCAGCACCGGGCGGGCCGCGTCGTAGCCAAAGGTGACGCCTTCAAATCGCACCTCGCCCCGGGCGGGTTCCGGCAGGGGCCGGGCACCGGGGTGGTCCTGCACGGCCACCGGGGCGTCCAGCACCTCGAAGACCCGCCCCCCACTGGCCGCCGCGCGCTGCAGCAGGTCGCCAATATTCACCAGATCATCAATGGGGCCGTAAAAGTAGCGCCCGTAGCCCCGGTAGGCCAGCAGCCCGCCCAGCGTGAACTGCCCGGCCAGAATCAGCCACGCGCCGCCGCCCAGCATGATCACGTTGCCCAGGTTTCCCACAAAGCGGGCGCGGGGAAAAGCGCGGTTGCGCAGCCGCACGGCGCGCAGCTGTTCGGCGTACAGGGCGCGGCCCAGGGCCTCCACGCGGGCAGTCTCGGCGCCCTCACGCGCAAAGCCCTGCACCACCCGGATGCCGCTCAGGCGGTCGGTAATGAGGGCACTCAGGTCGCCCAGGCGGGCGCGGGCGGCGCGGTAGGCGGGCTGCACGGTGCGCCCGTAGCGCCAGAGCATCACCCCCACCACCAGCATGGGCAGGGTGGTCAGCACGCCCAGCAGCGGCTGCAGGGCAATGAAAATGGCCACCACCCCCAACAGGCGCAGGGCGTTGGCCAGCACCGCATCGGTGCCGCGCACCAGCACGTCCTGCAGGGCGTCCACGTCACCCGTCACGCGGGCAATCAGGTCGCCGGTGCGCTGCGACTCGAAATACGCCGCCGACTGCCCCTGCAACTTGCGGTACAGCGCCAGCCGCATGTCCAGCGTGAACTGCTGCCCCGCCCGTTCCAGCAGCAGCCCCCGCCACGCCGACAGCAGCTGCTGCACGCCAAAGACCGCCACCAGCAGCGCGAGGTGCCAGCCGATAAAGGTCCAGTCCCTGGCAGGCAGGCCCTGGTCCACCACGCGGATCCACACCAGCGGCGGGTACAGTTCGGCGGCCACGCTGCCAACCAGCAGCAGCAGGCCCGCGCCCACCGTGCGGCGGTAGGGCGTGAGCAGGCCGTACAGGCGGCGCAGAACGGAGGGCGAAGCCGGCATGGCCCGCAGGCTACGGGAAAGCGGCGCCCCGGACCGGGTGCCGGCCACCGATCAGTGCCCCCACGCACCGTTCCAGGTCGGCCCAGGTGTGTACGGCGCTCAGGGCAAAGCGGATGCGGGTGCTGCCCGGTGCCACGGTGGGCGGGCGGATAGCGACGGCGCCAAAGCCCTGGGCACGCAACCCGGCGGCGCGGCGCAGGGTCACGGCCTCATCACCCAGGACCACCGGGACCACCTGGGACTCGCTGCCCGCCGTGTCCAGCCCCTGGGCACTCAGGGCGCGGCGAAACCGCGCGGCGTGGTCGTGCAGGGTGCGGCGCTCACTGTCCATGTTGCGGGCCTGCAGCACGTTCAGCAGGCTCACGGCGATGTTCGCAGGCGGCAGCCCGGTCGTGAAGATGAAAGTGCGCGCGGCGTTCAGCAGGTAGCGAATCAGCACCTCGTCCCCGGCAATGTAGGCGCCCACGCTGCCGTAGGCCTTGCCCAGGGTGCCCATCATGACGTCAATTCCAGCGCCTACCCCCTGCGCGTGGGCCAGCCCCGCGCCCTGGGGGCCGTACACGCCGCCGGTGTGGGCCTCGTCCACCATCAGCCACGCGCCGTAGCGGCGTTTCAGGGCCACCAGTTCGGGCAGCGGGGCCAGGGTGCCGTCCATGCTGAACAGGGCGTCGGTGACGATCAGCTTGTGGGGCGCGGAGCTGGCCCGCAGCTGCGCCTCCAGGGCGGCCAGATCCCGCGTGGGGTAAATGTGCGTCTGGGCGCGGCTCAGACGCACGCCGTCAATGATAGAGGCGTGGTTCAGGGCGTCACTGAACACGGCGTCGCCCCGGCCCACCAGCGCGGGAATCACGCCCAGGTTGGCTGCCAGCCCGCTGCCGAACACCAGCGCAGCCTGGGTGCCCTTCAGGGCGGCCAGTTCGCGTTCCAGCAGGGCATACACGGGGTGGTTGCCATTGATGAGCCGCGCGGCCCCGGCGCCAAAACGGGTCAGGGCGTCCAGCACCACTTCAGTTTCTGCGGGCAGGAGGTGGCCGCGCAGGGCCGCCTGGGCCGTCTCGGGCGTCCAGACCCGGCGCGACAGGCCCAGGTAATCATTCGAGGCGAGGTCCAGCAGGCGGGCCCCATTTACCCGCACGTACCCGGGCTGGGGGTCCGGCATCCAGTCGTGCAGGGTGCGCTCGCGGTGCGCGGCCTGCAGGGCCAAGAGGCGCCCTTCCAGCACCGCCCAGCTCAAGAGGCGGCCCTTCCGGGCGGGCGGCCAAACCCGGTGGCGGCGGCCAGCAGGGCCTCGTGGCCCCGGCGCAGTTCCTCGTTCGTGACGATATACGGCGGCAGCAGGTACACCACGTTGCCCAGCGGGCGCAGCAGCAGCCCGCGCGCCGCAAAGAACTGCCGCAATTCCAGGCTGGTGTTGCCCCCGTAGTCGCCTGCCCCGTGAATCTCGGCGGCCAGGACGGTGCCGCACTGGCGCACCTGCTGAATATGAGGGTGCGCCATCAGTTCCGGCATGAACGCCGCGTGCGCCGCGCCGATCCGGGCCCAGTGCCCGGCTGTCTGTGGGCTCAGGGTCAGGTCCAGCGAGGCCAGCGCCGCCGCGCAGGCCAGCGGATTGGCGGTGTAGGAATGCCCGTGGGCGAACGCCTGGGCAAAGGCGTCACCGTCAAAGGCGTGGTACAGCGCTTGCGTGGTGGCAGTCACGCCCATCGGCAGAAAGCCGCCGGTCAGGCCCTTACTCAGGCACATCAGGTCTGGGACTTCCTGCAGGTGGCGGGCCGCCCACAACTGTCCGGTCCGGCCAAACCCGGTCATCACCTCGTCGAAAATCACCAGGGCCCCCGCCCCCCGCACGCGCCGCATCACCTCGTCCACGAAGGCGGGGCGGGTCAGGCGCATCCCGGCGGCCCCCTGCAACAGCGGTTCCAGAATGATGGCCGCCACGTCCTCGCCCAGCGCGGCGTCCAGGGCCTGCAGGGCCGCCGCCTCCTTGGCCTCCACCGCCGGGTCTCCGGCCCAGGTGGCAGGGTAGGGCAGGAAGGTCACGTCAAAGAGCTTGTCCTGAAACGGCGCGTAAAAGCCGCTGCTGGCCCCGGCGCTCATGGCGCCGAAGGTGTCGCCGTGGTAGCCGCCTTCAAAGGCCAGCAGGCGGGTACGGGCCTCGCCCCGGTTGTGGGCGGCCTGCAGGGCCATTTTCAGGGCCACCTCCACGGCCGTCGAGCCATTGTCGGAATAGAAGAGGCGGTTCAGGTCGCCGGGCAGCTGTGCCGCCAGCCGCGCGGCCAGGGTGGCGGCAGGGGGGTGGGTAAAGCCCGCGAACATCACGTGTTCCAGCGCGTGCGCCTGCGCGGCAATCGCCCCGGCAATATGCGGATGGGCGTGGCCGTGCAGGTTCACCCACCACGAACTCACGAGGTCCAGCAGGCGGGTGCCGTCCGCCGTGTACAGGCTGGCCCCCTCGCCGCGCACGATCACGGTGGGGTCCGGGGCCGTGCGCGCCTGCGTGAAGGGGTGCCACACGTGCCGGGCGTCCAGCGCCAGGATGGGGTCAGTGGCCATGGGCCAGCTCCGGGGGGCCAAAGAGGGCGGCGGCCTGCGCGACCGTTTCCGGCGTCACCTCGCCCAGCAGGGGCAGGTCGGCCAGCACCGGCACGGCGCCGTGGCGCTCAATGGCCGCGCGGTTGTGCGGGGCGGGGGGGCCGATCAGGACCACGCCATGCACCTGCAGGCCCCGGTCCCGCAGCGCCCCCACGGTCAGGAGGGTGTGGTTGATGGTGCCCAGCGCGCTGCGCGCCGCCACGATCACCGGGGCGCCGTGCGCGGCCATCAGGTCCAGCATGGTTTCTTGCTCGTTCACCGGCACCAGCACCCCGCCCGCGCCCTCCACAATCAGGGGGCCCGCTGGCGCCGGGCGGCAGGCCAGCACCTCGGCCACCGAAACGCGCGTGCCTTCCAGCGTGGCGGCCCATTCGGGGGCAAAGGGGCCCGCGTACACCCGGGCGGGGGCAAAGACCTGATCCGGCCTCAACCCGGCCAGCCGGGCCACCTCGCGGGTGTCGTCGTCGCCGTCCTGCGCGCCGGTCTGCAGCGGTTTCCAGTAGGCGGCCCCCCAGGCGCGGCACAGCGCGGCGCTCAGCACCGTCTTGCCCACGCCGGTGTCGGTTCCGGTGACAAAGAAGGTGGTCACCGCGCGCCTCAGTCGCCCAGGGCGGGCACAGGCTGGGGCCGGGCGTTCAGGCGGTGGGGGCCAGCCGTGTCGGCGCGCAGGCCCAGGTCTTCCATCATGGCCCAGTCGGCGCCCGCCGCCTGCCCCTCTTCGGTCAGGTAGTTGCCCAGGAAAATGGAATTGGCCACCAGCAACGCCAGCGGCTGCAGGCTGCGCAGGTGCAGTTCGCGCCCGGCGCTGGCCCGCAGTTCGGCGCGGGGGTTGAGCAGCCGGAACAGCGACAGCACGCGCAGGCAATACCAGGGCGTGAAGTGCGCGGTGCTCTGGGCGCCGTCCAGGGCGGTGCCGTCAATGGGAATCAGGAAGTTCACCGGAATGGAGTCCGCGCCCCGGTCGCGCAGGGTCAGGGCCAGATCCACGATCTGCTCTGGGCGCTCGCCCATGCCGATAATCACGCCGCTGCAGGTGCTCATGCCCGCCTGCGCCGCGTGGGTCAGGGTTTCCACCCGGTCGGCGTAGGTGTGCGTGGAACAGATGTTGCCGTAGTGGTCTTCATGGGTATTGAGGTTGTGGTTGTAGGCGTCCACACCGGCCTCGCGCAGGGCCTGGGCCTTTTTCTGGCCTTCCTCGCCCAGCAGCAGGCCCATGCAGGCGCAGACCTCCAGGCCGGTTTCGGCCTTGATCAGCCGGGTGGCTTCACCCACCTGCTCCACCTCGCTCCAGGTGCCGCCGCGCCCGGCCAGCACAATGCAGTAACGCTGGGCACCGGCCGCCTGGGCTTTTCTGGCTTCCTCCAGCATCTCGCGCGGGTGCAGCACCCGGTAGCGGGGAATCCCGGTGTCCGCCCCCTTGGCCTGCGAGCAGTAATGGCAGTCCTCGGCGCAGATGCCGCTCTTGGCGTTCAGCAGCACGTTCACCTTCACGCGGTCGCCAAACGCTTCGCGGCGCACGCGCCACGCGGCGTCCACCACACGCAGGGTGTCGTGGTCGGGCAGGTTCAGCAGGTCCAGGCCCTCGCTGGGGGAAAGCCGTTCGCCGCGCAGCACGCGGTCGGCCAGGGTATCAAGGTTCAACATTCGTTCAGCAGTGTAGGCCAGCGGCTGAACGAAACCGGGCGAGGCTGAACCGGGTGCAATACGGACTGCCGTTCATTTCCGTACCATCCGGGAAGAAGGGGGATGTTCCCCGCCTTCGGCGCTGTTCCAGCCCAATTCCCGGAAATCCGCTTTCTTTCCTGCTCTGCTCCGCAGCTCTGCGAGTCCCTCTGGTCGGAAAAGTTCCGGAACGTGTTACGGAACTTTTCCGAACCCGTATAAGGGGCCGGCAGGTGCGGCCACGCGCCGGCCACGCCTCTCCTACACTGCCCCCATGTCCAGCCCCGCTTCTGCCCTGCCCCTGCTGCGGCGCCGGCTGGTGGCCGCGCTGTTGACGGTGGCCGCCGGCTTTCTGCTGAACCTCTCGGTGTTTCAGCTCATCGAAAACACCCATCTGGTAGACCGCGCGCCCTTCACCTCGGGCTACCGGGTGGACCTGCTGGATCTGGCGCTGTGCGCTGTGGCCCTGGGGCTGGCGCTGTGGGCCCGGGGGCAGTTTCTGAAAGCGGCCGGCACCGCCCGCCTGCCGCGCGACGAGCACCTGCTGTGGCTGGGCACCCTGGTCCTCGTGGCAGGGAAGCTGCTCACGGCGGTATGGGTGCGCTTTCCGCTGTAGGGGTGCCTCTCCCCTATCCTGAGCGCCATGAGTGCCCCAGACCTCCAGGCTGATCAGCGCATTCCCGTGGTGGTGGTGGGCGGCTTTCTGGGCGCCGGCAAGACCACGCTGGTCAACCACCTGATCCGCAGCCTGCCCCACCGCCTGGGCGTGATCGTGAACGAGTTCGGCGCGGCGGGCGTGGACGGCAGCCTGATTGAGCGGCTGCAGGACGACGTGACCGAACTGACGGCCGGCTGCCTGTGCTGCACCGGGCGCGACGACCTGCTGCGCGCCCTGGTGACCATCGCCATGCGCGAGCACAAGCCTGACGCCGTGGTGGTTGAACTCTCCGGCGTGGCCGACCCCACCCCGGTCCTGACCACACTGCTGGAACGCTCGGTGCGCGCGGCCTTTCGCGTGACCACGCTGGTGGCGGTGGTGGACGCCCGATTCGCCCTGCAGACCCTGCGCGAGCACCCCGAGGCCGCGCGCCAGCTGGCCTACGCGAACGTGGTGGTGCTGAACAAAACCGATCTGGCCGACCCCGGGCGGCTGGCCCACGCCGAGGGCGTCCTGCGCGGGGTCAACCCCCTGGCCGACATGAAAAAGGTGGAGCAGGGGCAGGTGGACGCCGCCGCCCTGATCGCCCGCGACGACTTCGATCCGCGCGTGCTGACCGGGGTGGATGAGAAGGCCGCGCACACCCCGGGCCTGAAGTCGTTCACCCTGCACGCGGAGCGGCCGCTGGACCCCTACGCGTGGCAGCGCTTCATGACGGACTTTCTGCTCTCGCGCCCCGCCGAGGTGCTGCGCGCCAAGGGCTTTCTGGACCTGCACGGCTACCCGCAGCGCATCCTGTTTCAGGCGGTGCGCGACCTGTTCACCGCCGATGCCTGGGCGGCCGGCGACGGCACGTCCGAACTGGTGGTTATTGGCCGGGGCCTGGACCGCGCCGAGTTTGAGGCCGGGTGGGCCGCGTGCATCACGCCAGAGCCCCGGGACCTCAGTCCAGACTGAGAGGGACGCCGACCCCACCGCTTCTGTCAGCGATTCCAGGCGAGCGGACTTGTCAAGCGGCGCAAGCAGGAGAGCAAGAGCAGCGCCCCTCCGGGCGTGCAGCCGGCAAATCAGCTCTGTTCCGCCGGGGCCCGGGGCCCGCCATGAATTCCCCTGAACCCGCCTCCCACATGCGGGGCCGCCCGCCCGTGCCACGGTAGGGCGCAGGAGGCCTCCCCATGCTCAAGCCCCACAGCCCGCCCGCCCACGCCGCCGAGGACCTGCTGAGCAACCACGGCGCCCTGGAAGTGACCGCCGAGCGCCTGCAAACCCTGCTGCGCCACGCCGAGGACCACCTGCCCCCCGCGCTGCTGGACGCGCTGCACGGCGAGGGGCTGGGCCATCCGCTGCACCCCATCCTGATTCACCTGCCGCTGGGCGGCTGGCTGATCGCGGCGGCGCTGGACCACCTGCCGGCCAGAACGCCCGGGGGCAACGAGGCCGCCGCCGACCTGGCGCTGGCGCTGGGCACCGCCGGCGCAGTGGGGGCGATTGCCACTGGTTGGGCCGACTGGTCGAACACCCGGGGCGAGGCCCGGCGCACCGGCTTGATCCACGGTCTGGTCAACGAGGTCGCCTTTACCCTGAACGTGGCGTCCCTGCTGGCGCGCCGCAAGGGCAAACGTGGGCTGGGCAAGGCGCTGTCAGGGGCCGGGCTGCTGCTGGCGGGTGCGGGCGGCTTTCTGGGCGGCGAGCTGGTCTACCGCCACGGCCTGGGCGTGGGCCGGACGATGGCCCACCGCCAGGGCTAGCATGCGGCCATGACGCTGCACCCCGACCTTCAGCTGCCCACCGCCCACGAACTCGACACCCTGAGCCCGGAGGACCTGGCCGGGCGCATGAACGCCCTGTCCGGCACCCTGGGCGCGCGGCTGGGCATCAAGTTCACGCAGGTGGGCCGCGAGCGGGTGGTGGCCCGCATGCCCGTAGAAGGCAACCGCCAGCCCGCCGGGCGCCTGCACGGCGGCGCGAACCTCGCCCTAGCCGAGGAACTGGCCAGCGTGGGCTCGTGGATGAACCTGGACCCCCAGCGGCAGGTGGCGGTGGGCGTGGACCTCAGCGGCACCCATGTGCGCGGCGTCACTGGCGGGTGGGTGACCGGTGAAGGCACCCTGGCCTACCGGGGCCGCACGGTGATGGTCTGGGCCATTGAGATCAGGGATGAGCGTGGCCGCGTGACCAGCATGGCCCGCTGCACCTGCAACGTGATTGCGGTGGGGGCGTAAGGGAAGCGGGACGCCGGGAGCTTCTCCCGCGTCCCGCGCACCGCTCCCCGCCTATTTACCCAGTGCCCAGCCAAAACTGTGCGCCGCGCGCAGGCGCATGTCCTCCACGGCGTTCCAGTCGGGCAATACCCGGCGCAGGGCCTGATCGGCCACCTTGTCGGCGTTCAGGGTCACAGGGTGACTGGCGGCCCCGGCATCCAGGCAGAAGCCCTGCACCTTGGGGTCGTAGGCAATGCCGGAAAAGGGGGTCTGGCTGGCTGCGGCCAGAATTACCGCGTGCAGGCGCACGCCGACCACGAAGCCGCTGCCGGCAATGGCGTCCAGGGCCACCTGGGGGTCACGGGTGCTCAGCACCTCGTCGGCACCCAGGCTGTGGGCGGCTTCGTCGTCGTGGTCAGGCATGAAGCTCAGGGCGGTCACATGGCGGCCCCCGGCCTTCAGGCGGGCCACCACCTCGCGCAGGCGCGCCGTGGCGTCGGTCACGTCGCCGCGTGGGGCCACCACCACCCGCATGGGATCGCGGGTCACGCCGGGGGTGGGTGAAAGCAGCAGCGCGGGGTCGCCGCCCAGCTGTGCCCGCACGCCCAGCGCCGCCAGGGTGTCCACACTGCCCCGGTCACGCACAATCACGGTCACGCCGCGCAGGGCTGCCGCCACCTGCCGCCCACCCCGGGGGCTCAGGGGGCCCACGCTCTGGTTAAACACCACCACACGCTTCCGCAGCAACGTGCCCAGGCGAATGATCGCCAGGTAGTAGGCCAGGGTGCGCCCGCTCGTCTTGTCCTGCAGCAGGCCGCCGCCGCCCGAGAGCAGGACCTGTGAGCCGCGCAGCGCCCGCAGCACCGCGCCGGGCTGCATGCGCGGCTCGCTTTCGCAGCCATAGAGTTCCGCCGTTTCCGCCGGGGTGTTCGAGAGCAGCAGGGGAGTGGCGCCGTACTTGCGCAGTTCGCGCGTGATCGCCAGGGCAATGGCCTCGTCGCCGGTGTTGCCGAAGCCGTAGTAGCCACTCACCGTGACCTTCACGCCTTCACCGCCCCGGGCTTCTGGCCCCAGGTCTGCCACAGCCGCAGCGCTGTTTTCACAGCCCAGATGCCAATCAGACCGGCAATCAGGCCCGCCGCCAGCCCCAGGAAGCAGCGCTGGGCGCTGATCAGCAGCGGCGTATGAAAGTGCGAAAAGGTGTTCAGGATGCTGGCCTGCCCCACCACGCCGCCCAGAATGAGCAGGGCGCTGAAATACCCCGGCAGCACGCCACTCAGGCCCACCAGGGCCAGCGGATGCCCGGCCAGTTCCTTGAAGCGCGGGCGCACGAGGCTGTCTTGCAGGTCCTGGCGCAGCTTGGCCTCGGTGTCGCTCACGCTGGCCCCGGTGGTGTTGCCCCGGCGCAGGAACACCAGCGCGAACACCGCCAGCCCCAGGCCCATCACCACCACGTCCCCCAGCTTGATCGGGGCGTGATAGATGTCGCGCGCCGTCTGGCGCAGGTCCTGGCGCGGCAGGAAGCTCAGGGCCACCAGCACCAGGGGCAGCAGCAGGGTCAGCCCCACGCCCCGGAACGGCTCCAGGCCCAGCACGCTGTCCTTGTTGGCCCCCAGCGCCGAGACGAACAGCACCCCGGCGAGGCTCAGACCCGTGGCCAGAAACCAGTCGGTCACGCGGTGGCGGCGCAGCACCAGCCCCAGCGCCGGAAAGGTCACGGCGGCAATCAGGGCGGTGGCCGCGAAGGGGTCTAACCTGTTCAGGGCGAACGCCAGCGCGGCGGTGCCCGCCGCCGCCAGCAGCCCCAGGCGGGGCAGCGGCAGGCTCAGGCCCAGCAGCAGCAGCGCGGCCAGGGGCCCCAGCAGGCTCAGGGTCCGCAGCAGCCCGTGTTCCTCGAAGGGCGCCACTCCGGGCTGCGTCACCCGCACGCCGGACGCCCGCAGCAGTTCGGACGTGCGGATCAGCAGGGCCTCGGTCTCGCCAATGGTGGGGTAGGGGCGCAGGTACAGCAGGCGCATGGAGCGCTCGCGCGCCGCGAGGTTGTATTTGCTGGCCAGGGTCAGGGGATCCAGGCGGTTTTGCCACGACGGGCTGATGCTGAAGGTGCGCGCCGCGCCGTGGGTGGCCACCAGGGTGTCCAGACCGCGCTGCGGGTTGCCTTCAATCAGGGCAGGAACGCGGCCTGTTAGGCGCTCACTGATCTTCGCCAGCAGTTCAGGGGTGCGCGCGCCAATCACCTCATCGCCGTTGAACAGAATGAAGGGCACGTCCGGCCAGTCGGCGCCGGGCTCGCGCAGAGCGTCGTCGGCGTAGGGGCGGTACACCACGGTCAGGCCCTTGGCCTGCAGGCGCGTCAGCAGCGCGCGGTTGGGCCCGGTGGGCAGGAAGGTGGGGTCGGTGGGCCACTCCACCCAGCGCTGGCCGGCGGCCTGCACGGTCCGGGTGGGAATGGTGTAGCGCGCGGGCAGGGCCTCGGCGGCGCCCGGCACCACCGAACGCAGGTAGACGTTCTGGGCTTTCACCGGCGCACCCGGCACGTCGGCCAGCAGGTCGGCGCCCGTTTTCAGAATCACCTCGCCGCGCTGCACGAGGTTGCCAATCACGTCTTCATACAGGCCCACGCCGTTCACGCCCAGCTGCTGGTAGCGCGCCAGCAGGGCCTCGGGCTCCAGGCCAAAGCGGCGGGCCTGCGCGGCCACTGCCGGGTAGTCCATCACCAGCGCGGCCGTTTTCTGCGACTGCTCGTAACTGACGCGCTGGGCTGCCAGCAGCACGGTGGGAATCAGGGACAGCAGCATGACGCCCAGCAGCGCCGGGGTCCAGGGATGCCGCGTGGCGGGCGGCAGCGCGGGGCCGGCCGGCGGCCGGGCGGCAGAAGGGGCAGGGGCGGGCTCAGTCACAGGCACATCCTAAGGGTCGGGTCCAGAGTCGGGCGGGGCGGCAGGCCATGATGCCCGCCCGGCGCTCCGGGGGGCGTCCATCCAAAGGCGGGGGCCGGGGGGAAAAGGGCACGCCCCCGGCCGCGCTCAGATCGTGGTGCGGATGCGGGCGGCCAGCATATCCAGCGCGGGCTCATTCATGCCGCCGTGGGGAATGATCACATCGGCGTAGCGCTTGGTAGGCTCCACGAAGCTCAGGTGCATGGGGCGCACGAACTCCAGATACTGCTCAATCACGCTCTGGGGCGTGCGGCCCCGCTCCTGGGTGTCACGCAGCAGGCGGCGGATAAAGCGCACGTCGGCGTCGGCGTCCACGAACACCTTCAGGTGCATCCGTTCGCGCAGTTCCTCGTCATACAGCGCGAAAAAGCCTTCCAGCACCACCACGGGCGCGGGCAGCACCGTGGTGGTGTGCGCCGAGCGGGTGTGCTGGGTGAAGTCGTATTCGGGCATGGCAATGGGCACGCCGCTCATCAGGGCGTCCACATGCTCGCGCAGCAGCGCCCAGTCGAAGGCGGCCGGGTGGTCGTAGTTCGTTTTCAGGCGCGCGTCAAAGGGAATGTCGTCCTGGTTGCGGTAGTAGTTGTCCTGGTTCAGCACGGCCACGCCCTGCTGGCCCACGGTTTCAATCACCCGGCGCGTCACGGTGGTCTTGCCGCTGCCCGAGCCCCCGGCCACGCCAATCATGAACGGCGTGCTCATGCCCGGCCCCCCAGGCTGCCGATCAGGTCAATGCGCCGCTCGGCCATGCGCCGGGCCACCACATGTGGGGCCTTGCCGTACTGCTCGGCGGCGTGGGTGATTCGCCCCACGGTCTGGTACACCCGTTCGGCAGCGTGGTTCATGTCCAGGCCCGTGGCCGCCGCAATCAGCCCGGCCGAGTTGATGGCAAAGTCCGGCATATACACGATGCCTGCTTCCTTCACGGCGGCCTCGCCCCGGCGGGTCATGGGGTGGTGCTCGCCGCCCGCGATCAGGCGGCACTGCAACCGGGGCACGTCTTCACTGCGGATGGAATGGCCGTACCCACACGGCGCCAGAATGTCGCAGGGGGTGTCCAGCAACTCGTTCCAGCCCACCACACTCACGCCGTCCAGGTCATCGGCCAGGGCCTCGGCGCGCTCAGGGCGGGCGTCGGCCACCGTCAGGCGGGCGCCCTCGCGGTGCAGGTGGGCGGCCAGGGTGCGCCCCACGGCCCCCACGCCCAGCACCGCCACCCGCACGCCGCGCATGCTTTCCGAACCCAGGGCGAAGCGGGCGGCCGCCTTCATGCCCCGGTATACGCCGTAGCCGGTCACTGAACTCGTGTCGGTGTTCATGCCCAGCGTGGACCCCGTCTCCTGCGCCACAAAGGCGATGTCGGCCGGGCTCACGCCAATGTCTTCGGTCAGCACCACGCGCGACTCCATGGGGCGCACCTGCCGCCCCAGCGCCCGGAACAGGGCCTCCCGGGCATGGGGATCGTCCATGCCGCACTCGGGAGTCAGCAGCACGCAGGCGCCGCCGCCGTAGTTCAGGCCCGCCAGCGCGGCTTTCAGGGTCAGGCTCTCGGACAGGGCCAGGGCGCCGCGCAGGGCAAAATCCTCATCCTGGTCGCGCAGGCGCACGCCCGCAATGGCCGGGCCCAGCACGGTGGAATGCACCGCCAGGGCCGCGCGAAGGCCGCTGGGGGCATGGTGAAGCAGCGTCAGGGCCTCGTGGCCGCGCGACCCCATCTCTTCAAGTATCTGCATAGTTCTCCTACCCGCGCCTGTCGCCTGCGGGGCAGGGGGCGCGCCAAACGTTCCGCAGGGTAGCACCCTGGCCAGAAGGGCAACAGGGACCGGTGGGGCAATCCGGGCATGAACGCCACATGAAAGAACGCTGTCAGAGCCGAGGCGGCACCCTAACAGACATGCTGAGGTTGGAAGCGCTGTCCTGGGCCCCATGTGGGCGCCCCAGGCGCGCCCCGCTGCCATGCCCGCGTCCCTTACAATGGGCCGCACAAAGGGGGAAATGAATGGAACGGATTGCGCCGCTTGCCAAGGTGCTGGCAGAAGCGAACGGGATTGACTGGCAGAAGATTCACGGCTCCGGTGCAGGCGGCCAGATCGTGGAACAGGACATCCTGAATTACCTGTCGCGCGTGATGTCCGGTGAGGAAGATCCGCCTGATACCCCGGTGGACCTGCCCCCGCCCGACTGGAACGGCGAGGAAGTGCCCAGCGCCGCGATGCTGAACCAGGCCGGCATGAACGCCGACATGCTCAGCCGCGCGGGCGTGGACACCGACCTGACCGCCTTCGTGGAGCAGACCCGCACGGGCTCCCCCGAGGTGCCGGCTACCCCGGCCCCCAGCAACCTGGACGAGGACACCGAGTTCGAGCTGGACGACGAGCCCGAAGTGACCCCCGCCGCCGCGGCCCCGGCCCCCATGCCCGAGCCCATCCCCGCGCCGGTGGCGCCCATGCCCGAACCCGTGATGCCGGTGGCGGCCGCGCCCATGCCCGAGCCTACCCCGGCCCCGGTCACGCCGCCCCCCGCGGCCCCGGCCGCCGCTGGTGGCCTGAGCAGCCTGCTCTCGCGCCTGTACCAGAAGCCCGCACAGCCCGAAGTGGCGCCGGTGGCTACCCCCGAACCCACGCCCGAGCCGGCCGCGCCCGCCCCGGTGGCCCCGGCCCCCGAACCCGCGGCGCCGGTTGTGGCCACCCCCATGCCCGAACCCGTGGCGGCCCAGGCCGAGCCCGCGTTTACGCCCGAGCCCGTGCAACCCGAGCCCATGCAGCCTGAGCCCGCGCAGCCAGTGCCGCAGCCTGAACCCACCCCGGCCCCGGTGGTGGAAACCCCCGGGCCCGTGTTCAGCACCCCCGCTGTGGCCCCGCCCGAGCCCACTGCGCCCACCCCCGCCGAGCCCGAGCCGGCCCCCATGCCCGAGCCCGTGGCGGCCCAGGCCCAGCCCGCGTTCACGCCCGAACCGGCAGCGACCCCTGTACCCATGCCTGCCGCCCCCAGCGGCACCCCGGCGGGCAGCGTGTGGTTCGGCGCCTACCTGCGCCGCAGCGCCGATGTGGCCGCCCTGCACGACCTGCGCGCTCAGGTCAGCCGCGCGCTGTCCAGCGACCTGCCGCTGGGCCTGCTGGTGGCCCGCGCCGCGCAGCGCCACGCCGACACCCTGGGCCTGAGCAGCGTGGCCCTGGACGGCCAGGGCCGCACCCACACGGTGGGCAGTGGCAGCCTGCGCGACGCCGTGGCTGCCCTGGACACCAACTTCGACGGCACGCCGGACCTGCTGGTGGTGGACGCCGCCGCCCTGGATCTGGACGACCTGCACTACCCCCAGACGGTGACCCTCAGCGTGGGCCGCAGCGAAGGCGGACGCGCCACCCTGAGCCTGAACGGCGACGTGGACACGGGCCGCGCCGCGCAGTTCCTGGCCCAGGTGGCTGGCACCCTGGAACAGCCCATCCTGCTGGTGCTGTAAAGGCCGAAAAAAAGTCGCCCCGTGATGGGGCGACTTTTTTTGGCGGAAGTGGAGGGTGGGGAAACAACCCCCCGACCCCTCCTCTTGCTTACGCTTCCGTGCCCAGGTGCTCTTTCGCCCAGGCATAGAATTCGGGCTGGTAGAACTCCAGGCGAATCTTCTTGTATTCCTTGGTGGAGTATAGGATGGCGTGATCCACGCCGGAGGCCACCTCCTGCTCAATGGCCTTGATCTTGCCAAACGCCTCTTCCTTGGAGCGGCCGTGCACCATGGTGAAGATCGTATAGGGCCATTCGGGGTAGGTGGGGCGCAGGTAGCAGTGCGAGACCGCCTTGAATTCGGCCATCTGGCGCCCCACTTCCGCCACCTCTTCCTGCGGCACGGCCCATACGCCCATGGCGTTAAAGGTAAAGCCAGCTTTCTGGTGCCGGAACACGGCCGAGACGCGCCGCAGGGCCCCGGCCGCCTTCATCTTCTCGGCGTGGGCGGCCACCTCGTCAATACTCAGGCCCAGGGCGGCGCAGGCGTCCGCGTAGGGCTCTTCGGTGATCGGCAGGTCCTTCTGGAACTCCACCACAAAGGCGCGGTCCAGCTCGGTCACCTGATAGCCGACGTTGCGCTGCTCGGCGGTGTACTGGGGCTTGGCCTTGGCGTTCCAGTCCTCCTTGCCGGTCATGTCGAACTCCACGCCAATCTTGAACAGGTGCAGGGTGGGCATCAGGCGGGTCAGGCGGGCGCCGCTCAGCTCGTGCAGTTTCTGCACATGCGCTTCCAGGTTGCTCTCGGGCGGCACGGCAATCGTGTACCACAGGTTGAAATCGTGGTTGCGCTTGTAGTTGTGGCTCACCCCGGGGTGGGTGTTCACCGCCTCGGCTCCGGCGTCCAGCCTGTCCTCATCGTACACGGCGGCCACCAGGCTGCTCTGGTAGCCCAGGGTGCGGGTATCGAAGATGGCGCTCACCTGCCGCAGCACGCCGCCCGCCTTCACCTCACGCAGGATGGAAAGCGCCTCGGCCTCGCTCAGGCCCACTTCCTCGGCCAGGCGGGCGTAGGGCCGCTGCACAATGGGGATGTCGCGCTGAATGCGGTTGAGCAGCTGTTCGCGCGCACTGATGTCCGGTGCACTGGCAGCCTGCGGGGTGGGGGCGGGGGCGGTCATGTCTGCACAATAGCGGCCTCCAGGGCGGCGAAACGTCCCCGAACGACCGGTCAGGCGGGTGCACACCCCCCCCGGCGGGGCGCACAATGACAGACATGGTCACAGCCATCGTGATGGTGCAGGCAGAGCGGCAGCGCATTCCCGAAACGGCCGAGGCCCTGGCCGGCGTGAGTGGGGTGCGCGAGGTGTACTCCGTGACCGGCGAGTGGGACATCGTGGCGATTCTGAAACTCTCGCGCTACGAGGATCTGGACGACGTGGTGACAGCCGGGCTGCGGCGCGTGGAAGGCATTACGCGCACCCAGACCATGCTGGCCTTCCGCACCTACAACGAGGCCCTGCTGGATCAGGGGTTCGGTGTGGGCCTGGACGAGGGGCAGCAGCAGCGCTGAGCGCCAGGGGCCCTGACAAGTCCTGCCGCTCCCCTTAACAAACCCTTCATCTGTTAGCCGTGGGAAGGCTTTGTGAGCTGACCCACGCGCGGCCTCCGGGCAGCACAGGTACGGTGGCCCCATGATCCCCACACCTCTGAAAGGCGCCGCCTTCGTCCTGGGCCTGGCGCTGCTGGGCACCGCCGCCGCCAAACCCATCGTGGTGGGCAGCAAGCTGGACCCCGAAGCGCAGATCCTGGGGCAGATGATCGTGCTGACCCTGAAAAACGCGGGGCTGGAGGTCACCGACCGCACCACCCTGGGCGACACCGGGGTCAACCGCAAGGCCATTCTGGCCGGCGAGATTGACGTGTACCCCGAATACACCGGCAACGCCGTGTATCTGTTTCCGCAGGCCAAGATCACGGCCAAACAGGCCGGCAACCCCGGTACGATCTACGGGCTGGCGCGGCAGCTGGACAGCCGGAACGGCATCACGTGGCTGCGGCCCGCCAACGTGAACAACACCTGGGTGATCGCCGTGCCGCAGGCCCTGGCCCAGCGCGCCAAGCTCAGCACGGTGGCGGATCTGGCGAAGTACCTGAACGGCGGGGGCGCCTTCAAGATTGCCGGCAGTCCCGAGTTCTTCAACCGCCCCGACACCATGCCCGCCTTTGAAGCGGCCTACGGCTTCAAGCTGCGCGCCGACCAGAAGCTGGTGCTGGCCGGGGCCACCCCGCCCCAGACCCAGCAGGCGGCGGCCAGCGGCACCAACGGCGTGAACGCCGCCATGGCCTACGGCACCGACGGAACCCTGAGCGCCCTGAAGCTGGTGGCCCTGAAAGACCCCAAGGGCGCGCAGGCCGTCTACCAGCCTGCACCCATCATCCGCACGGCCACACTGAAGGCCAATCCGCAGATTGAGGGCCTGCTGAACAAGACCTTCGCCGGGCTGACCCAGGCCACCCTGCAGGGCCTGAACGCCAAGGTGGCGCTGGAGGGCCGCACCGCGCAGGACGTGGCGCGCGAATACCTGCGGAGCCGGGGCCTGATCCGTTGACCGCTCTCCACCGGGGCGCGCCCCGGGACGTGAAGCTGGTGCTGTGGCTGGGCGCCCTGCCCATGCTGGTGGGCGCGTGGCTGCCCTGGGTGCTGCTGCGGCCCAATCGCCTGGCCCCCGGCGAAGCGCTGGGCCTGCCCCTGGGCTGGGCGCTGCTGGCCGCCGCCCTGGCCCTGCTGCCCGCGCTGTTCGGGCACGCGCGGCGCACCTGGGTGTGGGCCGGCGCGGCGTTGTCCCTGACGCTGGGGCTGTGGCTGCTGGGCCAGCAGACCCAGGGCGCCCTGGCCGGCCAGCCCCCGTTTGCCCGCGCCAGCGCCTCCAGCGGGGCGTGGCTGTACCTGCTGGGGGCCGGCATCGCCGCATTTGGGGCAGCCCAGGCGTGGCCGCAGCGGCGCGGGCTGGGCTGGGTGTGGCTGCTGCCCGCCGGGGGCCTGGCTGTGGCGGGCCACTTTGGGGCGTGGTCAGTGGTGGTGGAGGCCCAGAGTGAGGGGGCGCGCTGGGTCCAGGAACTGGGGCAGCACCTGCGCCTGGTAGGCACCGCCCTGGGGCTGGCCACCCTGCTGGGCACGCCGCTGGCGGTCTGGGGCGCGGGCCGCCCCCGGGTGGCGGCCGCCGCGCTGGGCCTGAGCAGCGGCCTGCAGACCCTGCCCAGCCTCGCCCTGCTGGGGCTGCTGATTGCCCCGCTCTCGGCGCTGGCAGACGCCGTGCCCGCCCTGCGCGCCGCTGGCCTGAGCGGCATAGGCGTGCCCCCGGCCCTCACAGCGCTGACCCTGTACGCCCTGCTGCCGGTGGTGCGGGGCGGCCTGCTGGGCTTGCAGGGGGTGCCCGCCGGGGTGCTGGACGCTGCGCGCGGCATGGGCATGACGCAGGTGCAGCGCCTGTGGCGCGTGCAGGCCCCACTGGCCCTGCCGCTGTGGCTGGGCGGGCTGCGGCAGGCCTCGGTGCTGCTGATTGGCGTGGCGGCGGTGGCGGCCCTCATCGGCGCCGGGGGCCTGGGCACCTACATCTTCAAGGGGCTGCAAAGCGCCGCCAGCGACCTGATTCTGCTGGGGGCTGTGCCGGCGGCGCTGCTGGCCATCGGAGTGGACGCGGGTCTGCGGCGCCTGGAAGGCTGGCTGGGCGCCCGGTTGGGGAGAGCCGGATGATCGAACTCCAGGACCTCGAAAAGACCTACGGCGGCGTGGCGGCCGTGCGCGCCCTGAACCTCACAGTGCCGGAGGGCGAACTGGTGGCGCTGCTGGGGCCCTCGGGCTGCGGCAAAACCACGACCCTGCGCATGATTAACCGCCTCCTGGAGCCCTCCGGGGGCCGGGTGCTGCTGGCCGGCCAGGATACCCGCCGCCTGAAACCAGAGGTGCTGCGCCGGGGCATGGGCTACGTGATTCAGCAGATTGGCCTGTTTCCACACCTGAACGTGGCGCAGAACGTGGCTACGGTGCCGGCGCTGCTGGGCCACGACCGCCGCGCCACCCAGACGCGGGTGGACGAACTGCTGGCGCTGGTGGGCCTGGACCCGGACACCTTCCGCCACAAGCGGCCAGGAGAACTCTCGGGCGGGCAGGCGCAGCGGGTGGGCGTGGCGCGCGCCCTGGCGGCCGATCCGCCGGTGCTGCTGATGGACGAGCCCTTTGGGGCCCTGGACCCCCTGGCCCGGGAACGGCTGCAGGGTGCTTTCCGCGAGATTCAGCGGCGCCTGCGCAAGACGGTGGTGATGGTCACGCACGACATTGACGAGGCGCTGCGCCTCGCGGACCGCGTGGCCCTGATGCGTGAGGGGACCCTGGTGCAGTACGGCCCGCCCGACGAGCTGATTCACCGCCCGGCCACCGACTTCGTGCGGCAGTTTCTGGGCGAGGACGCTGCGCTGCGCCAGCTGGCGGGGCAGCCCGTATCGGCCCTGATGCGCCGGGGACCGGCCGACCCGGGCCGCCCAGCCGTGGACGCTGCCCTGAACGCCCGCAGCGCCCTGAGTGTGATGGTGCGCGAGGGCCAGGATACCCTGACGGTCACCCAGGACGGCCAGCCGGTGGGCACCCTGCACTGGGCCGATCTGCACACCCGGGCGCCCCGGTGAGGGGGCACGGCAGGCCCTGGGGGGCGCTGCTGTGGCCCGCCCTGCTGGGCCTGTGTCTGTGGCCCGGCGCGCTGCCGGCCCTGGTCAATCCCCTGGGCCTGGGCGAGGTGGGCCCCCTGGACCCGCCGCTGTGGCGCCTCACCCTGACCCATCTGGGGCTGGTGGGGCTGGCCACACTGCTGGTGGCGGCCCTGGGCCTGCCGCTGGCGGTGGCCGTGACCCGCCCCGGCTGGGCGGCCCCCCGGCAGCTGGCCGAACTGCTGGTGGGCCTGGGACAGACGGTGCCCACCTTTGCCATTCTGGCGCTGGCGGTGCCGGCCCTGGGTTTTGGCTGGGCGCCCACCCTGCTGGGGCTGGTGCTGTACGGCCTGGGCCCGGTGGTGGGGCAGGCGATTCTGGGGTTGCAGGGCGTGCCCGCCGGAGTGCTGGACGCTGCGCGCGGCATGGGCATGTCCGGGGCGCAGCGGCTGTGGCAGGTGGAACTGCCCCTGGCCCGGCCGGTCCTGCTGGCAGGCCTGCGCACCAGCGTGGTCTACAACGTGGGCACAGCCACAGTGGGCGCAGCGCTGGGCGCTGGGGGGCTGGGCGATCCCATCATCGGGGGGCTGTCGCAGCAGAACACGGCGCTGGTGCTCGCGGGCGCGCTGCCGGCGGCGCTGCTGGCGCTCACGCTGGACGCGTGGTTGGCCCTGGCACAGCCACCCGCCTGAAGCCCAGCGCCGCCGCCGGGCCGGCGTGCCCTGACACCAACTGTAACGCAGGTGAAATTTCAGCCGACCTGCGGTACACTCGGGCGTATGCAGCGCCGCTGGTTTCCTGTCCTCTGGTCTGCACGCTTGCCGCTTCACCCCCTGGTTCTCCCCTGTCGCTAACGCGGTCCAGCTCTGTGGCTGGACCGCTTTTGTTGGCTGGTGAACCGGCGCCGCCCCACACCCCCGTGTGAGGTCTGAACCGCTCCCGCTGGCCCCCTCGTTCCTGGCCGCTAGAGGTGACACCTTGAAGCAGACTGCTTTTCAGCCCGGTGACCGCGTTGTTCTTCCTCCGTACGGCATTGGCGTGGTGCGCGGCACCTGCCTGCGGCCCGTGTCCGGCGAGGCCCACGCCTACTATCAGGTCGAGTTTCCCAACACCGCCAGTCAGGCGTTTGTGCCCGTGGCGGCGCCCGACACGGCCGGCATGCGCGCGGCCCTCACGGCGCGCGACATGCCCGCGCTGCTCTCTTCCCTCAAGACCAGCCGCCTGAACCTGCCCCGGCAGTGGGCCGCGCGCCACCGCCGGGTGACTGAAATTCTGGTCAGCGGTAATCCCTTTGAACTGGCCATCCTCACCTGCGAACTGCGGCGCTGGAACGTGGAGCGCGGCCTGCCTGACCTGGACCGGCAGGCGTTTCGCCGCGCCATCAAACTACTGGAGCAGGAGGTCAGCGGCCTGCACGACCCCGGCGCTCAGGACGTGCAGCTGCTGCTTTCTCACGCCTGGAACGAGAATCCCCAGCATCTGGGGTCATGAGGGCAGGGGCGCCACAACAGAAACCGGCCACCCCCTGCTAGGGGGTGGCCGGCTCTCTGTGCCCGGGCTGAAAACCAGCACCCAGGGTAAAAAGAGAAGCGCCCCCAGTTTCCTGGGGGCGCTGAAGATGCAGAGACAGAAGAAGAGGTACCGATAGAAAGGAGGTGATCCAACCGCACCTTCCGGTACAGTTACCTTGTTACGACTTCACCCCAGTCATGCGCCACAGCCTAGACGCCTGCCGTCAGGCTCCCGGCGGTTTCAGCTGCAACGTACTCCCA